>JAJXUP010000033.1:10831-17533 GCA_021782795.1 Pseudomonadota bacterium | reverse complement strand
ACTCTCAAAGTGCGGGTCTTGCTGCTTTTTATCTAAGCTCCGTCAGCCAGAACTCCAGTCCCAGCCAACTTCCCCGCAGCAAATGCCCACTCTTATTGGTCGTCGTTTTGTTAAAGAGCTTCTCACTACCCGACTCATCGTCAGGTGGAGCCGTGCATTATACGGCGTTACGATCCTGTGTCAATCTCTCGCTTCAATTATTTCCCGTATCGCTCGATTCGACCCCGACCGCGTCAGCATTACGACGCAGAACACGGCCTGCCAGTACAGCCAGCACACCAGTGCCCGCCAGGATCGCCACGCCATATCCCATGATCACATCAATCACCGGCCACCTGGTCATGAAGCCATAAGCCGTGACCATGACGATCATCATGCTGTTCTCGAACAGGTTCTGCACCGCCAGCGCCTGCCCGGCGCCGACCGACACCCGCCCCCGCTCCTGCAACAGCGCGTTCAGCGGCACAACATACACGCCACCGCTCACGCCCAGTGCGAACGACCAGACATAGGCTTCGGGCAGCCGGGTCTGCCACGCCAGCAGCGCAATGCACGGCCCGATCATCAGACCACTCACGAATGCGCGACGAATCCTGTCCATATGGATGAAGCGCCAGGCAAGCATCGCGCCGACGATGGTTCCGACCGACAATATTCCCATCATGTTCGCCGGCGTCTGATTGTCGCGGATATGCAGCGCCAACGGCACCCACGCAAACAGCATCAGGCGCAAGGTGGCGCCACTGCCCCAGAACAGGCTGGTACCCATCAGGCTCGCACGCGCGGCATCATCACGCCACAGCACCACCAACGACCGGCCAAATGAGCGCAGCAGGTGCCAGCCGTGCCAGTGTGTGCGCTCCACTCTGACCGGATGCAATCGGGGAATGAACAGGTTGGTCAATGCCGCAACGGCATAGATGGCAACAATGACCCACATGGCAAGATTGACCGAACGGTCAGTCAGCCACCCGCCCAGCACCACGCCGAGCAGAATGGCCAGGATGGTCGAACCTTCGAGCAGTGCATTGGCCTGCACCAGACGGTCGGGACGGAAAAACTGCACCAGAATGCCGTATTTTGCCGGTGAATACAGCGTCGCACCCACGCCAACCAGCAGATAGGACCATACCGGGTGCAAACCCAGCAGCATCGACGCGGTACCCAGCAGCTTGATGGTGTTGCCAATCAGCAGGACACGACCTTTGGGCAAGGCATCGGCCACGGCACCGACGTATGGCGCAAGCAGCACGAACGGCACCAGAAAACCCGTCTGTACCCAGCTGACATGGTCTGCCTGCCCCAATGCCTTCATCAGCGCGATGGCCGCCACCAACAGGGCGTTGTCGGCCAGGGCAGACAGGAACTGCGCAACCAGCAAGGCCCGCATGGGCATGGCGCCAAGCCGCAAGTCGAGGTGTCGCGAAGTCATAAAGGTCGATTCCGGCGCAAAACTGCGCGCAACGCTGATTCCGGTTTGCTTTTACGCTTATAATGTGACGCAAAAAGGAGTCCGCATGCCCCCAACCGTTTCCCTCGTGGCCGCGACCGCGCGCAACCGCGCCATCGGGCGGGACAACACCCTGCCCTGGCAACTTCCTGAAGATTTGCGCCACTTCAAGCGTCTCACCCTGAATCATAGCGTAATCATGGGACGCAAAACACACGAATCGCTCGGCCGCGCACTGCCGCAGCGCAACAACATCGTGATCACGCGCAACGCAACGCAGGCATTTCCCGGATGTCACACGGTTTCGAGTCTGGAGCAGGGCCTCGCGCTGTGCGCTGGGGACGCAGAAGTATTCATCATCGGTGGGGCACAGATCTATGCACAGGCACTGTCCGTGGCGCAACGGATGTACCTGACGGAAATCGACCTCGACATCGCGGATGCCGATGCCTGGTTTCCGTCATTCGATCCGGCAAAATGGCGGGAAACCGCACGCGACATCCACCACGATGCCAGCCTCGGCTGCCGCTACGATTTTGTTGTCTACGAACGCCTGACGCAAGACAATCCGCCGGCCTGAGCCGCCTTCTCGCCACCGGCGGCATGTCGCAACGGAAAGTCAGCCCGTGCTCCAGCCACGCGGACGCATCATGCCCGCGACTTTGCAGGCCTGCTTCACGTAACCATACGGAAACAGACCGAACAGTTCGTCCTTGGCCATTTTCTTGTCCATGTCCCGACTGTCAGCCATGAACGCCACCACATGGCGCACGTCCGGCGCCACCTGGTGCTCCTGCCAGTACTCACGCATGAAATGAATAATCGGCCAGTACGCCGCACCAAGCGACAACCCCTCTTCACCGGCAAGTTGCTCGGCCAGCGTCTCATTCCAGTCCTCCGGATCGACGAGATATCCTTCGACATCGCGCCGCACCGCAATCACTTCGCTCATGTTGCATCCTCCATCACACGACAGCTCCAGGGATGCGGTGATGAATTCCACACGGTCGCGACGCTGGTCTGGCAGGATGGACTGCAAGGCGCGATTCGAAATCAATGGCTGATGCCCTTGACAAGAAATGCACCGCAGCAGGCTGCCCGCCAGAACCACATCCCCTGTGGGTTGGGGTGAAATCGCGCCCTCGCCTTGCCGGATTCCCTGGCATCGTGGTTCCGACCACGACCTGCGTCATCCGGTTCGCGATCATCACGATTTCACCCACAACGCGATCCGTGGAGAATTAATCACCGCGTCACTAGGCTAGCCAATGCAACGGCACGTGTGCAAGCGATTTTACTGAATGGTTACCATCGGATTATTCGATATCAAATCGAACATGCCGCAATAAAAACGGGGCTTGCGCCCCGTTTTTATTGCCAATCGATACCCACCCGAACATCAGCTCCAGGAACGGTTACCATTGCCTCGCACCCCTGCCGGGCGCGATGGCGCCGCCCCCTGCCCATCGCGACGGAAAGCCGCTCCGCCACGAGCCGGACGATCACCGGTATTGCGACGTTGCTGCGCAATCGCTGCAGTGGTCGAAGTCTGCGCCCATGCCTGATCATGCTGACCATCTACGGCCCGGTTACCCGTGCCGCCGCTGCGTTGGTCGCGGGCATAACCGCCATCACGGCCGCGCTGGCCACCGGTTTCACCCGCATGACCATGGCTGCGACGGGCATCCCCGCCTGGCGAGGAAAAATCGTTGTGCCCATGACGGCGTTCCTGACCGAATCCGCCCCGACCGGCTTCCTGCTGCCGACCGAACCGGCCAGACTCCTGGGAAAATCCGCTCTGCGCCGCACGACCTTCGCCATGACCGCGGCGAAATTCGCCTTGATTCTGGAAGCGACGACCTTCGCCACCCCCCTGACCACCCGAACGGTTTCCACCGCGTCCCGCAGCAGGTTTGCCGCCACCCGGCGTCTGTGCACGCGGCTTGAAGCGTGGCTCCAGCCCCTCGATCACCTGAACCGGAATCACCTGCCCGGTAAAACGCTCGATGCGCTTGAGCTGCAATGCATCGCGCGGGCTGGCGAGCGACACGGCAATGCCGTTGGCGCCAGCACGTCCGGTACGACCGATACGGTGGACGTAATCTTCAGGATTCTTCGGCAAATCGTAGTTGATGACATGCGAGATACCCGGCACATCGAGGCCACGCGCCGCAACATCGGTGGCCACCAGCAGACGGATATTGCCATGCCTCATCTGTACGATGGTACGGTTGCGCGCCCCCTGATGCATGTCGCCATGCAGCGCGGCAACCTTGTGGCCCGCAGCCTGCAGATCATCAGCCAGCGTATCCGCATCCCGCTTGGTTGCGGTGAAAATGATGGCCTGGTTGATTTCGGCATCATTGATCAGATGCGTCAGCACGCGGTTCTTGTGCGCCAGATCATCCACGTAGTGCATGTGCTGGGCGATATTTTCATGCTTTGCCTGCTGATGCGCGATTTCGATACGCTGGGGGTCCTTGAGCAGCTCAGTCGCCAGACGCGCGATATTGCCTTCGAACGTGGCAGAGAACATGACCGTCTGACGGCTGGCCGGCGTGGCGGAAGCGATGCGCTCGACATCCTCGAAGAAACCCATGTCGAGCATCCGGTCGGCTTCATCGAGCACCAGCAACTCAAGGCGCGAAAAATCGATGCGTCCACGCTCGATGTGGTCGATCAGACGGCCAGGAGTAGCCACCAGCACTTCATACGGCTGGGACAGCATGCGGTTCTGTACCGGGTACGGCATGCCGCCCAGCACACTGACCACCTTGACCCGCCGCAGATGCCGGCTGTATTTTTCTGCCGCAGCAGTCACCTGCAGCGCCAGTTCGCGGGTCGGCGTCAATACCAGCACGCGCGGCCCACGCACATTCGTCGCCGACGGGGCAGACAATTTTTCCAGCGCCGGCAGCATGAAAGCAGCCGTCTTGCCGGTTCCGGTCTGCGCAGACGCAAGCAGATCGTGCCCTTGCAGGATCAGCGGGATCGCCTGCGCCTGGATGGGCGTGGCTTCGCTGTAGCCGGCGTCGGTCACGGCCTTGACGATGGAAGGGTTCAAACCTAGGGATTCAAAAGACACAGCAGTTTCCTCATTCTAAAAAGATACGCAAAGCAAAGCCGACACTATGACAGGCTGCATCATCACCCGATATCGGCGCGAAAAACATCGTCGCCAACCGGAATGACTGCGCTTGAAGAAACCGCCAAAACGCGAAAGGTCAGGGATCGATGGTACACTGGCCGGCACGCATCACATCGCACGCCACAAGCCAGGCAGAGGTGATCCGTTCTCCCGGGCCACAACAGTTCACCATGATATAATGATGAACCTGAAAACAGGCCGGCCCGGCGAATTGCGTCGCACCCGAACGGGTACCCGCGTCTCTTGCCAAACAGAATCACTTGCGGAAAGTGGGTCATTATACACGTTATCCTCGCGTTCGCAAGCCTTGACCACAGTTTTATTACAAGCCGCTTATCGCTGCGACCCATTATTTTTTGCCCGGCAACGCAATTTGGATTGCGCCGATACATTTCCTGCATGCACAACATGCTACAATTGCGGGTTTTCCGGAATGCCGCAAGGCACCGGTACCCTGTAGCGACGCCAGCGCCCGTCCCGGCCCGAACCGCCGGGACGCGCTCCAGCGTAATTTCCCATTCACGGAACCGTCCACCATGCCCCGTTTGCTCCGCAACATCGCCATCATCGCCCACGTCGACCACGGCAAGACCACCCTCGTCGACAAACTGCTGCAGCAGTCCGGCACTTTTGCCTCGCACCAGAGCGTGGGCGAACGTGTCATGGACAGCAACGACCTGGAAAAGGAACGCGGCATCACCATCACTGCCAAGAACACTGCCTTGCAATACCGCGACCACCATATCAATGTGGTGGACACCCCGGGGCACGCGGATTTTGGCGGCGAAGTAGAGCGCGTGCTGTCGATGGTGGACGGCGTACTGCTGCTGGTCGACGCTGTGGAAGGCCCGATGCCGCAAACGCGCTTCGTCACGCGCAAGGCCCTGGCGCTCGGACTCAAGCCGATCGTGGTGGTCAACAAGATCGACCGCCCGGGTGCACGGCCGGATTTCGTCATCAACGCCACCTTCGACCTGTTCGACAAGCTGGGAGCCAACGACGACCAGCTCGATTTTCCGGTGGTATACGCTTCCGCGCTCAACGGCTACGCCAAGCTCGAACTCGATGAACCGGGCGAAAACATGAACCCGCTGTTCGAAACCATTCTCAAGCATGTGCCGGCACCGCAAGGCGATCCCGATGCGCCACTGCAACTGCAGATCTCGGCACTGGATTACTCCAGCTTCGTCGGCCGCATCGGTGTCGGCCGCGTTCTCAACGGCCGCATCAAGCCAGGCCAGACCGTCAGCGTCATGGCCGGCCCTGACAGCACGCCGAAATCCGGACGCATCAACCAGGTGCTTGGCTTCAGCGGACTGAACCGGGTATTGATCGACGAAGCACAGGCTGGCGACATCGTGCTGATCAACGGCATCGAGGACATCGGCATCGGCGTCACGATCTGCGACAGGGACAACCCCATTGCACTGCCGCTGCTCAAGGTGGACGAACCCACGCTTACCATGAACTTCCAGGTCAATGATTCGCCACTGGCCGGTACCGAAGGCAAGTTCGTCACCAGCCGCCAGGTGCGCGACCGACTCAACAAGGAACTGCTCACCAACGTCGCGCTGCGGGTCGAGGACACCAGCGATGCCGATACTTTCCTGGTGTCAGGCCGCGGCGAACTGCACCTGACCATTCTGCTTGAAAACATGCGCCGCGAAGGATTTGAAATTGCCGTCTCCAAACCACGCGTGGTGTTCAAGGAGGTCAACGGCGAACGGCATGAACCCTACGAGGCCCTTACCGTGGACGTGGAAGAGACCAACCAGGGCAGCGTCATGGAAGAGCTTGGCCGCCGCCGTGGCGACCTGCAGGACATGCAGCCGGACGGCCATGGGCGCGTGCGGCTGGAATATCGCATTCCGGCGCGCGGTCTGATCGGTTTTCAGTCCGAATTCATGACGCTCACCCGCGGGACCGGCATTATGGCGCACGTATTCGATGATTACGGCCCCATGAAGGCAGACATGCCCGGACGGCGCAACGGCGTGCTGATATCGCAGGAGCACGGCGAAGCAGTGGCGTATGCATTGTGGAAGCTCGAAGACCGCGGCCGCATGTTCGTCTCGCCCGGTGACAAGCTGTACGAAGGCATGAT
>JAJXUP010000033.1:0-10821 GCA_021782795.1 Pseudomonadota bacterium | reverse complement strand
CGATCTGGTGGTCAACCCTATCAAGGGCAAGCAACTGACCAACATCCGCGCATCCGGCACCGACGAAGCCGTGCGGCTGACGCCCCCGGTGAAACTGACGCTCGAATCCGCGGTCGAATTCATCGAAGACGACGAACTGGTGGAAATCACTCCGCAATCGATCCGGCTGCGCAAGCGCTTCCTGACCGAAAATGAGCGCAAACGTAACCGTCAGGGCTGACAGAGACCGGGCACGGCACCCGCCCTCGCAAGATTTATTTTATTATCGATTCATGCTAACGTGTTCCGGCCAAATATTAACGGAACCACACAAACGGAGTCATACATGGCTGTAGAACGCACACTGTCCATCATCAAGCCCGATGCTGTCGCCAAGAATGTCATCGGCAAGATTTACCAACGCTTCGAAGACGCCGGGCTGCGGATCATTGCCGCACGCATGATCCACCTGTCGCGCAACGAAGCCGAAGGCTTTTATGCAGTGCACCGCGAACGCCCGTTCTTCAAGGACCTGGTCGACTTCATGGTATCCGGCCCGGTGATGGTCCAGGTACTGCAGGGCGAAAACGCCGTCCTCGCCAACCGCGACCTGATGGGCGCCACCGACCCGAAAAAGGCCGCTCCCGGCACCATCCGTGCCGACTTTGCCGAGAGCATCGATGCCAATGCCGTGCATGGTTCCGATTCGGCTGAAAATGCCGCAGTGGAAATTGCCTATTTCTTCCCTGCACTCAACCTCTACCCACGCCAGGATTGAACTCGTCCCGCTGATATGCCCGCGCAGAACCTGCTTGATTTCGACCTTGCCGGCCTGACCGGCTATTTCGCCGGGCTGGGCGAAAAGCCGTTCCGCGCCCGTCAGGTCATGCGCTGGATCCATCAGGCAGGGGTGGCCGATTTCAGCCAGATGAGCGACCTGGCGCGGACACTGCGGGAAAAACTCGCTCGCGAGGCCACCGTAACCGTACCACAAATCCTTACGGAACAGGTCGCAAGCGACGGCACGTGCAAATGGCTGCTCGACGTCGGTGCCGCCAACGGCATCGAAACCGTGTTCATTCCGGAAGAGACCCGCGGCACACTGTGCATCTCTTCGCAGGTGGGCTGCGCGCTGGCCTGCACTTTCTGCTCTACCGGACAGCAAGGGTTCAACCGCAACCTCGGCACCGCGGAAATCATCGGCCAGCTGTGGTTGGCCAACCGTGCGCTTGCGCAGCACCATGACGGCGATCGGGTTGCGGGCAGCACGACAGCCTCCGCTGCGCCATGCGAACGTCCGATCACCAATGTCGTGCTGATGGGCATGGGCGAACCGCTGGCCAATTATGATGCCGTCCTGGCCGCGCTGCACCTGATGCTCGACGATCATGCCTACGGCCTGTCGCGGCGGCGCGTCACTGTCAGCACCTCGGGACTGGTCCCCGCCATGGACCGTCTGCGCGAAGACTGTCCGGTAGCGCTTGCGGTTTCGCTGCATGCGCCCAACGATCCGCTGCGGGACGAACTGGTACCGATCAACCGCAAATACCCGCTGGCAGAACTCATGTCGGCATGCCAGCGCTATCTGGAGCGCGCCCCACGCGACTTCATCACCTTCGAATACATTCTGCTGGCAGGCATCAATGACCAGCCAGCCCACGCCCGCGAACTGATCGCGCTGGTGCGTGACGTGCCGTGCAAATTCAACCTGATTCCGTTCAACCCGTTTCCGGGCACCGGCTACCGGCGACCGGACAGCCAGGCCATCCAGCGTTTCCGTGACTTGCTCATGCAGGCAGGCCATGTCGTCACCGTCCGCAAGACACGTGGCGACGATATCGATGCCGCCTGCGGACAACTCGCCGGGCGCGTTCAGGACAAAACCCGTCGAACCGTGCACAGAATCGAGGTATCGCCATGAATTGCCGCAAGTCCCTTGCCGTTGTTCTGTTTGGCTTTTGCTGTAGCCTTGCCGTCTCCGCCGGGGCCGCGAACAACGATCTCGGTATCGGTTCATCTGCGTCCAGTACCCCCGGCTCGTCGGCCGATCAGCAGGAACTGCGCGCGCGCATCCACACCGAACTCGGCGCCGGCTATTTCAGCCGCGGCCAGTACGCCATCGCCCTCGATGAACTGCACACCGCACTCCAGGCCAACGACAGATACGCCCCGGCCTACGACGTGCTCGGCCTGGTCTACATGGCGCTTGGCGAAAACAAGCCCGCTGAAGACAATTTCCTGCATGCACTGGATCTTGCGCCAGGCAACCCCGACATCCACAACAATTACGGCTGGTTCCTCTACAACCGTGGCCAATACAGCGACGCCATGCAACAGTTCACCACTGCCCTGGCCAATCCGCTGTACGCCAAGCCACAAAGCGCACTGACCAATGCCGGCCTGTGCATGATGAAAATGGGCAAACCGCTCCAGGCAGAAACCTATTTCGGCAAGGCACTCGAGCACGACCCGAACGACCCGCAAGCCAATTACGAACTCGCCAACCTGTATTACCAGCAACAACGCTATCAGGAGGCCAGCCGGCCGATTGCCAGACTGCTTGCCAACAGCGCACCCAGCGCAAAATTGCTCTGGCTCGGCGTGCGCATTGCCCACAAGAGCGGCGACCATGACACCGAAGCCAGCGACAGCCTGCTGTTGCGCAACCGGTTCCCTGATGCTCCCGAAACCCAGTTGTTGCTGCAAGGGAAATTTGACTGATGGACGACACCGGCATCCCGTCCATTCCTGCCAGCGTCGGTCAGCGACTCGCCCACGCCCGTCAGGCCAGCGGCCTGTCCGTCGGGGACGTGTCCGAGCGCATCAAGCTCACACCCAGGCAGATCGAAGCGCTTGAAAACGACCGGTTCAGCGAGATCGGCCACGTATTCAGCCGCGGATTCGTGCGCAGCTACGCCCGCCTCGTCGGACTCGATGCCGATGCCCTGGTGGCAGACCTGCCCCGAACCGGCGCTCAAGACCGCGACACGCTCAACATTCACGATGAGCATATTCCGCTCAAGCGCAATCTCCCCGGCTACTGGCCATTCCTGGTGCTGATCGTCCTGCTGCTGGTGCTGATCCTGCCCTGGCTGGCCTATCGCTGGCTGTCCAGCGACATGCCGACGACACCGGCCACGGAGCACCACCCGGCATCCACCTCCCGAACGGTGGTGCCTACGCCCGCCAGCATACCCGCACCGGCATCCTCTGGCGCCGCCGTAACGGTAGTCCCGACCGGGAATGCCACACCTCCGGCCACACCCACCCGCACCACCGGGCCTCTGGCAGCACCGGCCAGCCTCGCGACGCGGGCTGACGCATCCGCGCTACCTGCGCAGCAGGTCCCGGCGCATGACATTCCGGTGAAGGATATTCCAGCGCAGAACGTTCCGGCGAAGGACATTGCACCCGTCACAGGCGCAGCAGCGTCGCCACCCGCTGCCGCGACCAACGCCCGCCATCTGCAACTGCAGTTCCTCGGCGACGCCTGGCTCAACATCCATGACGGCCAGGGGCACCGTGTCATTTCGCGGCTGTACCCGGCAGGATCACAAGCATCGTTCGACGTTGCCCCGCCCGTTGCGCTGATCATTGGCAATTCCGCTTCGGTCCGACTGACCAGCGACGGCCAACCGATCGACCTCGCCCCTTACACCCCGGGAAAAGTTGCCCGGTTCACCCTGCACTGATTCCTTTTGCCATGTTCGACATCCAGATTCCCCGTCGCCCTACCCGCAAGGTCATGATCGGAAACATCGCCGTCGGCGGTGGGGCCCCGATCGTGGTCCAGTCGATGACCAACACCGACACCGCTGACATACAGTCGACCGTCGAGCAGGTGCATGCGCTGTGGCAGGCCGGGTCGGAACTCGTACGCATCACCGTCAACACCATCGAAGCCGCGCGTGCAGTACCCTACATCCGTGATGCGCTTGCGCAGCGCGGCTGCAATGTCCCGCTCATCGGCGATTTCCATTTCAACGGCCACAAGCTGCTGACCGCCGAACCCGCCTGTGCCGAAGCGCTGGCGAAATACCGCATCAATCCCGGCAACGTCGGACGTGGCGCAAAACGTGACGAGCAGTTCGCCACGCTCATCGAAACCGCCTGTCGTCATGACAAGCCCATCCGCGTCGGCGTCAACTGGGGCAGCCTCGACCAGGCACACCTGGCACGCCTGATGGACGAAAATGCCCACCGCACCCAGCCACACGAGGCGGAATGGGTCATGCGCGAAGCACTGATCACTTCCGCACTCGAATCCGCACACAAGGCCGAAGAAATCGGACTGCCTGCCGACCGCATCATCCTGTCCTGCAAGCTGTCGAGCGTGCAGGATCTGATCAGCACCTACCAGGAGCTGTCGTCGCGCACCGACTACCCGCTGCATCTCGGTCTTACAGAGGCCGGCATGGGATCGAAAGGCATCGTCGCCTCGACTGCCGCGCTGGCGGTGCTGCTGCAGCAGGGCATTGGCGACACCATCCGCATTTCACTCACCCCCGAACCTGGCGGTGACCGCACACGTGAAGTCATCGTCGCACAGGAAATCCTGCAGACCATGGGGATGCGCTCGTTCACGCCGCTCGTTGTCGCCTGCCCAGGCTGCGGCCGTACCACCAGCACCGTGTTCCAGCAACTGGCACAGGATATCCAGCGCCATCTGCGCGAGCAGATGCCCGTCTGGCGCAGCCGCCATCCCGGCGTGGAAACGATGCAGGTGGCCGTCATGGGCTGCGTGGTCAATGGCCCCGGCGAATCGCGCCACGCCAACATCGGCATCAGCCTGCCAGGCACCGGAGAGGTGCCGGTCGCGCCGGTCTACGTCGATGGCGAAAAAACGGTCACGCTCAAGGGCGACCGCATCGCCGAAGAATTCCAGGCCATCGTCGAACAGTATGTCCTGGACCATTACACGGCATCGGCAGACATGACCGAAGCAAAAAAGATCATTCCCCTGCATCTGCAACCATGAACGCACCGATTCAAGCCATCCGCGGGATGAACGATATCCTGCCCGAAGAAACGCCACGCTGGCAGCACCTGGAACAACTGACCCGCGACTGGCTGTCCGCATGGGGCTACCACGAGATCCGCACCCCGATCATCGAACAGACCGGACTGTTCAAACGCGCCATCGGCGAAGTGACAGACATCGTGGAAAAGGAAATGTATTCCTTCACCGATGCACTCAACGGCGAACAACTGTCGCTGCGTCCTGAAGGCACCGCAGCTTGCGTGCGTGCGGTCGTGCAACATAATCTGCTGTACCAGTCGGCGCAGCGTCTGTGGTATTCCGGACCGATGTTCCGTCACGAGCGCCCGCAAAAGGGTCGCTACCGCCAGTTTCACCAGATCGGTGTGGAAGCGATGGGTTATGCAGACGCCGACATGGATGCCGAGCACATCGTCATGACGGCCGATCTGTGGCGTCGCATCGGGTTGGGCGGCATCCGCCTCGAACTCAATACGCTGGGCGACAGCGACGCTCGTGCCCGATTCCGCAATCGCCTCATCGACTGGTTCGAAAGCCATGCCGACCAGCTCGACGATGATGCCCGTCGCCGCCTGCACACCAACCCGCTGCGCATTCTCGACAGTAAAAACCCTGCCATGCAGGCCCTGATCGAAGCCGCGCCGCGTCTGGAACATGACCTGGACGACGCTGCTCGCGCTCATTTCGAGACCGTGCAGCGCATCGTGCGCGCGCATGACATCGAGTTCCGCCTCAACCACCGGCTGGTACGCGGACTCGATTACTATAACTACACCGTGTTTGAATGGATCACCGACGAACTCGGTGCGCAGGGCACCGTGTGCGCCGGCGGCCGCTATGACGGCCTGATCGGCCAGATCGGCGGCAAGCCTCACCCTGCCTGCGGCTATGCCATCGGCATCGAGCGGCTGCTCGCGCTGATGGAACATGCGGGCATCGTACCTGTCGATGCGGGACCTGATGCCTACGTCGTCTTTGCCGGTACGCATGCCGAAGCCTTTGCCTGGCAAAGTGCGCGCAGCCTGCGCGAAGCCGGTCTGCGCGTCGTGCTGCACTGCGGTGGCGGCAGTTTCAAGTCGCAAATGAAAAAAGCCGACGCCAGCGGCGCCCGTTTTGCCTGCATCATCGGCGACGACGAGGCTGCCAGCGGCCAGATCAGTCTCAAGCCGTTGCGCGATGCCCGCGAGCAGGCCCGCATGCCGGTTGAACACGTCATCTCCACCCTTTTGAGCAAGGATTGCGCATGAGCAGCGAACTGACCCTGGACGAACAGGAAAAAATCGACCAGATCAAGGACTTCTGGAAACGCTACGCCAATCTGGTCCTCGGCGTGCTGCTCATCCTCGCCATTGCCGCGACCGGCTATACGTGGTGGCACCGCCAGACCCTGCACAAATCGGCCGAGGCCGCCAGCATCTATGCCACGCTGCAAGCGATGCAGCAAGCCGGCCAGACCAGCGCGGTCAGTTCGCTGGCCGACACACTGATGAAGCAGTATCCCGACAGCGCCTACAGCGCACGCGGCGCGCTCATCGCTGCGGCCACCAATGCGGCAGCGCACAATGACGCCGCCGCCCGCTCCGAACTGCAATGGGTACTCGACCACAGCAGCGAATCCGGCATGCAGACCATCGCCCGGCTGCATCTGGCCGGCATGTTGCTCGATGCGCACCAGCCCGCCGAGGCAGTAAAGATGCTTGACCGCCCACATGACGAGAGCGATGCCGATCTCTACAGCGATCTCAAGGGCGATGCCCTGCTCATGCTGGGCCGGCGCGACCAGGCCCGCGTCGCCTACCAGACGGCGCTACAGAAACTGCCTGCCGACAGTCCATACCGGCAAATCGTGGAAATCAAACTCAATGCCATCGCCGGAGCTGCCCAGCCATGAACCACCGAATCACCCTTCCGCTGGCGCTGCTGGCCACTCTGACGCTCGGCGGTTGCGCCCATTTCGTGCACAACCTGAACCCGGTCAACTGGTTCGGAGATGACAATCCTCCGCCTCCACCGGCACCGCTCGTCGCGCTCAAGCCGGCAATCCAGGTCGGCATGTCATGGCATACCCGTCTGGATGGCAAGTCACCCAACACGTTCAGCCCGGCTGGCGTGCTCGATGCGATTTTCGTCGCCGACAACAAGAATCAACTGCTGCGCCTCAATCCGGACAACGGCAACACCGTCTGGCGGACCGCCCTCGGCATGTCCGACACAGCGGCCGTCGGCGCATCGCCCGACAGCGAATACACCGGATCGCTCAAAGGTGAACTCAAAGCCTGGAATCGTGACGGCAAACTGCGCTGGAGCTCGCAGTTGTCCAGCACAGTGGTCGGCGTACCCAAGGAATCCGACGGGGTGGTCGTGGTGCGAACCGAAAATGGTGACATTTACGGACTGGATGACAGCAACGGCAAGCAAAAATGGCATTACCAGCACACCCTGCCCCCGCTCACGCTGCATGCCTCACCCAGTGTGACCATTTATCGCAGCGGCGTGTTTGCCGGCTATGCCGGCGGCAAGCTGGTCGCGCTGACACTCGACACTGGCACGCTGGGATGGGAAGCCGATGTCTCGGTACCCCGCGGCGCCAGCGAAATCGAACGCGTCAACGACGTGACCAGCACGCCGGTGGTCGATGACGAGGAAGCCTGCGCAGTGTCCTATCAGGGCAAACTGTCCTGCTTCAGCGTCCGCAGCGGCGCGCTGATGTGGTCCAAGGAGATGTCCAGCACTGCGGGACTGGCCATGGACAGCGACAATGTCTATGTCAGTGATGTTGAAGGCAACATCTACGCCTATGAAAAGGAACACGGCGTCAACCGCTGGAAACAACCCGCATTGCATCTGCGCCAACTGACCGCACCGCGTCTCATCGGCGGCTATCTTGCGGTAGGTGACTATCAGGGCTATGTGCACTTCCTTTCCCTGTCCGACGGGCACTTCGTCGCGCGCATCGCCACCGATGGCTCGCCCATCGTCGTACAACCCATGGAATACCGCAACAACCTGCTGGTGCAAACCAGCAAGGGTGGCGTGTTCCTGATCAAGATGCCGTAACGCGCCCATGAAACCTACCGTCGTGCTGGTCGGCCGTCCCAATGTCGGCAAATCCACCCTGTTCAACAAACTCACCAAAACCCGGGACGCGCTGGTCGCCGACCAGCCCGGGCTGACCCGCGACCGGCACTACGGCCAGGGCCGCATTGGCCGCAAACCCTACCTGATCGTCGATACCGGCGGCCTGGAACCGGTGGTCAAGGAAGGCATCATGCACGAGATGGCGCGCCAGACCCTGCAGGCCATCGACGAAGCCGACGTGGTGCTGTTTCTGGTCGACAGCCGCACCGGTTGCACCGCGCAGGACAAGATCATCGCCGACCATCTGCGCCGCAGCCATTGCCCGGTGCATCTGGTGGTCAACAAGGCGGAAGGCATGGCACGCGAGGTGGCCGGCGCCGAATTCCATGAACTGGCGCTGGGCGAACCTGTCGCCATCTCCGCCAGCCACAACGAAGGGCTCAATGAGCTCATGGACATCGCGCTCGCCCATATACCGGACGCGCCCGAAGAAGACGACAGCCGCCATCCGAAAATCGCCCTGATCGGCCGCCCGAATGTCGGCAAATCAACGCTGGTGAACAGCCTGGTCGGCGAAGAGCGCGTGATCGCCTTCGACCAGCCAGGCACCACCCGTGACAGCATCTACATCGATTTCGAGCGCAATGGCCAGACCTGGACGCTGATCGACACCGCCGGTGTGCGCCGACGTGGCAAGGTCACCGAAACGGTGGAAAAATTTTCCGTCATCAAAACCATGCAGGCCGTTGCCGACGCCAATGTCGTCATCCTTGTGCTCGATGCCCGTGCCGACATTTCCGAACAGGACGCGCACCTCGCCGGTTTCGTGCTCGAATCCGGCCGCGCGCTGGTCGTCGCCATCAACAAATGGGACGGACTGCCGCAGGAACAGCGCGACAATATCAAACGCGAGATCGACCGCAAGCTCAAATTCCTCGAATTCGCGCGCTTCCATTACATTTCCGCATTGCGTGGCACCGGACTTGATACGTTGATGCGCTCGGTCGACGAAGCATGGCATGCCGCCATGATCAAACTCTCGACGCCGCAACTTACACGGGTACTGATCGACGCCGTCGCCGCCCACCAGCCACCGAAGACCGGGCCATTCCGTCCCAAACTGCGCTACGCGCACCAGGGAGGCATGAACCCGCCGCTGATCGTGATCCATGGCAATGCGCTCGACACCATCGGCGACAGCTACCGCCGCTACCTGGAAGGCGTGTTCGTGCGCGCATTCCGCCTGCACGGGACGCCACTGCGCATCCAGTTCAACGTCAGCACCAATCCCTACGCAGAAAGAAAGACGGCCACACCCACCGTTTCGGCCGCCCGCGCCTCACAGCGCGTCCGGCCCGCGTTGGCGGCAAAACCGCCACGATCGCGCAAACGCACGGCAGATTAACGCTCCCAGGCGAACATGCCGTGGCGCGACTCCCCCCGCAAACAACACATTGCGGGCCAGGCCGCGCAGTCACTCCACCCGTTCATACATCTGCAGGTACACCGACTTCTCCAGCGGTTCGAGCCTGGCCACCGCCAGCATGTCCTGCAGGTGCGCCGGTGAGCTCATGCCGATCAGCGATGTGCCCAGCCCCGGCGTGGAGCGGTTGAACTGCATGGCTCGCTGTGCGGGATTCGGCAGACTGGCCAGCGTTTGCATCACCGCATCCAGCGACGTCTGTGCCAGACGCCCCTTGAACAGACCGTGACTCGCCATCACGTACAATCCCAGCTGGTAGGCCGCCTGCAGCGATGACGCCACATTGCCCTGTCCGGTCGCCTGATTGAAACGGGTGAACCCCTCCTGCATCACCTGGTTGAACGGCATCTGCACCACACGGAAATTCGGCTTCGCCCGCGCGTCCTGCCATACGGCCTGGGCAGCCTTTTCCGCCAGTCCCAGCATCGATGTGAACGACTGGAACAGCACATTGTCGGTTTCCACGCGGAAACCGTTGAATGTGGAAATACCGTAATAACGCAGGCGCCCCTCGCGCACAGCCTGTTCGAGCACCCGGAACACGGCTTCCAGCTTGCGGTTGAGCATTTCCTTGCCGATGACCGGAATATGCACCTCGGGCTGATCGATCAGAAAGGCATCCAGGGTCTCCACTCCCATCAGACGGCGTGACAGTTCGAGCTGGAAGCCAATGTATTCCGGGCTGATGCAATGCCCCTGCACCAGATCATCCTTTCTGCCCAGTCCGGTCAGCACGATTTCACGCTCGAACCATGCATTCAGGTCATCCGGACGGCCGTCGCGAAAGCCGAGAAACCCGCCTTTCGACACCAGAAACATCTGCTCGCGTTTCACGCCTTGCGCCAGCGCAGCACGGATACCTTCACCCAGCGCCGAGCACGAACGCCCGTAGCGGTAGTGCGCACCGGTATCCACTACGTTGATGCCGTTGAGCAGTGCATCGCGAACAATGCTGGCGATCTGCGCATCCACCTCATCGGTGGGCGCCCCCGGAAAACTGCCCACCCCAAGCGAAGACAGACGCAGACGGGTCTCGGGAAAATCGCTGAAGTGCCCACGACCGCAGGCTTTGCCAAAAGTGGAAACATATTCTCGGGTCGCCTCTGACGTGGCGTATCCCGCAACAAGGGGAGTACTCATGGTTGCATCCGGAAGTAAGGGTGATCGGTCAGTCTGGCGGACAGACGTTCGACTTCCGGGCGAATGCCCGGGTCGGTCATGCGGTCGACACGCGATTCAAACAACGCCGCGAAATATGGTTCGTCCTCGTCGGCATCCCAGC
>JAJXUP010000163.1 GCA_021782795.1 Pseudomonadota bacterium | reverse complement strand
CATCTCGAACAGACGGGCGTATTGCTTGGTGAGCGCATTGCGGGGCTGGGTGAGAATGGTCATCAGCGCAGCCTCGTCGAGTTCCTCGAGCGTGGCGATCACCGGCAGACGCCCGATCAGTTCCGGAATCAGACCAAACTTGATCAGGTCTTCCGGTTCGACTTCGTGCAGCAGCTCGGTAATGTCCTTGCTGTTTTCCTGGCTGCGCACCTCCGCCCCGAAGCCGATGCCGCTTTTTGCAGTCCGGTTCTGGATCACCCGTTCCAGACCGGCAAACGCGCCACCGCAGATGAACAGGATATTGGTGGTGTCCACCTGGACAAATTCCTGGTTGGGGTGCTTGCGGCCACCTTGCGGCGGAATCGATGCCGTTGTGCCTTCGATCAGCTTGAGCAGCGCCTGCTGCACCCCTTCACCCGACACGTCGCGGGTGATCGACGGGTTGTCCGACTTGCGCGATATCTTGTCAATCTCGTCGATGTAGACGATACCGTTGCGCGCTTTTTCCACGTCGTAGTCGCATTTCTGCAACAATTTCTGGATGATGTTCTCCACATCCTCGCCAACATAGCCAGCTTCGGTCAGCGTAGTGGCGTCGGCCATGACGAACGGCACATCGAGCAGGCGCGCAAGGGTCTGCGCGAGCAGCGTCTTGCCGGAGCCGGTGGGGCCGATCAACAGGATATTGCTCTTGGCCAGTTCGATCTCGTTCTTGTCGCTGGCGTGACGCAGGCGCTTGTAGTGATTGTAGACCGCCACCGACAGGCTGCGTTTGGCCTGATCCTGCCCGATCACGTAATCATCGAGAATTTCGCGGATCTGGCGCGGTGTGGGCAGGGCCGACTTGTCGCCCTTGCCCATCTTGTCCTGCTGGATCTCCTCGCGAATGATATCGGTACACAGATCGACGCATTCGTCGCAGATGAAGACCGCCGGTCCGGCGATCAGCTTGCGCACCTCATGCTGGCTCTTGCCGCAAAATGAGCAATGCAGCAACTTCTCTCCGCTGGTTTTCTCAGACATCATTCATGCTCCCGGTTCTTGCCCTTCTCGTCCACGCGGCGGGTCATCACCTTGTCAATCAGCCCATACTGGACCGCCTCTTCCGCACTCATGAAATTGTCACGGTCAGTGTCTTTTTCAAGGGTAGACACAGGTTGGCCGGTATGCAATGCCATCATGGCATTGAGCCGCTCGCGCAGGTAGAGGATTTCCTTGGCGTGAATGGCAATATCGGACGCCTGCCCCTGAAAACCGCCCAGCGGCTGATGAATCATCACTCGCGAATTGGGCAGCGCAAAACGTTTTCCCGGAGCGCCCGCAGTCAGCAGGAACGCACCCATGCTGGCTGCCTGGCCCATGCACAACGTGCTGACGTCAGGCTTGATGAACTGCATGGTGTCATAGATCGACAGGCCGGCAGATACCGAACCGCCGGGCGAATTGATGTACAGGTGAATGTCCTTGTCGGGGTTCTCCGATTCAAGGAACAGCAACTGGGCGACGACCAGGTTGGCCGTCTGTTCGTTGATTGGTCCCACCACGAACACCAGTCGTTCCTTGAGCAGGCGCGAATAGATGTCATACGCGCGTTCACCGCGTCCGCTCTGTTCCACCACCATGGGGACCAGGCCAAGGGCCTGCGGTTCCTGGTATTGCATCATGCCTTGCTCCTTCCCATGAGTTCTTCGAAACTGGTCGGCTGGTCGGTCACCCGGACCTGACCCAGCACCCAGTCGACCACGTTTTCTTCCAGCGCAAGCGAAGTGATTTCCTGCATCTTCTCTGGTGTATCACGATACCAGGCGATCACGCTGTCGGGGTCCTCGTAACTTTGCGCGAGTTCCTCGATCATCTGCATCACCTGACCCGAACGCGCGGTAAGCTGGTGTTCCTGTACGATTTCCGACAGGATCAGCCCCAGCGCCACGCGCCTGTGTGCCTGTTGTTCCATCAGCGCCACCGGCAGGGTGTCCCCTGCAACATCCATGCCACGTCCCTGCATTTCCTTGCGTGCCTGGTCCATCAGGCGTGCGGCCTCGGCCTGCACCAGCGTTTTCGGCACTTCAAAGGAGGTCGTGTCGAGCAGCAGCTGCATGACCTGATCGCGCACCTGAGAGCGCACCCGCTGGCGCACCTCGCGTTCGAGGTTGCCGAGAATCTCGCTGCGCAACGCGGTCACATCGCCATCGGCGATTCCAAGGTTGCGGGCAAACTCGGCATCGATGGCCGGCAGCACCGGCTCGGCCACTTCATGCACAGCGAGTTCGAACTGCGCCGTCTTGCCGGCCAGTTCCTTGGCATGGTAATCCTCGGGAAACGGCACATCCACCGTCTTGCGCTCGCCGGCCGACATGCCGGTGAGCCCGTTCTCGAACTCGGGCAATGCCCGTCCGGCGCCAATGACCAGGGTCATGTTGCTGCCCTCGCCACCCGGGAAGGTCTCGCCGTCAATGCGGCCGACAAAATCCAGCGTGACGCGATCGCCCGCCTGCGCCGGGCGCGGCTGCACCACATATCTCACACGCTGCTTCGCCAACACGTCCAGCGTCTTGTCGACTTCGGCCTCGCCCATGGTCACCTGGGGCCGCACGATCTCCTTGTCAGCCAGCGAACCGATTTCAATCTGCGGGTAGATCTCGAACAGCGCCTGAAATTCGAACAGCCCTTCGGCCGAAGGTTCCGCTTTCGGCTCGATGCGCGGGAAACCGGCCACCTTGAGTTTTTGCTTCTCCACCGTTTGCGAGAACACCTGCTCGATTGCCCGCGCCAGCACTTCCTGGCGCACTTCGCCGCCGTACTGCCGCTCCACCAGCTTCATCGGCACCTTGCCGTGGCGGAAACCATCCAGGCGAACCGTACGCGCAATGTGCTTGAGCCGGTTGGCCACCTCGAACTCCACTGCTTGCAGTTCAACGGACAGGTTGACACGACGCTCCAGGGCGCCGAGTTCTTCGATATGTGGGTCTTGCATGGTTTTTCCTTGGATACAAAACAGGCTGGAGCAGATTCGGATGCGGCGCACGAGCCCGCCACGACAGGTCATGGCCAGACGCTGAAACCGATTGTCAAGGGGAGAAGCATATCATGTTGCCCGATCCGATTCAAAGCCGCCGGACAGCGGGCCATCAGCGCACGAAACGGCAAAAAAGAGACCGGCTCAGTCGACGTCGATTCCCTGACTGCGCAACCAGTCACGGTCGAGCTCGAAACGCACGGCACTGATGCCGGGTTGCGCCAGCACGATGGCCCGCGCCTCGAACTGCAGCGTCGCCATCTGCTTCTCGGCCGCGATGAAATCCGCATTGCCCGGATCGGCACCCTCAAGCGAAGGATCGATGACGCGGATCATCTTCTGCACCGGCATCTGCGCCGAACGCGGCGAGCCCATCACTGCCACACTGCCATCCATGCGCAATACGCGGAACGGATAGGCGTAATGCCGCAGAGCCGCACTGCCCTGCGTCTCGATGGCATGATTGAGCGCATCCACACGCGGATCGGTACGCAGCCCGAACCACCAGATCGCCGCCAACACGGCCAGCGCCACCATACCCCACCCCGCCACTCGTTGCATCCTGTCCTCCTGCCACCGCGCCATGGCCTCTGGTGCTAAAGTCTGGTGCGAAAGGCGGGACTCGAACCCGCACACCTTGCGGCGCTGGAACCTAAATCCAGTGCGTCTACCAATTCCGCCACTTTCGCAAGCGTGTTAGTGTAATATAACCGCGCTCCGGCCGACAAAGATTCTGTTTTCCCGACCATGCGTGCCCCCGCCCCTGACCATTACGAAAAC
>JAJXUP010000162.1 GCA_021782795.1 Pseudomonadota bacterium | reverse complement strand
GCATGCCCATGAGACGATGCAGCACGGGGTTGAGCGATTCGAGCGTCATGAACGAGAAATGCTGTGCACGCAGCTGCTCGGCGGCCTCCCGAAGGGTAGCGGCCGGAGTGATCCCCAGCAGCGCAAGCGCCTCGGGTGTATAAATGCGGCCATCATCACGTCCGCCATCACCATGCATGAAGACGCTCAGGCCATGACTTGCCAGCAGCAGCGCCGACAACAGGAACCATGGCAGCTGGCGGCGCTTGCCCGCGTACGACGACCAGTCCACCCGCACTGCCGGCGCCTTGTCCGGCAGCGGAAGGGCTTCACGCGCGGCCATCACGAACCCGGCAAGCTCTTCGGGCGATTCTTCCTTGACACGCATCAACATGAGAAACGCGCCCAGTTGCTCCGGCTCGACCTGGCCTGCCAGAATCATGCGCATCGCCTGCTGCGCCTCTTCGAGCGTCAGCGAGCGGGAACCGTTGCGTCCCTTGCCCAGCGTGCGGACAAATACTGCAAACGGGTGTTCTTCATTCATGCGGAAACCTCCTCGGACGTCAGTCGGTGCAGCCGGGACTTCGTCAGGCTGCCTTATGGTGAGGATCCACGACCGCGTCCTCCAGGCTCTCGGGCAGGAAACGCAGAATCTTGATTGCGAACACAACGATGGCAAGCGCCAGCGCGACGCCGCCGATGCCCAGCAGCGTTTCCACCAGCGAAGGCGCGTACGGATGCACCACGCCATCATAGAAACTGCTGCTCACATCCATGCCGGGGAACAACGGCAGCGGATAGGCCTGACCACCAATGATCGTAACATACATTTGCGCCAGTCCGCCGAACACGACCAGCAGGCTGGATACGGCAACCGCCATGCGTGACTGACGTGTGGCCGGCGCAAGCAACAGCGCCAGTGGCACGATGCCGCCAAGCACGACCTGGCCGACCCAGAACAGCGTGGTGTAGACGCCGCCATCGAGCAGGATGAAACGCTCCAGACCGTGATGCTTGGTGAAATACAGATTGGTCAGATGATAGACCAGCGTAAAATACAGCACCGCTGCGATGAACACTGCCAGCAGATTCTTCAGCCGGCGCACCACCGCATCACCCAGCGGACGCTTGCTCCAGCAGTAGGCCGACATGAGCACCAGCAGATAGATTGCCAGACCGTAACTGAACGACATGATGATGAACATCGGCGCCAGCAGGGCCGAATCATAGGCTTGCCGTGCCACGAGGAATCCAAAGATCGAACCGGTACCTGTGGTCAGCGCCAGCCGCCAGATGAACGCTGCGACACCAACCGGCTTGTACAGCGCCGAGACCGTACGGTCCATGATGGTCCAGACATAAGCCGCAGCAAAGGTGAAGAATCCGCTGTACAGGAACACGTTCCACGCGAACACCGACTTGAAGTTGTAATGCGTCATTGCCACGATCACCCGATCGGAACGACCGAGGTCGAGCATCAGTACCATCAGTCCCCCGGCCAGCAGCGCAATGGCCAGCAGCGCCGACAACGGCGCCAGCGGCTTGTAGAAATGCTTGCCGAACACGGTAGCGATGGAAGCGACGTTGAGCGCTCCCGAGGCGGCCACGATCAGGAACACCGCGAACACGTGCGGCATGCCCCAGACGACCTGGTTGGTCATGCCGGTAATGATGTGTCCGTAATGCTCCATCTGCCACGCCGACAGCAGGCCGGCCACCACCAGCACACCCAGTCCGCCCAGCAGGCCGAAATAGGCAAGACTGTTACCTTCCAGTTCACGATAAACGATGCGCATGACTTATATACCCTGATAACGTACGCCGGTATGCAAATCCAGATCCGCCAGAATCTCCGTACTGGCGTAGCTGGCCAGTTGCCGTGAAATCTCGCTCTCCGGATCCTTGAGATCGCCGAAGAAGATCGCCTTGTGGCCTTCGGCGTTGCAGGCTTCCTGGCAGGCGGTGGTGCGCAGACCGGCATCGATGCGCTGCACGCACATCGAACAGGCTTCCACGCAGCCCTGCCCGCGCGGCACTTCAGCCAACTGGTCCGTGACCGGTTGGTGAATGAACGAACGCGCCTTGTAGGGACAGGCCATCATGCAGTACCGGCATCCGATACAGATGTGCCGGTCGACCAGCACGATGCCATCCGCACGTTTGAATGATGCGCCGGTCGGACAGACATCGACGCACGGTGGCTCCTCGCAGTGCTGGCACATCACCGGCAGGGAGAAGCCAAAGCCGGTACGGGGATTCTTCACCGTCACCTTGCGGATCCACTGCGGATCAGTCGGCGACGTCTGGCCGGACATGCCGTTTTCCTGGTTGCAGCCACGCACGCAGGCATCGCAGCCGGTCGCGCAACGCGTGGTATCGATCAGCATGCCCCAGCGAATCTTGCCTGAGGCAGGCAGATCGTCGTTATCGGCGCGAGCCTGGGCTTGCCACAGCATGACTCCGGCAGGCAGAGCGCCCACCGCGGCCACCCCCACCATGCCCGTCACGAAACGACGACGGTATGCGTCAAAATCACTCATCGGACCACTCCTGCCAATGCCAGATCCCTGGCGTCGAACCGCGTTGCCGTTCCGGCCTGACCGGAATGCGCCTGCGCCGCCTCAGCGTGATACATGCGTGCGCCCGCACCCTGCGAAACCGCCGGATGGAATGCCGAAGCAGACTGGGAAGACGGCTTGTTCGAATGACACTCGAAACAGGTGATCTTCACCGCGGCATACGCATGGCAACTCTGGCAGAAATCGCCCGGGCCGGTCACGCTGTTGTCCTTGGCACTGGCATGACAATTGACGCAATTCACGATACTGGTCTTGTCAGCCAGCTGGTTGTCGCCCTGGTGCACGGCTCCCACGCGATGATGCATCAGCAGCTTCATGTGGTTCTTGCGCATCCAGGCGGTGTCCGCCACGCACTTGTCGCCTCTGGGCTGCACGATGTGCGGCCTGGCAACGCCAGAGGACGCATTATCGGCATCCTCGTCGGCAAAGGCGGTTGCCAGCACGCCGGCCAGCAGCGCAGCAACCAGCACAACCCCCTTGACCCATCCTCCGCCCAGTCTGTTCATGGCGCGTTACTCGCCCATGCCCATCTTGATGTAGCCCGTCGGGCACACATCGGCGCAGATATGACAACCGATGCACTTGGCATAGTCGGTATCCACATAGCGGCCGGTAGTCGCCTTGTCACGCTTGACCTTGAACACGGCGGCCTGCGGACAGTACACCACGCAATTATCGCATTCGAAGCACAATCCGCAGCTCATGCAACGCTTGGCTTCGCTAACCACCTGCTGCTCCGACAGCGCAAACAACCGCTCCTCGAAGTGCCCCAGCGCCTGTTCGGCAGTCAGGGTGATGGTCTCGCGCAGGTTGCGCTGGACAAACTGGAAATGCCCAAGAAACAGCTCCTTGGCCGGAATGATGTACTTGCCCGAACGATCCTCGAAGTTGTGCACCGCGTAAGCACTGCTGTCCGAACCCCGTGCCTGCTGGTGATGATAGCTCTCGGGCGGAACTCCTTTCTCAGCCAGCTTGCGGATCACGTCGAACCGGTGCACGTCCACCTTGGGCCGCTTGTCGAGATCTTCATTGCCGGTGAGATAGGCATGGATGCCGTCAGCGGCGATCGACGCATGACCGATGGCCGTGGTCAGCAAATGCGGCTTGATGACGTCGCCGCCAACGAAGATATGCTTCTTGCCGGGGAAGCGGTAGTTGCTGTCCGCCTTGATCAGGCCATTGTTGTTGTCGAACTCTTCCAGCCCGGTGAAATCGACAGCCTGGCCGATGGCCGAGACGATGAGATCAGACGGAATGTCACGCTCGGTCCCGGGACGCACCA
>JAJXUP010000032.1:4639-18276 GCA_021782795.1 Pseudomonadota bacterium | reverse complement strand
GCCACGGTCATCTTGCGGAAAATCGAGGCTTCTTGCGGCAGGTAGCTCAGACCGAGCCCGGCACGCTTGTGGATCGGCATGGTCGCGAGGTCATTGCCGTCAAGGCAGATCCGACCACCGTCAAGCTTGAGCAGACCGACGATCAGGTAAAAACAGGTGGTCTTGCCGGCGCCATTGGGTCCGAGCAGGCCGACGACCTCACCGCTCCTGACCTCGATCGACACGTCCTTGACCACCGCGCGCGCGCGATAGCTCTTTTTCAGGTGTTCGGCGCGCAACTCACTCATGGCTGGCCGTTCCGTCCTGGATTGCGCCGGATGTCTGCAGGGGCACGCCGCTATCGGGAGCCGGCTGCGCCGTTTGGGTCGCCTTGGGGAAAATGGCCGTACGCACCCGGTCAGGTCGGCCATCGGGCCGAAGACTGGTATCACGCTGCGCCGAGAATTGCTGGGTGGCCGTGTTGTACAGCATCGAGCTGGCATGCATCTCGTCGGCACCCTTTTTCAGACGCGCATTGCCCGTCATGAGCACGGTATTCTTGGCATTGTCCATGTCGAGGCGGTTGGCCCAGCCTTCGAGGTACTCGTCGGAATTGTCCTGTTTCTGGCGAAAATACACCGGATTTCCCCAGGCGGTGGCCTGATTGAAACCCGCGGCATCCTGTTTGACTGCTACCCGGTCGGCATGCACCTGCAGCGTTCCCTGGGTCAGGATCACATCACCTTCATACAGGCTGGTCTTGTGCAGATCGTCCATCTGCACGCTGTTGGCCTCGATATTGACCGGCTTGCTGCGATCCGCCTGCTCGGCCAGGGCTGGCCCCGCCAGCCACAGCATCAGCAGCCACGCTGCCACGAGCGGCAAGCCAAGTTCAATGCGCCGGTTCATATTGTTCCTTTACGTCATGCAACAGATGCAACTGTCTGGTGGCGTTGTTCATCACCAGACCTTTCGCGGTCATGTGAATTTTTTCACCCACGATTTCGACCGCATGACTGGTCTGGATGATCTGGTCGTCCGGAAAGGCCTGCAAATAATCCGTCGTCAGCGTCAGCGGTCCCTGGCCGTCGTGCATGTCACGCACCAGAACCACGTGGCCGAAAAATCTCACTTCCTTCGCCTTGGCGGTCACGAACGCGCGATCCGAACGGATGTCCACGCTCCCCTGCTTCTCATCTTGCGCCACCAGATGCGGCAGCGTCAACGTCGCCGTATCGTCGTCGAGAAAATGCTCCGCAAAATCAGCATGCAGCACATATACCACCTGACCGGACAGGTTGGTGCGCGTAACGACGAAGTGACGGATCATGTAATCCGGGCTGCGTGATCTTGACAACCACTTGCCGCCCCGGTGTGTCTGTACGGCATACTCGAGCCAGGCGGTGCCTGCCGCCAGAATCAAGAGCATCATCAGCAAAAAAACGTACAACGGCCGGTTACTCATCGGTCATTGCAGGTAATGCGCCAACAACCCGGCCCAGGTGCCCTGCGCCTTCATGATGAATTCGCACACTTCACGCACCGCGCCGCGACCCCCTTCACGCGCGGTCACCAGATGCGCGTGCTGCTGCACCTCGCCCGGCGCCGTCGGCACGGTCAGCGCCAGTCCGCAGCGCAGCAACACCGGCAAATCGACCACGTCATCGCCCATGTAGGCCGTCTGTTCAGGCGTGAGCCCGACACGCCGCAGCAGCTCATCATAGGCTGCAAGTTTGTCACCCGCGCCCTGGTAGACCAGCTCGATGCCCAGATTGCGTGCGCGATGCACCACAACCTGCGAAGTTCGTCCGGTAATGATGGCCAGTTGCACGCCGCTTTGCGCCAGCATCTTCATGCCGTGTCCGTCAAGCGAATGAAACGCCTTGTATTCCTGCCCGTCATCGCCAAAATACAGACGGCCATCGGTCATGACGCCGTCGACATCAAATATTGCCAGCCGCACCGGCTGGGCCCTCAGGGTTGCCTGTTTCATGTTCCGTCCGTTTTCCTGTTACACCACGCCTGCGCGCAGCAGGTCCAGCATGTTGAGCGCACCGGTAAGCCGCCCCTGCGCATCCACCACCAGCAGTCCGTTGATGTTGTGGCGCTGCATGCGTTCCACAGCGACCACAGCCAGCTGTTCGGCGTCGATGCAGTGCGGGTGCGGCGTCATCACGTCCAGGACCTTGACCTGGCGGACATCAAGCGACTTTTCCAGAACGCGGCGCAGGTCGCCATCGGTAAAGATGCCCAGCACATGCTGCGCGGCGTCCACCACGGCAGTCATGCCCAGCCGCTTGCGCGTCATTTCAAGCAAGGCCTCCGGCAGCAGCGCATCGCGACCGACCATGGGCAGGCGCTCGCCTGCATGCATCACGTCGCGCACATGCACCAGCAATCGTCTGCCCAGTGCGCCACCGGGATGGGTCCAGGCAAAATCTTCCGAACCAAAACCGCGCACCTCGAGCAGCGCAATGGCCAGTGCGTCACCGAGCGCCAGCGCCGCAGTGGTACTGGCAGTAGGCGCAAGGTTGAGCGGACAGGCCTCGCGCGCCACGCTGGCATCGAGGTGAACATCCGCCTCGATCGCCAGCGTGGAGCGTGGATTGCCCGTCATGGCAATCAGCCGCGCCCCACGCCGCTTGATGAGCGGCACGATAGCCGTCAGTTCGCTACTCTCACCGGAATTGGACAGGGCGATGCATACATCGTCCGCAGCAATCATGCCCAGGTCGCCGTGGCTGGCTTCGCCCGGATGCACAAAGAAAGCCGGCGTGCCCGTACTGGCAAGCGTAGCGGCGATCTTGTTGCCCACATGTCCCGATTTGCCCATACCGCTCACCACCACCCTGCCGCGGCAGGCGAGGATCAGCGACACGGCACGAACGAACTGTTCGTCGATCCGGTCACGCACGGCCAGAATGGCTTCGGACTCGATGTTCAGCACATCCCGGGCACGCGCCAGCACGGCTTGTGGGTCGATTTCGCTGGAAGGAGAAGGAGCGATCATAAATCCATCATCGTTGACTGAACTGGCATTTTACCCTATCCGCTGCCCCAGCAGAACCCGGACACATCCGCACCGCCACGGCCGCAGCGCTTGCATTGCCCGGTGCATGCCTCTACCCTTGCCGAATGCATTCGACTCTTGCGCTCATCGTTCTGTTGCTGGCCGCGGCCGTGGTCGTGTCCGCGCTGTTTCGCCGCCTCCACCTGCCTTCCATCCTGGGTTTCCTGCTGGTGGGCATCATCCTGGGGCCGCACAGCCTCGACTGGATCCCGGACAGCCCGGACACGTCGGCGCTGGCCGAATTCGGCGTGGTATTCCTCATGTTCAGCATCGGCCTCGAATTCAGCCTGCCGCGCCTCAAGGCAATCCGCAACACCGCACTTGGCCTGGGCGGAGCACAAGTGCTGAGCTTCATCCTGCTTGCTGCGGTGACCGCACATCTGGCCGGTCTCGGCTGGAATGCCGGTATCGCGCTTGGCGGTGCATTGGCCATGTCCTCGACAGCAATTGTCAGCAAAATGCTCGCCGAGCGCCTGGCGCTGCAATCGAACCATGGGCATCAGATCATCGCTGTGCTGCTGTTTCAGGATCTGGCGGTGATCCCGCTGCTGATCCTTGCGCCTGCGCTGGCCAGTGGCAGCCATGCGCTCTGGCAACCGCTGCTGCTGGCCGTAATCAAGGCCGGCATCGCACTGTCTGCCCTGCTGTTCCTGGGTCACAAGCTCATGCGCCCATGGTTCAACTGGGTTGCCAGTCACAAATCGTCCGAACTGTTCATGCTCAATGTGCTGCTGATCACGCTCAGCCTGGCCTGGTTCACCCAGCGTGCCGGACTGTCGCTTGCATTGGGCGCCTTTCTGGCTGGCATGCTGATCTCCGAAACCGAATTCCGCTACCAGGTGGCAGACGACATCAAACCGTTCCGCGATGTGCTGCTGGGCCTGTTTTTCGTCACCCTCGGCATGCAACTCGACTGGCTCAATGTCTGGCAACACCTGGGATGGGTCATCATCTTGCTGTTGAGCCTGATCCTCAGCAAAACCGGTCTGGTCTGGCTGATCGGCCGCCTGTTCGGCAACGATGCGCCGGTTGCGCTGCGTACGGCACTGGGGCTGGCGCAGGCAGGAGAATTCGGCTTCGTGCTGTTGTCGCAGGCCGCCGGATTGGGCCTGGTACACGGCAATACACTACAAGGCGTCCTGGCAGCGATGGTGCTGTCGATGATGACTGCGCCACTCATCCTGCAGCAGTCGGACCGTATCGTGCGTTGGGCATGCAACAGCGAATGGGCGCACCGCGCCCGCGAACTGCACGACGTGGCGACGCGCAGCATGGGTATCAACGACCACCTCATCATCTGCGGTTACGGTCGCAGCGGCCAGAGTCTCGCCCGTCTGCTCGAATCGGAACAGATCAGCTACATCGCGCTCGACGCCGATCCGGCACGAGTACACGATGCTTCGGCCGCTGGAGAAACGGTGGTGTTTGGCGACGCGTCGCGCCGCGAGGTGCTCAAGGCGGCAGGCCTCAACCGCGCACATGGCATGGTCATCACTTTTTCCGACCACGCCGCGTCGATGAAAATCCTGCAACTGGTACAGGAAATCCGCCCTGACCTGCCGGTGATCGTGCGCACGCGCGACGAGACCGATCTCGACAGCCTGATGGCCGCCGGGGCGATGGCGGTAGTACCGGAGGTCATGGAGGGCTCGCTGATGCTCGCATCACATGCGCTGCTGCTGCTCGGCGTACCCCTTAGCCGTGTGCTGAAAAAACTGCGCAGCGTGCGCGAACAGCGTTATAGTCTGCTGCGCGGCTTTTTCCGCGGCGTGAGCGACGCCGATTCGGCCATCAGCGATGCCGCCCAGCCACGGCTGGCGTCGGTACTGATTACCGAGCAGTCGGCCGCTGCCCATCGCACCATCGCCGAAACCGGACTGACGGATCTCGACGTGGAAGTGCTGGTGGTGCGCCGGCGCAACATCCGGGGTCTCGACCCGCAACCGGAAATGCGCATCCTGCCGGGCGACGTGCTGGTGCTACGCGGTAACCCGGACAACCTGGCCAGCGCCGAAAGCCAACTGCTACAAGGATAACTGCCATGAACGACGACACCCTCCCACTGGAATGGAGCGCCGGCCGGCCCGATGCCAGCGTGTTGCTGCTGCACGGACTGGGTGCCGATGGCCACGATCTGCTGCCCATCGCCCAGGCGCTGGAAATCGAGCATGTACGTTTCGTACTGCCTGACGCGCCGGTACGACCAATTTCGATGTATGACGGATATCCGATGCGCGCGTGGTTCGACCTGACGCACACCGACGGCGACATGCAGCAGGATGATGCAGGATTGCGGGCAGCGCGCGAACAGGTGTCGCACTGGATCCGCCGTGAGACAGAGCGCGGCGTGGCCGTGCAGCGCATCGCGCTGGCCGGATTCTCTCAGGGCGCCGCGCTGGCCCTGTATAGCGGCCTCACGCTCGGCCTGCCGCTGGCGGGCATCGCCGCCCTGTCGGGCTGGCTACCGCACCTGGTGCCGTCAGCACCGGCGGTGCCAGTCTGGGCCGCGCATGGCAGCGAAGACCCGGTGGTACCCCTGGCATGGAGTCAGGCCAGCTACGCTGCACAACCGCAACTCGGCATCACGCCGCACCTCTGGCCGATACGGCACGAAATCTGCGCCGAGGAAATCGGAGCGTTACGCACCTGGCTGCAGCAGCAACTGCACGGCCAGGCGTCGGCACTGAACTGACGATTCAGTGTTGACCGGTCAGTTGCAGATAACGGTCGTTCAACTGCTCCTGGGTTTCTTCCACACCGGTGATGATGCAATCGACCGGACACACTTCCACGCACTGCGGCGTATCATAATGACCGATACACTCGGTACATTTGTTCGGGTCAATCTGGTAAATGGTCTCACCCTGCGAAATGGCCTCGTTCGGACATTCAGGCTCGCAAACGTCGCAGTTGATACATTCATCGGTGATCATCAGGGACATGTCTTTTTTCCTCAGGCAAAACAGTTTCCGGCGACAATACGCTCAATAAGCGCATTCTAACAGAGCGCGCCCCATGCGTCACTGCATGGCGCCCGACGCGCCGATCCTGTCGCGCAGGCGCTGCGCCACCAGCGGATGCACGAACGGATCGATGTTGCCACCCAACTGGGCGATTTCACGCACCATGCTGGCAGAAATGAACATGTACTGTTCGGCAGGCGTCATAAACACGGTTTCGATGTGCGGATTGAGGTTGCGGTTCATACCGGCAAGCTGGAATTCATACTCGAAATCCGACACCGCACGCAGGCCACGCAGCACCAGGTGCGCTCCCTGATCAGCAACAAAATCCATCAGCAGCCCGGAAAAACCGGTGACGCGGACACCAGCCATGCCGGCAAACACTTCCCGGGCCATCTCCACACGCTCATCCAGGTCAAAAAACGGCCGCTTGTGTCCGCCCAGCGCGACAGCGACCACGACCTCATCCGCAATGCGCAGCGCACGCCGCACCAGGTCTTCGTGCCCGCGCGTGACCGGATCAAACGTCCCCGGATAGACCGCCGTTCGGATCATGCTTCCCCCCAGCTCAACACACAATAATGCGCCTGCCCGGTACGCCCGGCGCGCAGCACATCCCATCCTTCCGGAACGATGAGCGAGCCATCGTGTTCCACGTACACCCGTGCCTGCGGCCGCAACCAGCCACGCGACAACACGTCGAGCACGCGTTCCTGCCCACCCTGGGCAAACGGCGGATCGAGCGTAACCAGATCAAACGGCGCACATCCCACCGCCTGAGGTGAACGCTGCAGCCAGCCGAACACATCATCGCAATATACTGTAACCTGCCCCGACGCACCAAGCAGGTCGCCATTCTGTCGCAGCGCAGTGCAGGCTGCGGCGTCCCGTTCGACCATGCACACGCAGTCCGCACCACGCGAAGCTGCATCGAAACCAAGCGCCCCACTGCCCGCAAACAGATCGAGGCAATGCCAGCCGGTCAGGTCTTGCCCAAGCCAGTTGAACAGACGTTCGCGCACCATGTCTGCCGTCGGACGCAGTGCGGCACGGGATGCAAAATGCAGCACGCGCCGCCGCCACTTGCCGCCGGTAATGCGTACCGAGCCCTTGACCAATCCTTGCCCGGCCATCACGCGCACCGCGACCGCATCATCCGTGCGCACCATTCATTTTGCCGCCGTGGCCGCGCCGACCACGACCGTCACCATTTTTCCCGCATTCAGATGACGCCGGAACGCTTCGGCAATCTGGTTTGCAGTCACGGTCTGCACCTGTGTCGGGAAGGTATCGAGATAATCCAGCGGCAACCCGTAAAACCCGATCATCGCCACATAGTCGAGCAATTTGGCGTTACTGTCGATACGCAATGGGAAACCGCCGACGATGCTGTTTTTCGCCTGCGTCAGTTCCGCCGGGGTCACGCCCTGGGCCATGAAGTCATCAACCGTCTGCCGCACCACCTGCAGCGCCTGACCGGTCTGGTCGGCACGTGTCTGCAAGCCGATCTGGAACACGCCGCCTACCCGCATCGGAATGAAATAACTGTACACACTGTAGGCCAGCCCGCGTTTCTGCCGCACATCGTTCATCAGACGCGAATCGAAACCACCACCACCGAGCACGTAGTTGCCGACATAGAGCGCATAGTAATCCGGGTCACCGCGCGCCACACCCGGCTGACCCATGAAGATCTGGCTCTGGTGCGACGGGAACGGAATATTCCGCACCTGGGCGTCCGTCAACGCCGGCACGGATGGCAGCGGCGGCACATCACCCTTGCCTGGCACCAGACCCGCCGTCAGCTGATGCGCAATTGCATCGGCCTGAGCACGCGTCATATCCCCCACCAGAGAAATCACCGCATTACCCGCTGTGTAATGCGAGCGATAGAACGCTTGCAGATCCGTGGATGCAAGCGGGCTCACGGTGGCAATCTCGCCCGTTTCACGATGCGCATAAGGATGCCCGGCGAACACGGCTTTCTGGAATGCCACTGCGGCAATGACTTGCGGCTCGCCATCGGACTGACGCAACGCATCGATGACGCGAGCCTTTTCACGTTCCACCACCGAAGCGGCAAACGCAGGCTTATCGATCACCGCCGTCATCAGGGACAAGGCCTGGTGCGCTTCATCCGGCCGGCTCAACGTACGCAGCGTTACCCCGGCGCGGTCGGCATCGAAATGCCCGCCCAGCGTTGCGCCAACGTCAGCAAGCTGCCCCGCGATCTGCACATCGGTCAGCCCCCCCGCCCCCTGATCGAGCAACCGTCGGGTCAGGCTGGCCACCCCTTCCTTGCCGACCGGATCATACGCACTGCCTGCCGGAAAATCGACGCTGACGTCGATAATCGGCAGATCGTGATTCTCGACAAAATACACCTGGGCACCATTGTCGAGTTGCCAGTGCTGAATCGGCAATGCCGCAACCGCCGCACCGCTCCACAACAGCAAGCCCAATATCATTCCTGTACGCATCATCTCATTCACCTCAAATCATGCAGATCGACAGCCGGGCGCTCGTGGTGCTCGTCCCACGGTTGTGGATCGAGCGTGGCCACTGTCAGCGCATCGTCGACCAGATATTGCTTCGCCACTTGCTGCACCTGTTGCGCCGTCACCGCCGAGACGCGATCGGCCTGGGCGGCGACTGCCTCCACCGGCAACCCGTCGGTCACGTATTCGCCCAGCAGCATGGCCTGATAGAACATCGAATCGCGCCGGTAGACATTGTCCGCGATCACCTGTGACTTGACACGTCGCAGTTCATCGGCCGACACCCCCTGTTCGGCAATCGAACGTACCTGTGCCTGCAGCGCGGCTTCCAGTTCGGCCATGGTCTTGCCCTGCATGGGCGTGGCGTCGATCACAAACAGCCCCGGCCCGCGACCGACCAGATCGTAGCTCGCACTGGCCTCACTGGCGATGCGCTGTTCGCGCACGACCACCCGGCCCAGTCGCGCCCCCGAATTACCATCGAGCACGCCGGCCAGAACCTGCAGCGCGTACGGCTGCCAGTCGTGCGCATAATCGCGCAACACGGGCACGTGCCAGGCCATCATCATATAGGGCACCTTGGCCGGAGCCTTGACCACGATGCGCTTGGTACCCACCTGCTGCGGCTCCTCCTGCGGTTTCCGAACCGGCAGCGGATGAGAGGCGATGCCGCCAAAATACTGCTGCGCCAGTGCGCGTACCGCGTCGGGCTGCACATCACCCACCACGACCAGCGTGGCATTATTGGGCGCATACCAGCTCTGGTACCAGTGACGCACATCGTCCACAGTCAGGTTACGGATGTCGTCCATCCAGCCGATGACGGGCCTGCGATAGGGGTTGGCTTCGAACGTCGTGGCCATCAGGTTTTCGTACACCAGCGCTTCCGGCTGATCTTCGGTGCGCATGCGGCGTTCTTCCTGCACGACACGGTTTTCCTGCCTGAAACTGTCCTCGGCGAGCAACAGGTTGTGCATCCGGTCGGCTTCGAGGCGAAACGCCAGCCCGAGCCGATCCTTTTGCAACTGCTCGAAGTACACGGTGTAGTCGAGATTGGTGAACGCATTCTCCCGACCGCCGACCGATGCGATCAGCCGGGAAAACTGACCGTCCGGCACAGTTTTCGTGCCTTTGAACATCATGTGTTCCAGCATGTGCGACAGACCGGTCGATCCGTTGAACTCGTCCATGCTGCCCACCCGGTACCACAATTGCGACACCACCACCGGAGAACGGTGATCTTCCTGCACGATCACCCGCAAGCCATTGTCCAGCGTAAACTGCTGCACTCCGGCATGCGCCAGCGTCACGCTCAGCATGCACACCAATCCTGCCCACCACCTCTTCATACCCCTGCTCCCGTTTCGTCCACTTCACCATGACGCGTGATAGAATAATCGCGCCTGCCCTGTCGTTCACTATCGCTTGGATTACCCCGGCCGTGTTTGGTTTCTTCAAAAAATCGCCCTCCGCGGATTCTTCTTCGTTGCAGGAATCCGCTGATCCCCGTCCCGCCGGCTGGGCAGCCCGTCTGCGTCAGGGCTTGCGCCGCACGCGCGAGCAGCTTGGTCGTCAGCTCGGTGGCCTGTTTTCGCCTGGCGCCGCCATTGACGATGCGCTGTACGAAGAGCTCGAAGCCATCCTGCTCACCGCAGATGTCGGCGTGGAAGCCACCGGCTTCCTGCTCGAACGCTTGCGTCAGCAGGTGCGGCGCGACAGCCTGTCGGATGCCGCACAACTGCGTTCCGCGCTGCGCGAGGCGATGCTGGAACTGCTCACACCGCTCGAACAGCCGTTGCACACCGACACGCATTCACCGTTCGTCATCATGCTGGCGGGTGTCAACGGTGCCGGCAAGACCACCACCATTGGCAAGCTGGCGAAATTCTACCAGCAACAGGGCAAGTCGGTACTGCTCGCTGCCGGCGACACATTCCGCGCCGCCGCTCGCGAGCAGCTCTCCGCCTGGGGAGAACGCAACTCGGTTGCGGTGATTTCCCAGCAGGATGCCGACCCCGCTGCCGTGATCCACGACGCATTCTCTGCCGCCCGCGCGCGCCAGATCGACATCCTGCTCGCCGACACCGCCGGGCGACTGCCGACCCAACTGCACCTGATGGATGAAATCCGCAAGATCAAGCGCGTCATCCAGAAGATCGATCCGCAGGCCCCGCATGAGGTGCTGCTCGTGCTCGATGCAAACAACGGTCAGAATGCGCTGGCGCAGGTCAAGGCGTTCGACGATGCGCTCGGCGTCACCGGACTGGTGCTGACCAAGCTTGACGGCACGGCACGCGGCGGCATTGTTGCCGCCATCGCACGCACACGGCCCAAGCCGGTGCGTTTCATCGGTGTCGGCGAGCAGATGGACGATCTGCGTCCGTTTTCGGCCCATGAATTCATCGATGCCCTGTTTGACGAGTCCGCGCCATGATCCGCTTTGAACAGGTCAGTAAACGCTACCCGGGTGGTCATGACGCGCTGCACGAGGTTACGCTGCACATCGAATCCGGCGAACTGGTGTTTCTTACCGGTCATTCCGGCGCCGGCAAATCCACGCTGCTCAAGCTGATTTCCGCGATCGAACGCCCGACCAGCGGCAACATCTGGGTCAACGAACAGAATATCAGTCGCATCCGTCGTTCGGCGCTACCCTTCCTGCGACGCAACATCGGACTGGTGTTCCAGGATCACAAGCTGCTGTTCGACCGTAACGTGATCCACAATGTGCTGCTGCCACTCGACATCGCCGGCTTTCGCCGCCATGACGCCTTTTCCCGCGCCCGCGCCGCCCTTGACAAGGTTGGCCTGCTGGACCGGGAGAAATCCATGCCTGTTGCCCTTTCCGGCGGCGAACAGCAGCGGTTGTGCATCGCGCGCGCCATTGTTTCACGACCGCCACTATTGCTGGCCGACGAACCGACCGGCAACCTGGACAGCGGCTACACAGCCGACATCATGCGCATCTTTAGCGAATTCCACCGCACAGGCACCACTGTCATCATCTCCAGCCATGATCCATCGGCAGTTCCGGCCGGCCGGCAACGCATCGTACGCCTCGACCATGGGAGCCTTGCATCGTGAAAATCTGGCTCGCCCACCATCGCCATGCGTTCGTATCTTCGCTTCACCGACTGGCAACTGCACCGTTTGCCACTTTTTTTACCCTGGTGAGTCTGGGTATCACCCTCAGCCTGCCGGCGGGTCTGGCCGCCGGACTGGCCAGCCTGCAGCAGTTGGCCGACCGCCTCCCGGCGCAAGGCACGCTTACCGTCTACATTCGCACCGACGCGTCCAGCGACGATCGGGCAGCGCTCGACCGCCGCGTGCATGCGCTACCCGGTCTGGCATCGGCGCGTTTCATTTCGCGCAACGATGCATTGCATGAACTGTCACAGCATCTCGGTCTGCCCGACCTGAGCGCAGAATTGCCCGACAATCCGCTCCCCGACGCCTGGCAACTCACACCGACGCGCATCGATCCGGCGCTCAACCGCGAGTGGAGCGAACGCCTGTCGCACCTGGCTGGCGTCGATCTGGTTCTGGGCGACCAGGTCTGGGTGTCCCGACTGAACGCACTGGTGGCGCTCGGCGACCGTCTGACGACCTTTCTGGCCATGTTGCTTGCTGCAGGCCTGGTGACCATTTCCGGCAACATCATCCGCCTGCAGATCCTTACCCGCCTGCCCGAAATCGAAGTCAGCCAGCTGATTGGCGCCACAGACCGATTCATCCAGCGGCCGTTTCTTTACTTTGGCGCCCTGCAGGGGCTGCTGTCGGGCGTGCTGGCGTGGGGCATTGTCTGCATCGCCATCTGGCTTGCCACTCCTGAACTCGGCGAACTCGCCCGTCTGTATGGCAGCGCCTTCGTACTCGGCTATCCCACGGCCAGCGCCGGGCTGACACTCACCGCCGTGGCCGCGGCGCTGGGCTGGCTGGGCGCATGGCTGGCACTGCGCTACACCTTGCTGCGCTGACCACTACCGGAGGAACTTTTTCCTGTTAGCACTCTCTCACAAGGAGTGCTAAAATTGGTTACAGGAGGATTGTCCCGAAATGACTGTCACCGCGATGAATTTTCCCATGATGAGCAACCAGGCCACGAGCCTGGAGGCCTATATTCACACTGTCAACGGTTACCCGATCCTGTCACAGGAGGAGGAGACGTCGCTCGCAGTGCGTCTGCGCGATTACCAGGATGTCGAGGCCGCACGCAAGCTGGTCATGACCCATCTGCGCGTCGTGGTCAGCATTGCACGCAAATACATTGGCTACGGCCTGCCGCAGGCGGATCTGATCCAGGAAGGCAACATCGGCCTGATGAAGGCGGTCAAACGTTTCGACCCTGACCGTGGTGTCCGGCTGGTTTCGTTTGCCATGCACTGGATCAAGGCCGAGATTCACGAGTACATCCTGCGCAACTGGCGCATGGTAAAAATTGCCACCACCAAGGGACAACGCAAACTGTTTTTCAATCTGCGCAGTCTCAAGCAGAACAACAACCACAGCCTTACGGGTGCCGAAGCAGATCAGGTCGCACAGACGCTGGGCGTACGGCGCGAAGAGGTGCTGGAAATGGAAACCCGCTTCAGTGGCCAGGATGTCTCGCTTGAGCCGGTAGTCGAAGATGGCGAGGAAAGCTTTTCGCCACTGGCGTGGCTGTCCGATCCCGAAGCAGAACCGACGCGCGTACTGGCTCGTGAAGAATACGAGCACTTGTCCGGCACTGAATTGGGTCAGGCGCTGCATAGTCTTGATGAACGCAGCCGGCGTATCGTTGAGTCGCGCTGGCTCAGTGACGAGCATCCTGCCACGTTGCACGAACTGGCTGCTGAATTCAGCATTTCGGCTGAACGTGTGCGCCAGATCGAGCAGAAGGCGATGCAGAAAATGCGTCAGCACCTGATGCTCGAGCGCAGCGAACTTCCCGAGTTGCACTGAGCCGGTCACAACGGCTGCAGCGCTGGCGCTTCGGTACTGAGCCGGTTTCGTGTTTCGTGACGCACATGCAAAACCCCGCAATGGCGCAAGCCGTTCAGTTAACGTGTTGATGGTTTAACTGATTCAAGCGTACAATGCCCCTGACTCCACAAAGTCAGGGGCATTTTTATCAGCACGATTTCCAGC
>JAJXUP010000032.1:0-4629 GCA_021782795.1 Pseudomonadota bacterium | reverse complement strand
CATGCAAAACCCCGCAATGGCGGGGTTTTATTTTTTCACTGCTGCGGTGCGCTACCGCACGCTGCGGTGATATTACGAGAAGAACACCACGGAGAAAAAGCTGATCCAGGCCCACACGATCAAGGCCACAACAATGGTAATCGGCAAATTTGTCTTGCCGAACAGGTATTCGATCATCGCGATGCTCCTTATAGTCTGGTCTATACGGCTGCTTGCCGGTGTTGCTCAATGTGTACCACTGGGGTTCATTGTATCACACAGTTTGCTGCGTGCAATTCGAGACTTTCAGGTTGTTTTGTCATCCAGCTGCTTCGTACCAACTGCAAGCTGAGGTGGGTTATCTTTCACAGCAGGCTGTGGCTGGTTGCCAGGCAGCAGCGGATCGTCCTCATCCATGAGAATGCGTTGTGCCGGTCCTTCCAGGTCGTCAAACTGACCGCTCCTGATCGCCCAGAAAATCCCCAGCACCAGCAGGAGCACGAAAATCGCCGTCATGGCCAGCAGGAAAAGCAGCGTGGATGGAGACATCAGCGTAACCTCAATGCATTGAGCACCACGATCAGCGAACTGACCGACATTCCGAGCGCTGCAACCCAGGGCGCGACATACCCCATCGCGGCAAACGGCAACGCCGCCAGATTATAGATCACGGCCCACCACAAATTCTGCCGCATGACCACGTGCGCAGCACGCCCGACCGCAACTGCAACATCCACATCGCCCAGGCGGCTGGATAGCAGCACGATATCGCTGGTTTGACTCGCGACATCCGCTCCGGTTCCCATGGCAAACGATACCTGGGCACCTGCCAGAACCGGCGCATCGTTCACGCCATCGCCAACCATGGCAACCACGCCACCGTCGCGCTGCATGGTTTGCAGGGCAGCCAGCTTGTCTGCGGGCGTCATGCGTGCCCGGTACTGGCTGATACCGAGCTGGGCAGCCACATAGCCCACCGCTGCTGCATCGTCCCCAGACAGCATACTGACCTGCACACCCCGCTGACGCAACGCAGCAACTGCCGCCGCCGCATCGTCGCGTAGCGGGTCGTGCAGTACGAATACCGCCATCGCTTCGCGCGCGTTGGCCATCCACACCAGGGTCGCGCCGGGAAACTCCTGTTGCAGCTCCGCCTCCAGATCCATCATGCGGATATCGAGCCAGTCGCGATTGCCCAGCCGGATCATTTCACCTTCCACCTGACCGATCATGCCGCATCCCGCGACGTTATGTGTGTCGACAGCTTCCGGTATCACCAGCCCTTCCGCTCGCAGTGCGAACGCATGCGCAAGCGGGTGTCCCGACGCACGTTCGAGACTGGCCGCCAGACGCAGACACTGCACTTCGTCGAGCGCGGCCAGCGGACGAATCGCTGCAATGCGTGGCTGCCCCAGCGTCAGCGTTCCGGTCTTGTCGAACACCACGTGTGTTACGTAGGCCAGCGATTCCAATGCATGGCCGCGCAGCACGAGAATACCACGTCGGATCAGATGCGAACTGGCTGCTGCGAGGGCTGCCGGCACCGCCAGTGACAACGCGCATGGGCAAGTCACCACCAACACCGACAGCACCACTTCAAACGCCTTCCCCGGGGCGTGCAACAGCCACGCCAGCAGCACCAGCGCAGTAAACACCAGCAGCGCCAGCGTAAACCAGCTTGCAACCCGGTCTGCCAGTTGGGCGATGTGCGGTTTTTCCGCCTGCGCCTTGTCCACCAGCCGCACGATACCGGCGAGCACGGTGTGTTCACCCACACCGGTGACACGGATGGTCAGCGGACTTTCGAGATTGGTGCTCCCGGCGATCACCTTATCACCAGTCCGTTTTGGTATCGGGCGCGATTCGCCGGTGAGCAGCGATTCATTCACGCCCGAAATCCCTTCAACGACCTCGCCGTCTGCCGCAATCGAGTCGCCTGCCTTGGACAGGATGAGATCGCCCTGTTCCAGTTCCAGCACTGGCACGTACTCCTGCCGCCCCTGCCGCAGACGCAGCGCCATGGCCGGTTGCATCTTGAGCAGATTTTCTGCCGACTCGATGGATTTTTCCTGAACGCCGGTTTCCAGCATGCGCGTTGCAAGCAGGAACAAGGTGAACATGGCGATCGTGTCGTAGTACACCTGCGCTCCACCAAACACTGTGACCCATACGCTACCGACGAAGGCGCCAATGATGGCCAGCGCCACGGGGACATCCATGTTCAGGTGACCGCTGCGAATGCCGCTCCACGCGGCGCGATAGAACGGAATCGCGGCGAAACCGGTTACCGGAATGGTCAACAGCAGACTGAACCATCGCAGCATCAGGCGCAGACGAGCGTCGATGCCGTACCAGCTGCCGGCATACAGCGCCACCGCCAGCATCATCACCTGGGCAGCGGCAATGCCCGCTATGGCGATGCGCTGCAAATCCTTCTTGCGCCGTTTCTTGCGCAACTCGTCGGCCTGGCGTGCGTTGTACGGATGTGCGTTATAGCCGAGCAGCTGGATTTCCTGCAGAATGCGCGACAGCTGGATCTTGCGATCATCCCAGCGCACGCGCGCGCGATGGCTTGCATAGTTGACATCGACGTCGATCACGCCAGCCAACTGCCGCAAGTGACGTTCGTTGAGCCAGATACAGGCGGCACAGGTAATGCCTTCCAGGATCAGTACCGCCTCGCGAGCGTGCTCACCGGCATCGATTACGAAACTGCGCTGGATTTCCGGATGGTCATACAGGGCCAGTTTGCGCACATCTTCCGGCAGCACCTCCTGGCCGCTGCCTGGCATGGCCGTGCGGTTGCGATAGTACTCGGCCAGACCATTGTCCAGAATTGCCTGCGCTACGGCCTGGCAGCCGCGACAGCACATGGCCTGTTCGACCTGTTCCACCCGCACCTTGAACGTGCTGTCGGGCGGCACCGGCAACCCGCAATGGAAACAGCTTCCCTGCCCGGTTTCCGCCATGTTCAGCAACGCTCGCCGCTGCGGTCAGAGCTGTTTACGTCCGCGGCTTTCACTCTGGAATATCGATGCGGATGTCACGGTCGATCTTGATATGCTGGCCTTCGTACGTGATCTCGGTGCGCAACACCCAGTTCCCACCCTGCGGCACAGGCAGATCCCCCGTGTACTCGCCATCCGCCCGCTGTGCGAGCGTCACCTTCGGCATCGGCTGCTGGGTTTCGGCGCGTAGCAGCTGCTCGGTCACGATAGCGCCATTCATGGGGACATGCTGCGCATCGAGCAGTACCACGCGTAAGGGGTTACCATTACCACCAATCGCCAGATGGTTTGAACCGTCGATTTCGATCTTCCAGCCCAGTTTGCGCAACTTGTCGACTTCCTTGAGCTGCTCATTCACCGCATTGGCCGCATCCTCGTCATGCCGGGTCAATCCGGAGAATCCGGTATATACCGGCTTTTTGCTTGCATTGGGCAAGAACCATGCGGCGATCTCCGGCGGCACGCCGTTGGTCGATATGCTGACAAACGCGCCATCAACCAGGAACAGCACCAGAAAAAACACGATCATGGTCTTGATCGACCAGTGGATGCCGCTGGATGATTCTTCTCGCTTCACGCCGGCAATCATGGTCATCACCGTGGCCGTCGATAAAAACACGGCAAGGTGAATCGAGATCACATCCAGTGTCATATTGTGGAACAGGCTGTATCCCAATAACACGAAACTGGGCACTGCCCCGGCCACAACGCCACGCCAGTAGTTGGTCACGCCAGCCCGGCCCAGTCCGAGGTGCAGCCCAACCACCATCACGAGGCCGCCAAACAAGGTTGTCAACAAACTCATAAAGTCGATTTCTCACTGTTAAAACTCGCCGAAACCTCGGCATGATTGCTCTCTTCAGTCAGCGACTGTATGACAAACTCGAATTTCGAGTAGCGCTTGACCTCATTGGGCTGCAGTATGACGCTGGCTTCGCTAATCACGCTGTTGCCCGGATGCACCAGGACGTTCTGCATGGGCCCGAGATCCAGCGCCCCCGGCGGCAGATCCTCGGTACTGATGTGAAATACCTGGTCCTCATCCGACTGGTTGGTCAGGTGAATGTCATAGCGGTTTCGGATTGCCCCGCTGGACAGCACCACAAACAATGGCTGCCTCACCTGTTGCACACTGTACTCGAAGTCTGTGTGGTGCATGACGCTGACCACGAGCAGGCTGGTCATTGACGTCAACGCGACCAGATAACCCAACACCTTGAGTCGCTTCCATGACAGATGCGGTTTCTCGGGGTTGTCACGTTTCATGTTGACTTCCGAATCATACCGGATCAACCCTTTCGGGAAGCCAACAGATCCCATGACTTCATTGCAGCCATCGATGCACAGGCCGCAGGATATACAGCGGTATTGCAATCCGTCACGAATATCGATGCCGACCGGACACACCTGAACGCAAATGCCGCAGTCAATACAGTCGCCATACCCCTGCTCCTGCCGTACTTCGCGGTTTTTCAGTTCGCCCTTCATGGCCGAGCGGCCCTTTTTGTTTTCTCCGCGGCGATATTCATAAGTCACCACCAGCGTGTCAGGCTCGTACATCACGCTTTGGAACCTGCCATAAGGGCAAATATAGGCACACACCTGTTCGCGCATGAATCCGGCGGCAATGTAGGTGGTCATC
>JAJXUP010000161.1 GCA_021782795.1 Pseudomonadota bacterium | reverse complement strand
CCGCGTAACCGTTGACGGTCATGCCTGTCAGGGTGACAACGCCTTTTTTGTCGTTCTTGGAAGCCTTCTTGTCAGTAGCAGGCTTGGAGTCCTTGCTCGCGGTCTGCGCGGCTTGATCGTTCGCCGGCGGCGCGGCCTGCGCATGGAGCTGGCCTGCTGCGAACAGCGTCATCGCGATGGCAAAGGGCAGCCGCCGCTGCTGAAAGGCGCTGGACACATGCGAATAGATGGATTGCTTTTTCACTTCGACGCTCTCCTCAGATATTTCGTGAATGCTTGATCGATACAGCCTTCTAGGGTCATTGCCCCGGCCAGGCGCCCTGCTACCCGCGACTTGATCGCATGCCAATCGGCGTGCTGCGCATGCGCCGACACGCATTGGGCGGCCGCCATGGAGACATCGAGACCTTCCAGTACAAAGGACGGTTAGCCAGCACCCTTGGCCCCTGTCTGCACGGCGTGTTCGTTACAGGTTTGTGCCTGGTCTCGTGCCCGCGGCAACAGGCAGCGTCGACGACCTTTCGGTGCGCATCGCACGCGATATATCGGATGGACATCGTTCCTCCCCTTGCATGGGGCGTCTTCGCGCATGCACCCCTTCTGGCAACGCAAGCTAGCCAAACATACCAGCGCTGTCAATAAAAAATACCAGCGCTGGTATATTCAGTGGAAACGGCCAAAATTTGGAACAGGTACACGCTTTCGGTTTCGGGTAGCATGGTGCACTGCAAGACATACAGGATGAGACGCCAGATACATGCCTGCGAGAATCGAAGACGTCGCTGCGCATGCGGGCGTATCCATCAAGACGGTATCCCGCGTCCTCAACGGTTACCCGAATGTGCGCGCCAACCTGCGCGCACGGATCGAGGCTTCGATCCATGAACTCAGTTATGTGCCCAACGCATCGGCGCGGGGCCTGGCGGGGAACCGCTCGTATCTGGTCGCGCTGCTGTACGACAACCCGACGGCTGCTTCCAGCTACATCATGGATTTGATCGTGGGTGTCCTGCAGGCATGCAAGGGGACGCCGTACAACGCTGTCCTGCATCCCTTCGATGCAGCGGACGATCTGGCCGCACGCATCGATGGCTTTGTGGCCCAGCATCGCCCGGATGCACTGGTTCTGGTTCCGCCGCATGCGAATAACGCCAAACTGCTGCAGCGTCTCCACGAACTCGACATGCGTTATTCGACGATCTCCTCGAAACTGCGCGAGTCATGCATCAACATCGGTTTCGACGAGCGCAAGGCGGCGGAGGACATCGTCGGTCACTTGGTTTCGCTCGGACATCAGCGGATTGGCCACATCACAGGACTGAGGGGGCATGGCGCGCGCACCTGGCGTCGCAGTGGCTATCGCGACGCGTTGCGCAAGGCCGGTATCGCGTATGACGAGTCGCTGGTGGCATCCGGGGATTTCACGTTCGCATCGGGTGTTGCGGCTGCCAGAGCGCTGCTTGATCAGGATCGTCCGCCCACGGCGATCTTTGCTGCGAACGACGACATGGCGTGCGGCGTGATGCGCGAAGCCTACGATCGGGGGTTGACCATCCCCGGTGATCTGTCGGTTTGCGGCTTCGACGGTACGCCGGCATCCCAGTTGATCTCGCCCGGACTGAGCACAGTACGCCAGCCGTGCCGCGAGATGGGACGCGTGGCTGTCGAAAGCGTACTGCAGGCGATCCGTGACCCGGTCATGCGCCAGCAGGAGCGGTTACCCTACCAGCTGCAACTACGCGAATCTTCGGCGGCACCCGGCAAGTCGTAGGATGAGCCAGGTGCCGTAGCTGGGCTCGCCATGGGCTTGTCGGACGGATTCACGGGGTGCGACATGACGGTGATTGACGACAAGGCCGACTTACCGATGCGTGGACTCCCACAAGACGGGATGACTGCTCACGCAGTGCCGTGCGCGCACCGCGTCGGCCGGGGGTTCATGGTGCTCTATGGCCTGGCCTATACGGGCTTGTGGATGGCGTTGCTGTCGCCGATTCTGGTGGGGTTGGCGATGCGCGTGAACGTGATCGATCCGGTGCATGCGGACTACAGTCTCTCACTTGTGGTCGGTGTGGGTGCGCTGACAGCGTTGTTCGGCAACCCGTTCTTTGGGCGACTGTCGGATCGCACAGCATCACGCTACGGTATGCGCCGACCCTGGCTGATTGGCGGCGCTCTGGGCGGCGTGGCAGGACTGATAGTCGTCGCGCAGGCGGCGTCGGTTTCGCAGCTTCTGCTGGGTTGGTGCATCACCCAACTCGCCTATAACGCGCAACTGGCGGCACTGGCAGCCATCCTTTCCGACCAGATCCCGGCGTCGCAGCGCGGTACGGTATCGGGCATCGTGAGCATCAGCCTGCCGCTGGGCATGGTTAGCGGCACCTTCCTGGCGCAGGCTCTCGTGGATTCCACGCTCGCCATCTTCATGGTGCCGGCGGTCATTGCATTGGCCTGTGCCATCGTCCTGGCTTGTGTACTGCACGACCACCGCCTGGTTCCGGCCCAGCGACCGCGTTACGGGTGGCGGGGGTTCCTCGGCAGCTTCTGGATCAATCCTTTGCGCTTTCTGGATTTCGCCTGGGTCTGGAGCGGCCGCTTCCTGCTCTATGCCGGAGTCGCTGTGCTGCTGACCTACCAGGGGTTCTACCTGATCCATCAGCTGAACTGCCCGCCGAGTGAGATGCCGCATCGTATCTTCCTGTCCACCCTGGTGCAGTCAAGCATGCTGGCCATCTTCAGCTTGCTCGGCGGCGGCTTGTCCGATGCCCTCGGGCGGCGCAAGGTTTTTGTATCCGGCGCGGCGCTGGTCTATGCACTGGCCCTGCTGTTGATCGCGATCACTGCCTCATATGCCTGGTTCCTCGCAGGCATGGCGATTGCCGGTATTGCGCAGGGCACGTACCTGGCAGTTGACCTCGCACTGCTGAACGACGTGCTGCCGGAGCGCGAAACCCATGCGGCCCGGAACCTGGGTATCTTCAACATCGCCAGTGTCTTGCCGCAGTTACTGATGCCCGCCATTGCCCCTGGCATCCTGGCTGAGAGCGGCGGGAGTTTTACGGTCCTTTTCATCATGGCGGCGATCCTTGTCGCGCTGGGCGCCTGGACCATCCTGCCGGTGCGGGGGGTGCGCTGAGGCCCCACTCGGCGCCCTGAAGCGGCCTGGAATCCCTGCCGGATCTTCCCATACTCCGAACGTAAGCCCCATGGCATCGGTCAGCAGCACAACTGGCAGGCCCCGAGGCACAGCCTTGCGGTTTCGTTCGCTGGGAACGCGGATAAGCCCCGGTCACGCGGAATGGGCGTGGTGCCCGGAACGGCATCACCACCATGGTGTTGCCGGTCAGGCCACGATCATGCACGAGCAGATGATCAGGTGTCGGCGTCCGCCCGCTCAGCTGCCGACCACCGGCAGCGCGATGTAGCTGGCTTCGCCCGGCGCGTGATAGACGCGCTGGGTGGCCGGTTGGTAGTCGGCGGGCGTGGCCAGAAAGATGTTCGGCACGAAGGTCTGCGGGTTGCGGTCGTACAGCGGAAACCAGCTCGACTGCACCTGCACCATGATGCGGTGGCCGGGCAGGAACACGTGGTTGGTCGCGGGCAGGGCGAAACGGTAGGCCAGCGGCTGGTTGGCGGCGAGCGGAGCGGGGTGGTCGAAGCCCTCGCGGTAGCGGCCGCGGAAGATGTCCATCGCCACCGCCAGCTGATAGCCGCCCAGCTCCGGCTGCGCGGCCACCTGATCGGGGTAGACGTCGATCAGCTTGACCACCCAGTCGCTGTCGGTGCCGCTGGTGGAGGCCACCAGATGGACGTCCGGCGCGCCGCTGATGGTGAGCGGCGCGGTGAGCACGTCGGAGGTGTAGGTCAGCACGTCGGTGCGGCCGGAAGCC
>JAJXUP010000160.1 GCA_021782795.1 Pseudomonadota bacterium | reverse complement strand
AGCCGGTACAGGCCCCGCCTGCACCAGCATGGTACCAGATGCTGGATCCGCGTTATCTCGGCGCAGCCGGTGGGGTGTTGCTGCTGGGCGGCGCACTGTGGTGGATGGCACGCAACCGCCGTCGCCGCGACAACCTGTCACGATTTGAAAACAGCATTCTGACCAGCGTGGATTCCAAACCGAATACGGTGTACAACACCCAGGGTGGAGAATCGGTCAATACCAGCAGCAATACCTCGTTTCTGACGGATTTCAGCCAGTCCGGACTGGGGACGCTGGACACCCATGATGTCGATCCGATCGCCGAGGCCGAGGTCTACATGGCGTACGGTCGTGATGTGCAAGCGGAAGAGATCCTGCGCGAGGCGATGACCAAGGAACCCAACCGGCTCGAGATTCGCCTCAAACTGCTCGAAATCTACGCTGGACGCAGTAACTTGCCGGCGTTCGAGAGCGGTGCAACCGAACTGTACTCCATGCTGGGTGGACAGCCTTCACCGCTTTGGGATCGGGCGGCGGAAATGGGGCGCAAGCTGGATCCACATAATCCGCTCTATGGTGGTCAGGCATCAGAGGTGGCGGTCGAGTCGCCTGTGGCCGCTGCTGCTGTGGCTGCCGTCGCGGCCGAAGCGTTCGATCACGAAACCGCTCACGCGGCCGTGACCGAACCGGAGAGCGAGCCGGAACAGACCACGGCTGAAGCACCGATGGAATTTGTGGCACAAGCCCCGGAAGCTGCCTCCGCAGCAGCGGTGGAGGAAACGCCGGCTGAAACCGGAGCGGAATTCCCTGGCGCCCTGGATTTCGATCTCGAGATCGAACCGGAACACCCACACGAAACCGTGGTTGAAGCGAGTGACATGGAGCCGGCTGATGCCGGTCCGGCCCATGCAGATGAAGATGAGCCTCAGCTGACCTGGGATTTTGTTGCGCCGTCGGCTGAGAAAGCTCAAGCGGACGAAACCGGGCTTGCCGGGGAACACCTGTCTGCAGAATACGAACCGGCGGAAGCACACGATGCGGTTGCCGTGGAAGAGGCGGGCGAGGAAGCGAGTCCGACATTTGCGCCGGAGTTTTCTGGTGTGGAAGCCGGGTTCACATCTGCGGCACCGGTACCGTCAGAAGCACATGATGCGCACGCAGTGCCTGAAATTGAAGCCGTGTCCGGGATGGAAGCCGCGTACGAGCCGGAAAGCGCGATCGCGACGACAGCCGAATCGGAAATGGAAGCTGTGCCTGAAACCGGTGCGGCTCATGGGGAGGACGCTGAACCGGCTGCACTGGAGATGGGTGAGCATGCCGAGGAGCCGCTGATGCTCGATTTTTCCGGAATCAACCTCGATTTCGGGGATGAGGCAGCCGCTCCGGCCGAGGTTGCGCCACAGGCCGGAGACGACACAGCATCTGCTGTTGCCGAGACCGGACAAGGTGTCGACGTGACCGGACATCCGGAAGGAACCGCTCTGAGTGAGTCTGAGCAGGAGGTCGGAACCAAGTTCGAGCTGGCACAGGTCTATCAGGAGATGGGCGATATCGAGAACGCGCGCGAGATCCTGCAGGAAGTGATCGCCGAAGGCAACGAACGGCAGCGCAGCGATGCCGAAGCGTTGCTGCAACAGATGGATAATGCGTCGAGCTGAATCCGCGCGTCTGCCCTGCCATCCAGCCACAGCCTTGCTGCTGTGGCTGTTTTTTATTGTCTGGATGCAGCAGGTGGGGGTGCATCAATGGCTGACCGCCGCGGTCGTGCTGACGCCGGTGTTGTGGCGCGCCGGATGGCAGCAATGGCTGCGTTATCTGCGTCGCAGCCGCTGGCTGCTGCTGGCGATCGTGCTTGCAAATGCGTGGGCCTTGCCCGGAACGCCTCTGGTAAATATCGACCTGCTTTCCGGGTTGACGCGCGAGGGAATATCTGGCGCAGCGCAGACAGGCGGGCGGCTTGTGCTGCTGCTGATGTCGCTGGCGATCTGCATGGCACGCATGACGCGCGACGATTGGCTGGTGGCAATCGATACCGTATTGTCACCATTGCGGTGTTTTGGTGTGCCAGTGCGACGCGTGGCGTTGCGTATCGGTCTGACGTTGTTCTACGCCGAGCGGTTGCTGGCCGATCGTAGCCAGTTGCCGTGGCAGCAGCGTTTTGCGCGGCTGTTCGATTTGCCCGAAGCCGATGCAGACCCGCAGCGATCGATGACCTGGGTGGCGCGGCCGTTCGGCTGGCACGACGCCGTGTGTCTGGGTGGCGTGGTGGCGGCAGGGGTGGGGATCAGGTGGTTATGGAATTAACGCGTATCGCGCTGGGGCTGGAATACAAAGGGACGGCGTTTTGCGGCTGGCAGCGCCAGGCGCAGGGCTACAGTGTGCAGGATGCGCTCGAAGACGCATTGTTGCAGGTGGCGGGGCAGACCGTCGAGGTCGTGCCGGCAGGACGCACCGATGCCGGCGTACACGCCAGCGCCCAGGTTGTGCATTTCGAGACCAGGGTTGCCCGGCCGCTTACGGCCTGGGTGCGCGGAGTCAACAGTTTTCTTCCGGCCAGCGTAGCAGTGCTGTGGTCGCGTCGCGTCGACGCTGCATTCCACGCCCGCTTCAGCGCACGTTCGCGCAGCTACCGCTACCTGTTGCTGAACCGTCCGGTGCGACCTGCGCTCAACAGTGAGCGCTGCGGATGGTATCATGGCGAACTTGATATCGAGCGCATGCGTCAGGCAGCGTCGCTGCTGCTGGGTGAGCACGATTTCAGTGCCTTTCGCGCGGCAGAATGCCAGGCCCGTTCCCCCGTGCGTCTCATGCGCCACCTGGAGGTGCGACGACAGGGCGAATACATCGTGTTCGACCTGACTGCGAACGCGTTTCTGCACCACATGGTTCGTAACATTGTTGGAACGTTGCTCTGGGTCGGACGTGACAAACGGCCGGTCGAGTGGATGGAGGAGCTGTTACGCAGCCGTGATCGCACGCAAGCCGGACCGACTGCAGCAGCAGCAGGGTTGCATTTGCGTCATGTCGAATATGATCCATCCTGGGGGTTGCCGCTGCCGGTTGATCCCCGTTATGACATTGGGCAGCTTGACTGAGGAGACGCAAGGTGGGTTCTGTGCAGCGCACCCGTATCAAGATCTGCGGACTGACCGACCCGGACATGGCGCAGTTTGCCGCACGCAGCGGCGCGGACGCCATCGGTCTGGTGCATTATGCGCCCAGCCCACGCCACGTGGGGCTGGACATGGCGGCGGTCATTGCGCGCGCATTGCCGCCATTCGTCTCGCGCGTGGCGCTGTTCGTCGATGCCGCACCGGAGGTGGTGCGTGAATTCATCCGTGCGGCACAACCCGATCTGCTGCAATTCCATGGTGACGAGAGTGCAGCGTACTGCCAGCAGTTCGATCGCCCTTATATCAAGGCGGTTCGCATGCAATCCGGTGTGGATTTGCTACAATATGCGGCTGACCACGCGCAGGCGAAAGGCTTGCTGCTCGATGCCTGGGTGGACGGAGTGGCAGGGGGGAGCGGGGTGGTGTTCGACTGGGCGCGAATTCCTTCCGGCCTGCCGCTGCCGCTGATACTGTCGGGTGGCCTGGATGCGGTCAATGTCGGTGAGGCAATCCGCCGGGTACGGCCATGGGCCGTCGATGTGTCAAGTGGTGTGGAACGGCAGCGCGGCGTCAAGGATGCGGCGAAAATTGTGCAATTTATAACCGGAGTGAACGATGCGCAGGGGTGAATTTCCTGACGAATCCGGCCATTTTGGGCCATATGGCGGTGTTTTCGTCGCGGAAACCCTGATGGAGGCGCTGGAAGAACTGCGCCGCGAATATCTGTGTGCGCGTGACGACGCGGCATTCATGGCGGAATTCCGCCATGATCTCCGGCATTATGTCGGTCGTCCGAG
>JAJXUP010000159.1 GCA_021782795.1 Pseudomonadota bacterium | reverse complement strand
GAGGGCGAATGATCAACTGAGGCCTTGAGGTTGAAAAACAGGATTTGAGAATGCAATCAACGACCGACAGTAACCCAGGTCGTAGTCCATAAAGCCGACAGACCAGATTCTTGGGCAGACATAGCCGGCGGATCAGTCACGTCATGCTGGCGGTAGGTCGATGGGTTCAGTGATTTCCAACCCAATTTTCCAGACGCAGCTCGGGATACCCGGAGACATCGGTGGCGTTATTGGTGACCAGCGTCACTCCCAGTGCGATAGCATGCGCGGCAATCAACTTGTCGAGCGCATCCCGCTTTCGCTCACGGGCGGCCAGACGCACCGGGCCATACGCGAGTGCGGCGGCACCATCGAAGGGCACCACTGCGAGGTCTTCCAGCAATGAGGACAGGGCCGTCCGATTGCGGGGCTGCTGCTCTCCGGAACACACGACCCCGTATTCGAGCTCGGCGAGCGTGATCGACGAAATCACCACCTCTCCCGCATAGCACTGCGCAAAGCGCGCTGCGACTTCCGGTGGGTGGTGTTTCATCAGATAGATGCACATATTCGTGTCGAGCATGAACTTGGGCGTCATAGCGTGTCCCGCTCGCCTTCCTGGTTCTCAGCCCGTCCCTCGGCCATGAAATCCGCCGAGAACCGACCAAATTTTTCCAGCAGATGGTCTAGCCTCCGACGCGCGGGCCGGATACGGAGCTCTTCGCCGATGCGTTCGATTTCCAGTTCGAGATCGGTGCGTTCGTAGGCCAGTTCGGCCGGGATCCGTACCGCCTGCGAGTTGCCGTTTTTGAAAATCTTGGTGGTCGTCATGATGGTCCTTATTGTGTGTACATGTGCATCCTAGGCCAACCAGCGACCAAAGTAAATACACGTATGTACACTGCTTCGGCCGTCGGCACCTCTTTTCTTGTTTTAGACAATAAGACCCTGTGGGTTTGGTTGTTTGGCCTGCGGGGGGCTATTCGATGTTCAATGGGCGCAAAGCTGGTTTGACGCAGGCGGATGTGGCCGCGCGCATGGGGACGCATGCTCCTGCAATGCCCAGGCTGGAGCGTGCGCTGGCCACAGGAAAACATTCGCCATCGATTGCCACGGTGCGCAAGCATGCCAAAGCCTGTGGCAAGACACTTGTTTTGAAGGGGGCATGATCGGCTCTCACTGGTGGGAGCGAACGAGGGTGGCGCGTTGGATGAAGGTTCTGAAAACTGCGTCAGATTGGGTGTAAATGGGTGTAGTATTGGTTCATGCTACGAACTGACACCCTCCAGATCACGCCGGAGATCCTGAGCCTCATCGCCAGTATCGACGAGTTCAAAGGCGCTTGGCGCGCCTTGGGTACGCTTGCGCCCGATCGCCTGTCGGCCCTGCGGCGCGTGGCCACCATCGAGAGCATCGGGTCCTCCACACGCATCGAGGGCAGCAAGCTGTCCGACCGGGAGGTGGAGCAACTGCTGTCGAACCTGGAGATCAAGTCCTTTGCCACCCGCGACGAACAGGAGGTGGCCGGCTACGCCGAGCTGATGAACCTGGTATTTTCGTCCTGGCAGGACATCCCGTTCACCGAGAACCACATAAAACAGTTGCACCAGATCCTGTTGCGCTACAGCGAAAAGGACGCCTGGCATCGCGGCAACTACAAGACCAACTCGAACAGCGTTGCTGCCTTCGACGAAACCGGCGCGCAGATCGGCATCGTGTTTCAGACGGCCACGCCGTTCGATACGCCCCGCTTGATGACGGAACTCGTGACCTGGGTGAATCAGGAGCGCGAGACGTCGCACTTGCATCCGCTGCTGATCATCGCCCTGTGTGTCGTCGTGTTTCTGGAGATTCACCCCTTTCAGGACGGTAATGGGCGACTATCCCGCGTGCTGACCACGTTGCTGCTCCTGCAGGCTGGCTACGCCTATGTACCCTACAGCTCGCTGGAAAGCATAGTCGAGCAGAGCAAGGAGGCCTATTACCTGGCGCTGCGCCAGACCCAAGGCACAATCCGCACGGAGACGCCGAACTGGCAACCGTGGTTGACGTTCTTTCTACGCTCGCTGGCTGAGCAGGTGCGGCGACTGGAGAATAAGGTCGCGCGCGAGAAGATTGTGCTGGCGGCCATGCCGGAACTGTCACTGCAGATCGTCGAATTCGCCAGAGAGCATGGCCGCGTTACCATTGGCGAGGCCATCAAATTGACCGGGGCCAGCCGCAACACACTCAAGCAGCATTTCCGGGCACTGGTCGAACGCCGCACCCTGAATCAGCACGGCAGTGGCCGAGGGGTCTGGTACGACCTGCGCTGATGGGCCGATGGATACGAGTTCGATTCCGAACTCGGAATCGAACTGATGCCTGCTGGAAACACGTGAGCAGCACCAATTGCAGGCGAAAACTGCCAGGGTTGCTGGCAGAAACATTTTGATTACGCAGTGTTCCGTAGCAACCAGTACTTTTCAGCAATCGCAGTACAGATGCGGTTTGAAGCCTGTTGCGACACCACCACGATCTGGTCCCGTCTTTCAACAAATCCGGGGCAACGGATCATCCTCCAGTTCGTCCAGCACGCGAAGCCCCCCCAGTTCGGTGTCCAGCACCACGGCGGGCCGTCCCGGCTTGATCGAACCGATGATGGCGGCCTCGCGTCCTTGTGGCAGCGCCTGCCAAATTGCCAGAACCTCCTCCGCCCGGGCCGGACTGACCACAGCCGCGACGCGGCCTTCGCAGGCCAGGAACAGGGGATCGTAGCCCAGCATTTCACACACTGACGCGACTGGATCGCTCACCGGAATGTCCGCCTGCGACAGTCGCACTTCCATGCCAGTGGCCCGGGCAATGTCGTGCATGACGGTGGCGAGTCCGCCGCGGGTCGGATCACGCATGAATCGCAATCCTTCCATCCCCAGCAGCGGCGCTGTCAGGGGCATGACGCTCGCTTGGTCGGACAGCAGGTTGCCCGTCAGGCCAAATTGTTCCCGGGCCAGCAGCATGGCGATGCCGTGATTGCCGACGGGCCCGCTGACCAGGATGAGGTCGTCGGGCCGGACCTGATTGAGCCCCAGGCGGAGCTTGGCGGGGCGAATCCCGATGCCGGTGGTGGCCAGGTACAACCCGCCACCTTCCCCCCGCCGCACTACTTTGGTATCGCCCGCCACCACCGCGACATCACAGTGCCGGGCCGCATCGGCCATGCTGGCGATGATGCGGTTCAGTTGCTCCAGGTCGAAACCTTCTTCGATGAACGCGTTCAAGGTCAGGAAACGCGGTGTGGCGCCGGATACCGCCAGATCGTTGACCGTGCCATGAACCGCCAGAGAGCCGATGGTGCCGCCCGGGAATTCGAGCGGCTGAACCGTGAATCCATCGGTGGTCACCATCATGACCCCTTCGGGCGCCAGGCGAGGCAGTTCGGCGGCATCTGCCTGGATGTCCAACATCGGGTTTCCCAGATGCCGGGCGAAAACCGCCTCGACCAGTTCGCGCATGAGGCGACCGCCATTGCCGTGGGCCAAACTGACGTGTGACTCATCCATACCGATATCCTGCCTCCACCAGTTGTCCCAAGGCAATGCCACCGTCATTGCAGGGAATGTTCTCGGGCAGCCGGGCTTCGAAACCAGCTTCTTTTAGCGCCGACAGCGCCAATTGGGCCAGCAGGCGGTTCTGGAAAACTCCGCCTGTCAAACCGACCCGCTGGAAGGCGTAGCGCCGGCGCATCCATCCGGCCTGTTCGGCAATGCCTCGGGCCAGGCTGCGATGAAACTGCATGGCTCTCTCGGGCACGGAGAGCTGCGGATTGCGCAACGCCAGGATGAGCGGCTTCCAGTCTGCTGTGACGAGGCCTGACGGTTCTTGCTGCAGTGGCAGTGCGATGGCATCTGCCTCGCCGGACGCCACGTGCTCCAGCCTCATCGGTGCCTGGCCTTCGTAGGTCGCCACTTCCGCCAAACCCAACAGGCA
>JAJXUP010000158.1 GCA_021782795.1 Pseudomonadota bacterium | reverse complement strand
ATGCCTACCTGCGCCTGAGCCAGTGCCGGGGCATCGTTGATGCCGTCGCCCGCCATCGCAACGATGCGGCCCTGCGTCTGGAGTTGTTTGACGATGGCCGATTTCTGCTCGGGCAGTACTTCCGCCTCGATACGGTCGATCCCCAGTTTTTTCGCCACCGCTTCGGCGGTGACGCGGTTGTCGCCAGTGAGCATGATGATTTGCACATTTTCCGCATGCAAAAGGCGGATGGCCTCTGCCGTGGACGCCTTGACCGGATCGGCCACGCCGATCAAGCCTGCAGCCTTGCCGTCGATGGCCAGCAGCATCACCGTCTGGCCGTCGCTGCGCAGTGTCCTGGCAAAGGAAGGCGAGTCGCCTGCATCAATGCCCAGCTCTTCGAATAACTTGAGGTTGCCCAAGGCGACTGCGCGGCCCTCGACGGTGCCCGTCACGCCTTTGCCGGTGATCGAACGGAAATCGCTGACGTTGGCGAGAGACAGTCCTGTTTCCTGTGCACCCTTCACAATGGCCGCTGCCAGCGGATGTTCGCTGGCGCGCTCCAGGCTTGCGCCCAGCCGCAACACTTCGCCCTCGTCGAAACCGGCCAGCGGAATGACGGAAGTCAGTTTCGGTTTGCCCTCGGTCAGCGTGCCGGTCTTGTCCACCACCAGCGTGTTCACTTTCTCCATCGTCTCCAGCGCTTCGGCATTCTTGATCAGCACGCCGGCCTGCGCACCGCGCCCGGTGCCGACCATGATGGACATCGGCGTGGCCAGCCCCAGCGCGCAAGGGCAGGCGATGATCAGCACCGCCACGGCGTTGACGATGGCGTGCGTCAGGCGAGGTTCGGGTCCGAACAGTCCCCATACCGCCAGCGTGGCGAGCGCGGCCAGTACGACTGCGGGTACGAAATAGCCCGCAGTGACATCGGCCAGCCGCTGGATCGGTGCGCGGCTGCGCTGTGCTTCGCTGACCATGTGGACGATCTGGGCAAGCAAAGTATCGGAGCCCACGCGTTCGGCGCGCATCAACAGGCTGCCGGTGCCGTTCACGGTGGCGCCGATCAATCGCGCACCAGTCGTCTTTTCTACCGGGATGGATTCGCCGGTCACCATCGATTCGTCCAGCGAACTGGCGCCTTCCAGCACAACGCCATCTACCGGCACTTTCTCGCCGGGACGCACGCGCAGGATGTCGCCCGGCTGCACCTGTTCCAGCGGGATATCTTCTTCGTTGCCATTGCTACGCACGATGCGTGCCGATTTGGGGGCAAGCCCCAGCAGCAGTTTGATGGCGGCACTGGTCTGGCTGCGCGCGCGCAACTCCATTACCTGGCCCAACAGTACCAAGGCCATGATGACGGCTGCCGCCTCGAAATAGACTGGCACGGTTCCGCCCATGCTGCGCATCGCTGGCGGAAAGATGCCCGGCAGCAGCATCGCCACGATGCTGTAGCTCCATGCCACGCCCACGCCGAGCGCGATCAGGCTGAACATGTTGAGGCTGCGGTTGACGACTGATGCCCAGCCGCGCTGGAAGATCGGCCAGCCAGCCCAAAGCACCACCGGGGTAGCCAGCGCGAATTCCAGCCATTGCAGCACAGCCATCGAAACAGAACCCGGTATAAGTTCAGGTGCCAGGTCGGATGTCATTGCCATCAGGAATACCGGCAAGGCAAGTGCAACGCTTGCCTTGAAGCGGCGCGTCATGTCGTTCAATTCGGTATTGTCTTCTGATGGTGCGTTGCGCGGCTCCAATGCCATGCCGCACTTCGGGCAAGTGCCGGGTTCGTTGCGCACTATTTCCGGATGCATGGGGCAGGTGTATCCGGTAGCGTTCGACGTGATTGTGGCAGGCGCTACGGGTTCCAGCGTCATGCCGCACTTGGGGCAATTGCCGGGGCCGTTTTGTCGAACTTCCGGATGCATCGGACAAGTATACAACGCAGTGGATTGCCCCTCTGCTGCGGCCCGCGGCTTCAGGTATGCGGACGGGTTTGCCTGAAATTTGTCCAGACAATGCTGCGAACAAAAGTAATAGCGTTCACTCGTGTAATCAGCGTGCAGGGTGTCATCTTCTGCAGTGACCTGCATTTTGCAGACCGGGTCGGTAGTCTTGGTCGTCATGGCGTTTACCTCTTCATCTTCAGTAAACAATGCCGTTTATGCTATACGAAAAATGCCGAATAAGCCCAATCAAGAAAATCATGGTTCCCGTTTTGGTTTAGGAATATCACACTGACATGATTTTCCTAGCCTATCTCAAGCAAGACATGGATCAAATCCAATCTTGAAGGAGCCATCAATTTCGCAAAAATTCAGTCATTTTCACATTGAGTATATTTAATCAATGAAGCATGCAGTATTCCTATCCACAAGATGAAAATCGGCAAACCCCGCATGCGCCTGCTCGCCTGTGTTGTCGGTATCGGATGCGACGGCAACCTGGATCAAACGTGCCTGGGCGGATCCAAATTCGGCAATCACATCCTGCAGCACATCATGCCTCGCCTCGACCCACTTCCCCGCGTTTGCCGCACCTGATTCAGCCACAATCATGCGCGTGCGATCGGTGTAGGCATTGGGCTTGCGTGTGCCGACCGGATAACGGTTGTCCCAGACATAGTTGAGTGCGGCATCCGGCACCGCATCACCCCAGATCTCACGCGCCAGTGCAAGCTTGCTGCGCAACATCCAGCCGATCTCGGAAGGCGGCAAGACGAACGACACATACACGCGGGCGGCGTAGTCATCGCCCGCCTTGGTCGCCATGTCGGCCTTGACCAGCGGCGCATCGATGCGCCAGCGCCAGCACAGAACAGGGGTCCGGTTGAGATCAACCTCTACAGGTCGCGCCAATAATGCCATGCTGTGTTCCGCGGTCGCCTCGATGCCCAGCACACCATCCCAGCGGGCAACCCGGTAGCGGGTAGGCGCCACTTTCTTACTGAGCTGCACGATCTGCCACGGTGCGGGAACGACTGCCGACGGTTCCTTGAAACTGTCGAGGGACGCCAAGTCACCCGCCTGTACGACGCATGAACCGGCACAAAAAGCCAAACCTGCGACACTACGCAACAACATATGATCTCCATTTTTCACCGATGTATTTCAAGTCTTGCGGCTCATCGACATCGTGCAGCATCTGACCGACGTGTACCGACCAACCGAGCTGCCCGAGGCGCGCGATCGTGGTACCTGCAACAGCATCGGTACTCCACGGCATGTTGCCAAACAGGAATGGGCTGAATTGTCTGATTCCCAGCAAGGCATAACCGCCGTCGACCGTGCAATGAATGATCGCATCACGATCATGCAAGACAAGCCACGCTTCACGTAGCAGATCAGCTGACATCTCTACGCAATCTGTCCCGACCAACAAGACGGCTTCGCCCTTATTTAGCGCTCTGGCCGCAGCGCGAGCCATCCGTGCACCTAGGTCGCCTTCACCCTGGTCTGAAATCTCGATACCTGCCGGCAATTCAATATCGCTCCAGGCAGCATCGACGGTCGGGGTGACGCACAACTCGACTACGCCGACATTTGCGGCAAGGGCCTCATTCACCGTATGCACAAGCATTCGCTGCGCGAGCTCTGCCGCTCCTTCTGCCCCAAGCGCCGGGATCAGGCGTGTCTTGGCCAATCCGGGCCTGGGTGCTTTGGCAAATATGATGATGCGAGCGGATTTCATCGATATAACCTCGCCAATGCCGCCGCATCGGCACCGCGCCAATATTCCCAGCGCAAACGCCACATCAGGAAAATCGTGCGCCAGACGCCACGCGTCTCCCAGCGCCTTCCGGAAGTGCTCGCACAATGGGTGATGCAGGCTGGACGCGAAAAACCCAACAGCCGCTTACACAGATCCACATCCTCCATCAGTGGCTGATCGGAATAACCACGCAGTCGTTCGAACACGATACGCCGCACGAATATCGCCTGATCTCCGGTGGCGATCCCGGTCAATCGCGAGCGCC
>JAJXUP010000031.1 GCA_021782795.1 Pseudomonadota bacterium | reverse complement strand
CGGCGCCACCGGCGGCAGTCTCGCATTCTCCTGCTCGGACACCAACGGTCCGTCAAGCGGCCCCGGCGTCACCTATGACGGCCTGACCGGCGGCTACCTCGGGCTGGGCATCGACGAATACGGCAATTTTACCAACAAGTCCGACAACTCTGCCAGCGGTTACACCAGCAGTTCCACATCGCCCAATGAAATCGGCCTGCGTGGTTATGGCAATATTGCGCTGAGCTGGCTGCAGGACAACTATCCGACCTATTACAAGACCAGTTATTCGAGCAGCACCCTGATCAGTGGGGTACAGGCCACATGTAAAAGCGGACAGGTCATGTCTTATTCCGGCAGTTCCTGGAAAAGCACCGGCACCAATATTCCAGACTATCCCTACATCCCGAATTCACAAAAATCGCTACCCCTGAGCGGATGCCCCACGGCCGGGGCGGCCACGCTGACGCCATCCACCACGAGCAGCTACCCCAACTGCCAGCCTATTGCCAACCAGCAAAAATCCAGCACGGCTTCGCGCGCCAATGCGATACCGATCACCTATGCACTGAAGATTTCCAGCACCGGGCTGCTGACCTTCGGTTACTACTACAACGGCGGTTCGTATCAGCCCGTGATGACCAACCAGAGTATCGCAGCCAGCAATGGCCCCATGCCAGCAAGCTTTCTGTTCGGCTTCGGTGGGTCGACCGGTGGCAGCGACAATGTACATGAGATCACCTGTTTCAAGGCAGAACCGTTGTCATCCAGCACCGGCGCCGCCTCCAACAGCGTTCAGTCCGGCCAGCTCAATACGGGTACCCAGCTCTATATGGCATCGTATTATCCCGACAACTGGTGGGGCAGCCTCGTGGCGATCGGCATCTCGAGCACAGGAACCGGTTCGAGCGCAACGGTCCAAGTGGCAACCGCCGCAAACTGGGATGGTGGCTGCGTATTGACCGGCGGGTCCTGCCCGTCTACCGGAGCCACGTCAATGACGGCGGAATCGCCATCCAGCCGCAGCATCCTGACATCCAGCTCCGGGGCCGGCGTCCCATTCGAATGGGGCAACCTGTCCAGCACAGCAACTACTGCCTTTAACAACGAAGCAGCGCTGATTTCCACATCGATCGGTGGACAGGACATACTCAACTGGTTGCGTGGGGTGCGCAGTGAAGAACAATCGTCTGGCCCTCTGCGCACGCGGACCGGCGTACTGGGGGATATCATCGATTCCAGCCCGATCGCTATCGGCATACCGAGCGCCCCCTATGGCACGTACTGGTACGATGGCTTGTATGGCCTCTCCGGAACCTCGACCTATCTGCCCGAAAATGCCACCGGGGCCACGCCATACACCACATTCAGCTCGTTTGGTACAGGAGGTTATGGCGGTCGCGCCAACATCGTCTACGATGGCGCCAATGACGGCCTGCTGCACGGGTTCCGCAGCGGCAGCTTTGTCTGCAATCCGAACACGAGCACCAATCCGAATGCTTGCTACAGCACCGCCACCGTACCCAATGACGGACTGGAAATGCTTGCCTACGTTCCCGACACTCTGGCGAGCAGCAGCACGAATAACGTCGACGCACTGACGAACCCGGGTTATTCGCATGCCTACTATGTCGATGCCACTCCGGGGAGCGGGGATGTATTCTACAACAATGGCTGGCACACCTGGCTGGCCGGCGGTCTTGGTACCGGCGGTTCCGCAATTTACGCGCTGGACGTGACCGACCCGAGCAGTTTCAGCGAAACAAACGCCGCATCGTTGGTCAAGGGCGAGTGGAACCCGTCCACCATCAGTTGCGCTGGAGCCATTGCTTCCTGCGGCTCCTACCTGGGACAATTGTGGGGGAAACCGATCTTCGAACGGCTGCACAACGGCCAATGGGCGATGATATTCGGCAACGGTCACAACAGCAGCACAGGTCACGCCGGGATCTACATCGGCCTCATCAATCCGTACAACGGCGCAGTCACCTTTTATTACCTTGATACCGGCGCCGGATCTTCCAGCAATCCGGACGGAATCGATTATGTCGCCGCAGCCGATCTGGACGGGGACTACATCGCCGACTACGTCTATGCCGGCGATCTGCAAGGCAACATTTGGCGATTCAACCTGACCAGTAACAAGCCGTCTGACTGGGCCGTCTCGAAATACGGCAGCAGTACGGCCACCCCGCTTTACACCGCAAAGAATGGCAGCGGCGCCACTCAACCGGTCACCACACAAATCCAGGTAGCCGAAACACTCCTGTCCGGTCAGACCTATGTCATAGTCATGTTCGGCACAGGCGAACAAATTCCAGCCACCACATCCACCCCAGCCAGTTACGCCAGCGGCACACAAACGGTTTACGGCATCTGGGACTGGAATATGACCAACTGGAATACCGGCTATTCCACGGCCAACGGCGTAAATGTGCCTGCTTCGGCCACACAGCTGGCTGCGCTGTCCTCCGCACCCGCCCTGACCCGCAGCAACCTGTTGCAGCAGACCATCAGCACCAGCGGCACCTCGCGCACACTGAGCAACTATCCCATTTGTCCGCAAGGATCATCCGCATGTTCGCCAGCATCATCGGACAACCAGTACGGCTGGTACGTCGATTTGCCGGGAACCAACGGCCAATCCCCGACGCAATACGAACAGGTGATCTACAATCCGCTGCTCAGCTCTGGAGTACTGATACTGAACACCACCATTCCGCCAGGGGGAAATGTCATCAGCTGTTCCGCCCTGACAACCACCGGCTGGACCATGGCCTTCAATGTCCAAACCGGCGGCAGTCTGCCCAGCGGCTTTTTCCAGGGGAGCGGAGGCACTTATGGTACAGGCAGCAGCGGTGTCAACGGTGAACTGTCCAACGGAACAGGCACGCCCTGGCTGCTGACCTTCAACAACAACACCTACCTGTTCACCCAGGCATCCAGTTCTTCCATTTCAGCCAGCATACCGCCAATCTGGACACCGCAGTGTCAAAGCAACTGCAGCGGCAACAACGTACCGCCGGTCAATCCGCCCAATCCATATCTAGGCAAACGCGTAAACTGGGAGATATTGCGATGAAACACGCTGGTTTTACTCTGATCGAATTGCTGATCGTGATCGTCATCGTCGCGATCCTGGCAGCAGTAGCTTTCCCGGCCTATCGGAACTATGTCCTGCAATCGCACCGTACGGCCGCGATCAATGCGCTTCAGGAACTAGCCAGCCATGAGGCAAGTTACTACACCACCAATAATACCTATGTGAGCAGTCTGACCACGCTTGGTTACACTGCGGACCCCACTTCCGTGAGCGGTTATTACAACCTGAGCGTGCAAGGACTGACCGACAGTAAGGGAAACAATGGCTTTACCTTGCAGGCTGTGCCTGTCGGCAACCAGGCCAATGACAGTTGCGGTAGCTTCACGCTCGATTCACTGGGCATCAAGTCGGTTACCGGAACTACCGCCGCGTCAACCTGCTGGGGCTACTGAGCGCTTGCCCGGCAACAGTCACAACGGTACCCGCGGGGGGGACGGACACAGCCTGGCCCGCGCCCCTCACCCGCAGTGACGGCGGAACTTGCCGCGCGCCTGCTCAGAGCATTGAAATCATCCTGTAAAAACCCGATCATCACCATGGAACGCTGCCCGCAGGGCAACTGTTCAGCGAGGCGCTGAACCCGTTGAGCGGATTTCCGCTGCACGCGAGACAGGCACAGCGCAGGTCATTGCTGCTGGCGGCGATGTAATACTGGCTGAGCACGCCGTTGCCGCTGGCGGTAATGGTGTACGACTGCCCAGGCGGATTGCCGGTTGGCGTGTACACGTACGTGAAATAATTGTGCGTGTCGGCAATCGTATCGCTGGCCGGATAGCTGCGCGTGTCGAGATACTGCTGTTCGAGCGCGCCCATGGCAGTGGCGATCGCCTGTTGGGCAGTGGCTGCCTTCGACTGGTTGACGTAATTGAGGTAATTGGGCCAGGCGATAGCACTCAGAATCGCCAGCACAGCCATCGTCACCAGCAGTTCTATCAAGGTGAAAGCGCGGTGCGTACGCATGATTTTCTCCTCGTCAATTGTTCAGGATGCGCCACCAGATCAGGCTTACCTGAGGCTGAGCCGACTGAAACGCACAGGTCAGGCAGGCGCCTGTACCGTGCGTCTGGCCATTGGCGGCATTGCTCTGCTCACTGGTCGAGTACACGTCGAGCACATCGCTGTTAAGCGTCGCCGTTGCGGCATAAGCCGTGCCAAGCCCGACATAGACATTGCCGGTGACGGATGCCGCAGTTGTCGCGGTGCCGTCCGGCATCCCGCTCGAGGGTTGCAGAAAGGTGAATGCACCGAGCGGAAACTGGCCGTTCTGCAAGCTGAACAGGTAATCGTAGGCGTTGCCGGCGCTGCATGCCTGCGCCGCATCCGTCATGGTCACCGGCACAATCAGACTGTTGCTGACGATGGTGGAATTACCACTGATCTGCGCGGCTCCCATCGTTGTGGTAGCCGCCGGCAGCCATTGCACGCCCGTGGCGGGTACGGCTTGCCCTGCCGGCACCACGCCAAGCGTCGATGGCGTGTAGCTGCCTTGCGGATTCCATGTGCCTGCGCCACCATCAAAGCTGGTCCAGTCGCGTAACCAGGTCCCGCCCGCCTCCTGGTTGAACACCGTGACACGGCTCGTCGATTGCGCGTAGATCCAGGGCAGATTGCCATTCAGGATGCCGCCGACAAACTGGATCACATGGTCGCTGTCACCAGCCGCACTGGCATCGTAAAAACTGCCAACCTGACTGAAGTGAATTGCCGGGACGAGGCGGCTGCCGCTGCTGTCCGTCAGCGGCGCGCACCATAGATTGCCGGAAGCATCGCCAACATACAGCATTCCGCCGAGCACAAACAGGTTCGATGCCGGCGTAAACGGCAACGCTGCCTCGCCCATCGGTTCGCCGCCGGTGTCGATCTGCCGCACGACCAGCGTCGGCGTCACGCTACCCTGACCCACGGCATTGACCAGGTACAGCACGCAGGTCGTGCCGCCAGCCATGATCGTCGCAGGTGCGGTCAATGCGATCGACGCGCCGCCTGGCCGCCAGTCGTCGAACACCACCGCAGCGGGACGGCCATTGGCGGCCAGCCGCAAGGCATAATGCGTTGCGCCCGAAGCCAGCGTACCAGCAAGATAGGTCGCCCAGCGGTTGTTGCCATCCAGCGCGTCAACCACCGTGAGCGCGCCATTACCATAATGGCTGGCGGGGAAACGGGTGTAATCCTGCAGGAACTGTACGAATTCGCGCGGCATCCAGCCCCAGGCCAGTTGACCGGACAGGTCGGTCGCACCCGAGACATCACCGTCCTGGTAAAACGCATACAGGAAGCCATCCTGCGACGACGCCAGCACCAGCGGTAGCCGGCTGGCTTCTCCCTGCGCCCATACGGCATAGGACGGATATTCGCGCAACAACTGGTTGCTGGAGGGCGGATCGAGCAACACTGCGCTCTGGACCAGGTTCATTTCGCCCAGGTAAGCACCCGGAGCGCGCCCGTCCAGATAAGGACTGGCCACCGGGTCACTGCCACAGTTCACCGTGCACGGCCAGGACGGATTGAGGGTGTAATCGACGATGGACTGCACGGTCAACGGCGATGACGGGGCGAGCGCAAACGCCGCGGCATCGAGCTGTGTGAGCAAGACCGGCAGCCCTGAACCCACGGCACCGGTGGACTGCGGCCCGGTCGACCACAGCGCATTGCCGCGCATCAGCACCGATTCAAGCGTCGCAGCATCCCACAACGGCAACGTGCCCGGAAGACCGTTACCGGATAGCGGGTAATCATACACATGGCCTTGCGTCGGCGACAAACTGTCCGCCGTGGCATACAGCACTCCGTTACCATGCGAGCCGACAGGCGCGGCGACGGATTGGGTATTGATCTGGCCTGACAGGGCGGAAAACACCGAGCCCAGCGAAGCCAGCAGCGCGGTCGGATCGGCGGTCTGATAGGCCTGCCCGGTACCGCCATTCTGCGCAATGGCATTGGCCTGCTGCACGTCGCCCGCGGAGGTGCTCATGATGATGACCCATACCTTGACGTTCAGGTCCTTGTCCAGCCGCGCCGCCACATTGGCCGGGCTGGCGTAGGTGGTCTGGCCGTTCTGTATCCAGTAACGCGCATCCTCTTTGCCATCGATCACCAGCAACAGGTTGTTGCTGCGACATTTGACGTACGGATCCTGCGCTTCATAGGATTTGTAGTAGGCATAGGCGTCTTCGAGCGTGTCGTAGACCGGGCTGCCTGCCGCTCCGTCATAGCCGCTGATACTGACGCCATAATGCCCCGACGGCGGCCGACCCGACACATTGGCCAGGGTGACCGGCGCCATGGTCTGGCTGGCCGGATCGTAATCCGCACCATCGTTGCGCATCTGCACCACACCCAGCAGCCTGTCGATGAGCACGCGCTGGTCAGCGTATCCCACCTGCGGCTCGGGCAAATCGACGAACGGCCCCATGTGATGGATCTGCGATGCCAGTTGTGCCGCCATGTTCTGCATGCCACCTCCTGCGGCCAGACTGGCTGCCGTCTGCCGGGTCAGACCGGTCGCGCTGAACATCGACACACCTGTTTCCAGCCGCCGTTGCGGACCATCGGGATCTGCCGGCCCGGAGGGATAATGCGCTCCGACCTGCTCGCTGTATTGTGCGCTGCCACCCTGATCCGGCGGCTGCACGCAACGGTTCGCCGCTGGCGCGCCATTCCGATCGACACAGGTGTAGCTGGTTTCGCCAGACCAGCCCGACAACACGCCGTCCTGCGCGCCCGGCACTCCCGCCTGATACTCGCCATACACGCCGGTGCGCGCATACGCTGCAATCTGGCCGGCGACATCCGCCGGTGCACTGTAGGCTGCCCCTTCGGATGGCCAGTCATTCCCGTTCGTGGCCTGCACCTGAGGACCCCAACCGTATGCGTCGCCCGCCGGGATGCTGGTTTGCGTGCCGTCCGGGTTGGTCACGGTCCGGGCCGGCAGGTTGGCGGCGATGGCCGCCGTCACTGCCGCAGGCACCGCAATATTGGACTGGGCCAGCGGACAGGGGGCATGACTGCCTTTCGTCAGTCGCATCGACGTGCCTTCCGGCGACAGAAAATTCCCCATGCCCAGCGCGGCCACGTACGACTCTGCCTGGCTCATCACCGTATCGCTGCCATATCCCGCCGCAAATGTATTGGCCTGCGAGTTGTAGCTCAGGCTGCACAGGTAATAGCCCGGGCCACCACTGGCCTGTACCCAGGTCGGCAGCCCACCACCGGCAAAACCATAGCCATCGGGCACTGCGGGCAGCCATTGTGCGGCAGTCGTATCGGTCAGCCCGACCGTACCTGCACATATGCCGTTGCCAAGCAGGGCCGCTCCGGCATTGCTCAATCCGTTGATGTAATTTCCTGCCGGCCACTGGCTTCTCGCCAGTGTGTCGCAAGCGCTGCCAGCCGGATAACCGAGGTAACGCAAAGGCCACCACGATACCGAGACAAAGTGTTCCGGGTTCGCCGCATACTGCGTCTTGGTCTGGGTGTCCTGACTGAATATCGCCGGATCGGCCGGCTGCGGGCGCGCGGCAACGCCGGCCGATGTCGTGATGCTTCCCGCCACAAGCACCTGACCATAAATCATCCGGTACGTTGCAAAACCGACGTTGATCCTGTCCGATTGCGGACTGTGCAGTATCGTCTGCAAGGCCAGCTTGGCCTGGTACAGTTTCGAACCGGGCATATCACCATAGGCGTTGACCGGACCGTCCAGATGCCCGGACGGATTCCCGGCCCCCGGATTGTAGGGATCATTCATTGCATACATGTTGCCGGACGAACTGGCACTGGCCGGTACCAGCGCCGGGTATCCGGTATCGCTCAGCAGCCGGTTCATCGAATACGAGGTGCTCAACACGATCATCAGGTTCGGAGCGACCATGACCGTGGCCGGACTGCCGGCAGCAGCGGCCGACGGCTGCACCGCCAGACACCACGCAATCAGTCCCGCGACGAATTTGCGTGCACAAGCCTTGCTGCAGGACGACCGGGGCATGATGTGTCTCCTTCAGGATTTGAGATACCAGGCCTCGGCATCCGCCACGGTGCCGTCCGTCGCCGATGCGTGGGTAAACACCTGGTAATAGCTGCCGTTAAGCTGCTGCCCCTGCGACGTCACCGTTCCCAATGATTGGGTAAATGGGGTGGCGCGCACCATGTACTGGACAGTCACTGTCTGGTTGCCCACGGTGGTCTGGCTGCTGGCGCAACTGGCACTCGTACCACCATGAGGTTGGCAGGTCTGCCAGAACACCGCATCCGGAACCACGTTGCCGGTGTTGTACCAGGGTTGACGGTTGCCTGTGATTGCCACGTTCCCCGGCACCGCCGCCAGTTGCTGCTTGACCAGCATCAACGCCAGATCGTTGCTCGCGGTCAGCATCTGCGTCTGCGCAAGATCGCCACTGACGCGCTGGGCAATCGTCGACATCCGGGCCACTGACAGGCCGGCCAGTGACAGGATCACCAGCAGCAGCAATGCAATGATCAGCGTGACGCCCTGCTGGTTCCGACGTGCGGCCGACGCTGGCATCACAGCCCCCACGCCAGGTTGCGCAACGGAAATTCGGCAATGAACAGCTGATGCCGGTAACGCGTGCAATCGCCATGCAGGCAGCCAGCACCATTACTGGACGGTACGACATATACACTGCCATCAGGAAAGGTCACATCCGTTGCCACAATCTTGTTCGACGGATCCGGCATCAGCTCGCGCACCAGCATGCATACCCGGACCGAGCGCATATCGGCAATCCCGCCCGGACAGGCCTGCGCGTTGCTGTAATATGTAGACGGATCGTTGTGGCAACTGACCTGGAAGCGCAGAGCGACGACGCCATCGGCGTATTCATCGACACTGCTGCCCACCCCGCTCTCACTGGCCAGCAGCGCCGGATTTCCGCTCTGCGCGCTCATCGACAACGCCCACTGCCACGTATCCGGCTGCAGCTGGCCCGGCACACCACTGACGTTGGTCACCAGCGTCAGGGACTGGTTCTGGAACCCTCCGGGTGCCAGATAATTCCCGGCCACCTGATTCCGTACCACGACCGGATTGGGCGTCGCCCCGCTGGTCAGATCCAGCATGTAGCCCGCATTCTGGATGTTCGTACCCAGCGCCAGCAGCGAAATGCGTGCATCGTGCCACATCGTGTTGTCATCGGTAACACGCCGCGCCGCCTGGGTCGTGGCCTTGACCGCGGCCCAGGCGGCCATGACCACCAGCAGTGCTATGAACATGCCGACCAGCAGTTCCACCAGGGTAAATCCGTGCGTACGCATCTTCAGTAACCCATGACCTGGCTCGTCACATAATCTGCCTGCAACCGGTTGCTGCCGGTCCAGGACATCGTCACCGTCAGTACGCACGGTAGAGCAGCGCAGGCACCACCGCCCGGCGCCGTCACACGCAGGGCACCGGCACCGGCCGGCAATGTCTGACGCGTGCAGGCTGACCATTCGTCCAGCGCCTGCTGCATCGCGCCTTGCCCGCCACCGGGCTTCGCCGTTGTTCGGTTGTCCAGCGCCTGCAGCGCGGCCAGGTTGCCGGAGGCCTGCGCAAACGCCGCGGACAGCATCATCTGCGCCGCGTACGCCGCCCGGGTTTCATATTCCGCCCGCCCGGCCTGCCGCAGCACGTGCACCATGAGGCCTGCCACGCCGAGCATTCCCAGCAGCAACACCAGCATCGCCACCAGATTTTCGATCAGCCCCACTCCGCTCTGTGTCTGCCGCATGGCTAGCTCCGGATAATTTCGCTACGCCCGCCCGCAGTCAGGCTCAGGACCCAGGCCGATGGCGCCTGACCGGATGGCACGACAAACTGCACACTGAACTGGGGACTGACCTGCCCGAGCACGCTGATGGTGACCGGGCCGGTCACCGACGGCAACAATCGCACCCCACGGAACTGCTGACCAAAGTCCGCCGCTGACATGCAATGCGTCACCTGTCCGCCGGGTCGCAACACCGACCACTCGCTCGATCCGCAGGCTGCACCCCCGATTTCAAGCACCAGCTTCTGGTTGTGCGCCGCAGCCTGTGCCTGTGCCCATTGCACATCCTGCAACATGCGTTCTGCTGCGCTGCGCGCACGCCAGTCAGCCAGCGTGTCGGCCAGCCATGGCACGCCGGCCCCGAGCAGCACGCCCAGCACAAGCAGCGTGACTACCAGTTCGATCAGAGTAAAACCGCCCGTCCATCTGTACACCGCATTCTCCCGGTCGCATCGTGCCTGGCGCAGCACACCCGATGTATCGCACATGCAGTATCACGCTTGCCCCATCGCCACTGACGCATGACGCATGACGCATGACGCATGACGCATTTTTTCAATTGCAACCAACAGTTCGATACAAAATATCACATATTAACAACAATAATAATAGCGCTTTCCGACCAGCGAGCCTTTCCGACCGACAAACGGATCTGCGGCAGCGTCATCAAGGCTTCATGTGCAACGTCCAGAATTCGCCTGACGACTGGCCGGATCACCGATATGCGGAATACACCGGCGCCTGCCGTCCCATACGATATGCATCCGGAATCCCATGACCGAAACGGAGCAGGCCGTCAGCACGGCATCACAGCGCCCTCGCCGAAAAAACGGCGCGGAGTCCGGGCTTGCGCACCCGGCAGATCGCGCACGCCTGGCAAAAGCAATGCAGCTCGCGCAAGCACAGGAAATCGCCACGCTGACCGAACAGATCGACCGCCTGCGCGAGCAGATGGCCGATGCAGCCCGCCCCCTGCTCGAACGCTGGCAGCCCTGGCTGCACGATACAGACCGGCGCATCAGCGCGGAAAATCTGGCCTGTCATATCGCGCTGCAGCAATACGACCTGCGTGAATTGCAGCAACGACTGGCGCTAGCCGGGCTCGCTTCACCGCAGCATCACGAAACTCACGTACACGCCGCACTCGAAGCCATCGCCTGTGCGCTGCAGCGCATGGCCGGAAACACTCCGGGTGAATGCCGCAGCAGCGACCTGCGCCTGGCCATGCAACGCGGGCCAGCCACGCTTGCGCACAATGCGGCACAATTGTTCAAGGCGGACAAGGGCGCCGGCCATACAACCCTCATGGTTACTCTGCCAGCGGCCTGCGCCGACGATCAGGCACTGGTCCGGGAAATGCTCGACGCCGGCATGGATTGCGCCCGCATCGATTGTGCGCATGGCGCACCGGCCCAATGGCAAAGAATGGTCGACAACCTGTTTCAGGCCAGGAAGGAGACCGGACGCGACTGCCGTCTGCTGTTCGAACTGGGCGGCCCGGCACTGCATACCGGCGACATGCGCGCAGCCGCACCGATCCTGCACATCAAGATCCGCCGCGACGAATATGGCAACACGTTGCATCCGACGACCATCATTCTCGACAGCAGCGGCCAGCCAGGCCATCCGGCCACGCCGCTGCAACCGGCTCGCATCGCCGTAGCAGCCGACTGGCTGCACCGGTTGCGCCCTGGCGATGCGATCAGCTTTCGCGACCTGCGCAGGCGCAAACGCGAATTACACGTACAGGCGCGATTGTCGCCCACTGAAGTCGCCACCAGTTGCACCGAAGGTGCGTGGCTGATCCCGGGTACCCTGCTGGAACATGTGCCCGCAAAAAAAAGTCATGCGGGCGCCACGACCTCCAGCGGCGCGTTTACCGCAACCCCTGAATACATCCTGCTGCGCGAACACGAAACCCTGCTGCTGACGCGGACGCAGCAGCCCGGTCGTGCGGAACAGCGCAACGCACGCAACGAATTCCTCTCACCGGGGCAGATCCCGTGTGCCGAACCCGGCGCACTGGACAATCTGCGGCCAGGCCACGAGGTCTGGTTCGATGGCGGCCGCATCGGCGGTCTGACCGAACGCATCGATGATCAGGGGGTCTGGCTACGTATCACCCGTATCCGTCCCGAAGGCGAACGACTCGGCTCACGCACAAGCCTGCATTTTCCCGACAGCAATCTGCAGCTGCCGGCACTGACCACACATGACCTCGCTGCGCTCGATATCGCCGTACCGCACGCCGACATCATCGGCCTGCCATTCGTGCAACAGGCAGGTGACATCGATCAGGTGGCGAATGAATTCGTACGTCGTGGCGCAGCCCATTTGCCTCTGATCATCCGGATCGCGACCCGCACCGCGATTGCCGCGCTGCCGGACATCCTGGTACGCGGTTCGGCACACGGGCCCTTTGGCGTACGGATCGACCGGGACAGTCTCCGCACGGAAACCGGCCATCAGCACCTGACAGAAATCATGGAAGACATGCTCTGGCTATGCACAGCCGGCCATGTACCGGTCATCTGGACGACGCAGGTTGAGGAAAGCCCAGACGGACAGCGTGCGCCACCGTGCAGCGAAATTGCCACTGCAGCCACAGCAGGGCATGTGGCATGCGTGCTGCTCGGCGACACGGCATCCAACCGGCGCCGCCTGGCCGTACTGCACGATCTGCGCATGCAGCTGCTGGCGCAGGGCAAAAACACGGTCCGTCACCGGCTCATGCCATGGTAGCCGGTGTCCGCAGCGATGTTTCTGCGGCAGACACCGGTCAATCACTCTACCGAAATTTCAATGGTCTTGGGTTTGGCGACCGCACTCTTGGGCAGTGTCAGGTTCAGCATGCCATCCTTGAAACTGGCACGAATACCCGCTTCATCGACGTTATCCGGCAAAGTGAAACTGCGCACGAAACTGCCATAATAGCGTTCGACACGGTGGAATTTCTCTTTCTTTTCATCCTTTTCCTGCTTGCGTTCGCCCTGAATGGTCAGAATGCCATTGTCCACACCCACCTTGACGTCTTCCTTGCGTACTTCGGGAATTTCCGCCTTGATGACAAACTCGCCATCGGTTTCACTGATATCGACACGCGGCAGCCAGTCACCCTTGGTCATCAGTTCCTGGCCGCGATTGGCAGGCCAGCCCATCGCCCGGGTATACCGGTCAAACAAGTCTTCAAATTCGCGCATCGGTTCCCACTTGATAAGTGCCATGATCTTCTCCTTGAACATGCGGAACACATACCGCAGAATATTCGGTGGCCGTCCGCAAACCGCCCACCGACCAGTCCTGATTGTCTTCCTGAAGACTGCAGTCCACGGCCGTGCATCCCTGATTCACGACCGAGACCTTGCCAATGACAACAATGTAGGTCCGGATCGGTGGCGATTCAAGCCCTGTCAACCCCAAAGTACCATACAAAAAAATCACCTCGGCCCCTTGAAAAACTACCCACCCAGCCCCATTATTGGCACTCCCCGGGCGAGAGTGCCAAAACCGCACCCGTCCGGGCGCAAATTTTGTTTAACGCAATCCGGCGATTGCGCGCAACGTTTGTTTAATCACAGGAGAAATCGCAATGAAAATTCGTCCGCTGCACGACCGTGTCATCGTCAAGCGCATGGAAGAAGAACGCAAAACCGCTTCCGGCATCGTCATCCCGGATAACGCCACCGAAAAACCCGATCAGGGCGAAGTACTGGCTGTCGGCAATGGCAAGATCGGCGAAGATGGCAAAGTTCGTCCCCTGGACGTGAAAGTCGGCGACCGCGTGCTGTTTGGCAAATATGCCGGTCAATCCGTCAAGGTGGATGGCGAAGAAGTCCTCGTCATGCGCGAAGAAGACATCATGGGCATCGTGGAATAATCCACGCTTCGCCTCGCAGCCATTGCACTCAACGAAATTGATCGAATTTTTTTCAGGAGCAACTCATGCCAGCCAAAGATGTTAAATTCGGCGACGTCGCACGTCAGAAAATGATGATCGGAGTCAATATCCTTGCAGACGCAGTCAAGGTTACCCTCGGCCCGAAAGGCCGTAACGTCGTGCTCGACCGCGCATTCGGCGCCCCCACCATCACCAAGGACGGCGTTTCGGTCGCCAAGGAAATCGAACTGAAGGACAAGTTCGAGAACATGGGCGCGCAGATGGTCAAGGAAGTCTCCTCCAAGACCTCCGACGTCGCCGGTGACGGCACCACCACCGCCACGGTACTGGCCCAGGCCATGCTGAAGGAAGGCATGAAATTCGTGGCCGCCGGCATGAACCCGATGGACCTCAAGCGCGGCATGGACAAGGCCGTGGGCGCCATCGTCGGCGAACTGCAAAAGATCTCCAAGCCCTGCACCACCACCAGGGAAATCGCCCAGGTCGGTTCGATCTCGGCCAACTCGGAATCCTCGATCGGTGACATCATCGCCGAGGCCATGAACAAGGTTGGCAAGGAAGGCGTGATCACCGTCGAAGACGGCACCAGCCTGCAAAACGAACTCGACGTGGTCGAGGGCATGCAGTTCGACCGCGGCTACCTGTCGCCCTACTTCATCAACAACCCCGACAAGCAGATCGCTGCCCTGGAGAATCCTTTCGTGCTGCTGCATGACAAGAAAATCTCCAACATCCGCGACCTGCTGCCCGCGCTCGAGCAAGTTGCCAAGGCTGGCCGCCCGCTGCTGATCATCGCCGAAGATGTCGATGGTGAAGCACTGGCTACGCTGGTGGTCAACAACATCCGTGGCATCCTCAAGACCTGCTCGGTCAAGGCACCCGGCTTCGGCGACCGCCGCAAGGCCATGCTGGAAGACATCGCCATCCTGACTGGCGGCACAGTGATTTCGGAAGAAGTCGGCCTGTCGCTCGACAAGGTGACGCTGGCTGAACTGGGCCAGGCCAAGCGCATCGAAGTGGGTAAGGAAAACACCACCATCATCGACGGCGTGGGCAAGGAAGACGCGATCAAGGCGCGCATCACCCAGATCAACCGTCAGATCGACGAAGCCTCCAGCGACTACGACAAGGAAAAGCTGCAGGAACGCAAGGCCAAGCTGGCCGGTGGCGTGGCCGTGATCAAGGTCGGCGCGGCCACCGAAGTCGAAATGAAGGAAAAGAAAGCCCGCGTCGAAGACGCGCTGCACGCTACCCGCGCTGCGGTGGAAGAAGGTATCGTCCCGGGTGGTGGTGTCGCCCTGCTGCGCGCCAAGTCGGGTATCGGCGGCCTGGCTGGCGATAACCATGACCAGGATGCCGGCATCAAGATCGTGCTGCGCGCCATCGAGGAGCCCCTGCGTCAGATCGTGATCAACTGCGGCGAAGAAGCTTCCGTAGTCGTGAACAAGGTCATGGAAGGCGCAGGCAACTTTGGCTACAACGCTGCCACCAACGTCTATGGCGACATGGTGGAAATGGGCGTGCTCGACCCGACCAAGGTCACCCGTACTGCACTGCAGAACGCCGCTTCGGTAGCCAGCCTGATGCTGACCACCGACGCCATGGTGGCTGAACTGCCGGAAGACAAGCCGGCACCTGCCGGCGGCGGCATGGGTGGCATGGGCGGCATGGACGGCATGATGTAATTGCCATCGGCTGTGCCCGACACACCCTCTGTTCGCCTGCTGGCGGACAGCGCAACCCCCGCTACGGCGGGGGTTGTTGTTTTTTGGTACCGGTTGCAACCCGAAGCAGCCACACCTGTCCAACCGCAGGAAAACACTGACCCGTTGCGGCCGCACGAGCCTCCATTCAATCGGCGATTGCCGTATAATTTGCCGTTTCGCCGAATTTCGATTTCAGGAAGACTACATCATGCACGTTTACGACCTGTTGGTGATCGGTTCCGGCCCGGGCGGCTACCGGGCAGCCGTTCTCGGCAAACTGCGCGGGCTGGACGTCGGCATCGTGGAAAAGGACGTCTGGGGCGGCACCTGCCTCAACCGCGGCTGCGTGCCGAAAAAGGACTGGCACCACACGGCCAACCTGATTGCGGCCAGCCAGCACTCGACCCACCGCGGCTTTACCGGCACATTGCACGGTGACCTGCAGGCAGCCTGGCAACATCAGCACGAAACCGTGAACCACATCCGCAGCAGCTATACCGATTACCTGCGACGCTCCGGCATTCACAGCTGGCACGGCACCGCCCGCTTCGTCGATGCCCAGACCATCGTCGTCGGCGACAGGCAACTGCAGGCACGCAACTTCATCATTGCCACCGGCTCGCATCCGCACATCCCCGAGGGCTACACACTCACTCCGGGACGCATTCTCACCACCGACGAGCTGTTCGACGCACCGCCGCCGCCCGGCCGCCGCATCGCCCTGGTCGGCAGTGGCGTCATCGGCACCGAATTCGCCTACATCCTGACCCAACTCGGCTGTAAGGTATTGTGGCTGGCCGACCGACCGCCGCTGTCGCGAAGCGATTTCTCACCCGCAGCGCTGGATCTGCTCAAGGCCGAACTGCTCAAGTACGACATTATCCGTCTGCCACGCCCCTCCAGGGTGAGCGTCGACGACGACCATGTCCGTCTGGATTTTTCCGATGGTCGCCAGGAACAGGTTGACTGGCTGGTACTCGGTGCCGGACGCGAACCGCATACCGCGGGGCTTGGTCTGGACACCATCGGAGTCGAGACCGATCGCCATGGCTTCATCAAGGTCGACCCCTGGCGACAGACCAACGTGGCGCACGTCTTCGCCATCGGCGACGTTGCCAATCACAAGATGACGGCCAACCACGCGCTGGCTGATGCCGATCTGGCCATCGCCAACATCCTCAAACCGCGTTCGCGCCTGCTTGAAATCGATACCGTGCCGGAAATGGTCTACTCTGCGCTCGAACTTGGCCGTATCGGCATGAGCGAAGACATGGCCATCGACTCCGGTTACGAGCCGGCAGTCGGCTTTGCCGCATTCGAGACCAATCCGCGCGCCGTGGGACAGGATGAATCCACCGGGTTCGTCCGCCTGATCGCCGACATCGACAACGGCCACCTGGTCGGTGCCGAGGTGATCGGTTCGGAAGCCGGCGAAATCATCCACACCCTGTCGGTCCAGCTCGGCAATGATGAAGGCCTGAACAAGCTGGCGCACACGTTCTACAATCATCCTGCCCGTACCGAGGAAATCCGCAATGCCGTGGAAACACTGGCCGCCAAATGGGGACTCAGGGAACAGGTGTTCGGCGCGTGAATCCCGCTCAACCTCACAGCCTGAGGCTGTACTTGCGCCTGCTCCGGCATGTGCGCCCGTACTGGCGCATGTTCGCCGGGTCATTGCTGGCCATGGCGATCACTGCCGCTGCAGAGCCGGCGGTACCCGCCATCTTCAAGCCGCTGCTCGATGGCAGTTTCGTGCACAAGGACATGCAGTCGATCCGGCTCATCCCCTTGCTGATGATCGCACTGTTCCTCGTGCGCGGTGCGGCCGACTTCGCCAGCACCTACGGCCTGAGCTGGATCGGCAGCCAACTGGTACAGGATTTGCGCAGCGCCATGTTCGAGCGGCTGATTGCCATGCCGACACGGTTCTACGACGATAGCTCGACCGGCAACCTGATCGCCAATGTCGTCTTCAACGTCACTCAGGTCACCCAGTCTGCCACCGGCGCCATCACGCTGCTGGTGCGCGACACCCTGGCCATTGCCGGTCTGCTGGGCTGGCTGATCTGGCTGAACTGGAAACTGACGCTCATCATCATCGCCATCGCACCACTGGCGATTTTTGTCATCCGTAGCGTCAGCCGGCGCTTGCGCGAAATCAACCGCGACGCGCAGCGCAACCTGGGCGCAATCGCTCACGTCGTGGAAGAGTCGGTCGGAGCGCACAAAGTGGTGAAGATTTTCGGCGGCCAGCCCTACGAACGTCGCCGCTTCAGTGCAGCGGTCAACCAGGACCGGAAACTGTACATGAAGGCGGTCAGCGCAGCCTCGGCCAATGGCCCGGTGGTGCAACTGGTCGCGGCAATCGGCGTGGCGCTGGTGGTCTATATCGCCACCCGCCAGGCGCTCAATGGCGAACTGACGGTCGGCGGCTTCGTGTCCTACATGGTGGCCATGCTGATGATATTCGGCCCGATCAAGCGACTGACCGGGATCAACGAACAGCTGCAGCGCGGACTGGCTGCCGCCGAGGTGGTCTTCAACCTCATGGATACCGCACCCGAAACCGATACCGGGACAGTACGACTGGGTCGGGCACACGGCCGGCTCGAATTTCACGACGTCAGCCTGTGCTACCCGGAAAAGACTGCACCCGCTCTCGACCATATCACCCTCGACATCCAGCCGGGAGAAACCCTGGCCCTGGTCGGCGCCTCCGGCAGTGGCAAGACCAGCCTGGTCAACCTGATCCCGCGTTTCTACCATCCGTCTGACGGACACATCCTGCTCGACGGCCACGACCTGTCCGATGTGCGCCTGGACTCGCTGCGGGCCAACATTGCACTGGTTTCACAGGACGTAATCCTGTTCAACGACACCATCGCCGCCAACATCGCCTACGGCCAGCAAATCCGGGCAGACGAGCGGGACATCCTGCGCGCGGCCGAAGCGGCGCACGCGCTGGAGTTCATTCGCGCGATGCCGGCCGGACTCAACACGCTGGTGGGCGAAAACGGTGTCAAATTATCCGGGGGCGAACGCCAGCGCATCGCCATCGCACGCGCGCTGCTCAAGGATGCACCCGTGTTGATTCTCGACGAAGCGACCTCGGCGCTGGACAACGAATCCGAACGACACGTACAGGCTGCGCTCGACACCCTCATGCAGGGACGCACCACGCTGGTCATCGCGCACCGGCTGTCAACCATTGAAAATGCCGATCGCATTGCGGTGATGCAGCACGGCCGCATCGTTGAAATCGGTCGTCACGACGAACTGCTTGCCCTTCAGGGCGTGTACGCACAACTGCATCGCATGCAATTCCATGAACCCGGACACTGAACTGCCGCCGCC
>JAJXUP010000157.1 GCA_021782795.1 Pseudomonadota bacterium | reverse complement strand
ATCCGACATCGACATCTGGCGCAACCACATCGCCAACCTGCAAAACGGCCACCGCGGCCACCTGGTGGTACTCAACAAGATCGACGGCCTGTGGGATGACCTGAAATCCGGCTCCGCGATTGCGGCAGAGATCCACAATCAGGTGATCAGCTCGGCAGCATTGCTCGGCGTTGACAGCACACAGATTTATCCGATCTCGGCACAGAAAGGACTGCTGGCCAAGATCACCGATGATGACGCACTCCTGGAGAAGAGTGGCTTGCCGCGCCTCGAGGAAGCGCTGAGCGAACAACTCATTCCCTCCAAGCAGGAGATCGTGCGTGACAGCACCAGCGGTGAAATCAGCGACCTCGTCACCAACACCCAGGATCTGCTCACCGCGCGGCTGCACAGCGTGGACGAACAACTGGAAGAACTCATCGGCCTGCGCGGCAAGAACGAAGAAGTCGTGCAGCACATGATGAAGAAGATTGAAGAGGAAAAAGCCCAGTTCGAACGCGGACTGCAGCAATTTCACGCGCTGCGCAGCGTCTTCTCCCAGCACTCGAACCAGTTGTTCAGCTACCTGGGCATGGAGCGCATCAAAAGCGAGGTGCATGACACGCGTGTAGCCATGGAAAAAAGCCGCTTCAGTGCCGGCCTGCAGTCGGCCATGAACGAGTTCTTCGCCAAAATCAGGCAGAACATCAGCCAGTCATCGCTCGCCATCGACGAAATCAAGGCGATGATGAGCGCGATGTACCGCAAGTTTCGCCTCGAACACGGGCTGGCGGAGATTACGCCGCCCAACTATTCGACCTTCAAGTACAAGAAGGAAATGGATCGGCTGGAAGACAGCTACAACAAGCATTTCAACACGCTGTACAACATGCTGACCACCGAACAGTACACGCTGACCGCCAAGTTCTTCGAAACACTGGCCAGCCGGGTGATCAACATCTATGAAGTCGCCAACCGTGAGGCCGACAGCTGGCTCAAAGCCATCATGTCACCGATGGAAAGCCAGGTACGCGAACACCAGATGCAGTTGCGACGCCGGCTGGAAAGCATCAAACGCATTCACCGCGCCACTGATACGCTCGAAGACCGCATTGCCGAACTGCAGGAGATCCGCTCGGGCATCCTGAGACAACTGGGCAACCTGACGCAGATCCGCGACGAAATCCACCACGCGCTGACGCCGCCACAGATGGCTGTGGCGCAAGCCGCCTGAACCGTGTGCCTGACGCTGCCGACGACCGTGACACGGCCACCTCACCTGGCTGGGCACGCCCGAACGCATCGGATGGTGATGCGCACACCTGAAGCGCCCGATCAGGTTGCCTCGTACACCACCTGTCCGTCCACCAGCGTATAGCGCACCTGTCCCTGCACCTCGTAACCGAGAAACGGTGTGTTCTTGCCCTGGCTGCGCAAGGCGGCGCGCTCGACCCGCCACCAGGCCGAGGGATCAAACACACAAATGTCAGCGACCTGGCCCATGGCCAGTTGCCCGGCTGACAGTCCCAGAATGCGCGCCGGCCGTACGGTGATGGTTTCCAGCGCGCGAGCGAGCGCCACACCGTGATCGGCGGCCCACTTGAGCGCAAGCGGCAGCAGCAATTCGACGCCGGTGGCGCCGGCCTCGGTTTCGCCGAAAGGCATCTGTTTGGCATCGTCATCAACCGGGGAATGGTCGGAACACAACGCATCGACGACGCCTTCGGCCAGGCCACGGCGAATCGCGTCGCGGTCGCGCAGCGTGCGCAACGGCGGCACCAGGTGATGGTTCGGATCAAAATAGCCGATGTCCATTTCAGACAGATGCAGGTGATGCGCACTCACGTCGCAAGTCACCGGCAACCCCTGCGCCTTGGCTTCGCGCACCATGTCGATCGACTGCGCGCATGACAGGCGGCACAGGTGCACGCGCGCCCCGGTCTCGCGCACCAGCAGCAGTATGGTCGACACTGCAATGGTTTCGGCCGTGCCGGGAATGCCGGGCAGGCCGAGCCGTGAGGCCACCATGCCGTCATGCGCCACCCCTCCCCTGGCCAGCCAGCCATCCTGCGGGCGCAGCCAGACGGTAAAGCCAAAGGTTGCGGCGTATTCGAGCGCACGCAACAGCACCTGGGTGTCCTCGATGCCGGCATCAGCCTGCGAAAAACCGATGCAGCCAGCGTCACGCAACTCGGCCATTTCGGTCAACCGCTCACCTGCCAGTTTCTGTGTCAGCGCACCCACCGGATACACCCGGGCACGGTTGAGGTTGCGTGCGCGGAACTTGAGCATCTCGACCAGCCCGGGTTCGTCGAGCGGCGGATCGGTATCCGGCGGACACGCCAGCGAGGTCACGCCACCGGCGCAGGCCGCATCCATTTCCGATTCCAGCGTAGCCCGGTATTCGTACCCCGGCTCGCGCAGGCGCACCGACAGGTCGACCAGTCCAGGCGCTACGATGCAGCCAGCGGCATCGATCACCCGGTTGGGAACAAATCCCGCCACCGGCTCGCCCAGCGACACCACCTTGCCCGCAGCCACACTCACATCACCCACCCGGTCGAGACCGGACGCCGGATCGATGATCCTTCCCTGCCTGATCAGTATCTTCACCCTAGTTTCCCGCCAACATGCTCATGACTGCCATACGCACCGCGATGCCATAGGTCACCTGCGGCAGAATCACCGATTGACCGCCATCGGCCACCGCCGAATCGATTTCGACGCCGCGGTTCATCGGCCCCGGATGCATGACGATGGCATCGGGCCGTGCATGCGCCAGTTTTTCCGCCGTCAGGCCGTAATACTTGAAGTACTCCTGCGGACTGGGCAGGCGCGCACCACGCATGCGTTCATTCTGCAGCCGCAGGATAATCACCACATCCACGTCGCGCAAGCCTTGGGCCAGGTCGTGGTACACCTGCACTCCCATCTGGTCGACGCCGGAAGGCAACAGTGTGCGCGGCGCGATGACCCGTACCTCGGGAACGCCCAGCGTGGTCAGCGCATGGATCTGCGAACGTGCCACGCGCGAATGCAGCACGTCACCAACGATCGCCACACGCAGGTTGTGAAATTCGCCCTTGTAGCGGCGGATGGTAAACATGTCGAGCAACCCCTGGGTCGGGTGGGCATGCCGTCCGTCGCCGGCATTCACGACATGGATATGCGGCGCCACATGACGCGCGATCATGTGCGCAGCACCCGACTGCGCATGGCGCACCACGAACATGTCGGCCTGCATGGCGGTCAGGTTATCGACGGTATCCAGCAGGGTTTCGCCCTTGCTCTGGCTGGATGCGCTGATATTGAGATTGATCACGTCGGCGGACAGCCGCTTGGCGGCGATCTCGAACGTGGTGCGCGTGCGCGTGGATGGTTCGAAAAACAGGTTGAAAATCGCCTTGCCGCGCAACAAGGGCACCTTGCGCACTTCCTGTTCGTTGATGGAGACGAAGCCCTCGGCCGCGTCGAGAATGTGCATCAGCAGACTGCGCGGCAGACCTTCGATGCTCAGCAGGTGCCGCAGGCTGCCATCTGCGTTCAGCTGTGGATTGGCGCTCATCAAACCTCTACCAGTTTCAGTGTCAGCTCGCCGGATTCCAGGCGAACCAGATGGATGTGCTGGTGGGCGGGCACCTTGATCGCAGCGCCGGCATAATCGGCGGCAATCGGCAGTTGCCGGTCACCGATGCGATCGATCAGTACCGCCAGCCGGATGCGCTCGGGGCGACCATAATCGAACAGCGCGTTCATTGCCGCACGCACCGAACGCCCTGTATACAGCACATCGTCCACCAGCAGGATGTCCCGCCCTTCGACTTCGAACGGCAATCGGGTCGGCCGCACGGTCGCATGCAGCCCTTTCTGCTCGAAATCGTCGCGATAGAACGAAATATCCAGGCTGCCGTGCGGCATCGCAGGGTCAAGCAACGGTTGCAGACGCTCTGCCGCCCACACGCCACCGGTATGCATGCCAACCAGCACGGTGTTGCCGGTGAGTGAAGGGCGCATG
>JAJXUP010000030.1 GCA_021782795.1 Pseudomonadota bacterium | reverse complement strand
CTTCATCTACGCCCACATGAACCGCGTCATCTGCCGCGACGACCTGAACATGATTTTCATTGCCGGCCCCGGCCATGGTGGCCCGGCCATGGTCGCAAACACCTGGCTCGAAGGCAGCTACAGCGAGTTTTATCCGCACGTCCCGCGCGACGAAATCGGCATGAAACACCTGTTCCGCCAGTTTTCCTTCCCCGGCGGCATTCCGAGCCACGTCGCGCCGGAAACACCCGGGTCGATTCACGAAGGCGGCGAACTCGGCTATGCGCTGTCGCATGCCTACGGTGCGGTGTTCGACAACCCCGATCTCATCGCCTGCTGCGTCGTGGGTGATGGCGAGGCCGAAACCGGCCCGCTGGCCACCGCCTGGCATTCCAACAAGTTCCTCAATCCACTCACCGACGGCGCCGTGCTGCCGGTTCTGCACCTGAACGGCTACAAGATCGCCAACCCGACCGTGCTGGCACGCATCAGCCATGACGAGTTGGCGCAACTGTTGTCCGGTTATGGCTACACGCCGTGGTTCGTCGAAGGCGACGACCCTGCTGTCATGCATCGGCAAATGGCCGAAACCCTGGACCACGCGCTTGCCGACATCCGCAACATCCAGCGTCAGGCGCGTGACTCCGGCCAGCCATCCCGCCCGCGCTGGCCGATGATCGTGCTGCGCACACCCAAAGGCTGGACCGGGCCGAAAACCGTCGACGGCCTGCAAACCGAAGGCAGCTGGCGTTCGCACCAGGTGCCAATGGGTGACATGGCCAACCACCCCGAGCACATCACCATCCTCGAGCAATGGATGAAAAGCTATGTCCCCGGGGAATTGTTCGACGGCAATGGTCGGCTACTCCCGGAACTTGCAGCACTCGCACCCCAGGGCACGCGTCGCATGGGCGCCAATCCCCACGCAAACGGCGGCAGCCTGTTGCGCGACCTGGAATTGCCCGACTACCGCAATTACGCGGTCACGCTGGCCCATCCGGGGAAAACCCAGGCTGAGGCCACGCGCGTGCTGGGGCAATATCTGCGCGACATCATGCGCAACAACCGCCAGAATTTCCGCGTATTCGGTCCCGACGAAACCGCGTCCAACCGCCTCAGCGCACTGTTCGAGGTCACCGCCCGCACCTGGCTTGCCGATACGCTCGCAAGCGATGACCACCTGGCTGCCGACGGCCGGGTCATGGAAATTCTCTCCGAGCACACCTGCCAGGGCTGGCTCGAGGGCTATCTGCTGACCGGACGGCATGGCTTCTTTTCCTGCTACGAAGCCTTCATCCACATCATCGACTCGATGTTCAACCAGCATGCCAAATGGCTCAAAGTCACCAGCCAGCACATTCCGTGGCGTCATCCGATCGCATCGCTCAACTACCTGCTGACTTCGCATGTGTGGCGCCAGGATCACAACGGTTTCTCGCACCAGGATCCCGGGTTCGTCGATCATGTGGTCAACAAGAAGGCCGACATCATTCGCGTTTACCTGCCCCCGGATGCCAACACCCTGCTCTCTGTCGCCGACCACTGCATGCGTAGCCGCAACTATGTCAATGTCATCGTCGCCGGCAAACAGCCCGCGCCGCAATGGCTGACCATGGAGCAGGCCATCGCCCATTGCGCGACCGGCATCGGTATCTGGGAATGGGCAAGCAACGACCAGAACGGCGCGCCCGATGTGGTGATGGCCTGCTGCGGCGACGTACCGACGCTCGAAACGCTGGCGGCAGTGGACATCCTGCGCGACCTGGCGCCGGAACTGCGCATCCGCGTGGTCAATGTGGTCGACCTGATGACGCTGCAACCGGAAGAAGAACACCCCCACGGTCTGTCGTCGCGCGATTTCGACAGCCTGTTCACGATCGACCGACCCATCATTTTCGCCTACCACGGCTATCCATGGCTGATCCACCGTCTGACCTATCGCCGCACCAACCACGACAATCTGCACGTGCGCGGCTACAAGGAAGAAGGCACCACGACCACCCCGTTTGACATGGTGGTGCTCAACGAACTGGACCGCTTTCATCTGGTCATCGACGTGGTGGACCGTGTCGCTGCGCTGGCCGCCCGTGCCGAACACATCAAGCAGGCGATGCGCTACCGCCTGCTCGAACACCAGCAGTACATCCGCCTGTACGGTGAAGACATGCCAGCCATTCGCGACTGGATCTGGCCGCACGGATGACAGCATTCCCTGTCATCCTCACGGTCAACAGCGGATCGTCTTCGCTCAAGGCCAGCCTGTTCCTTACCGACGGCACTCGGCACGACTTTCGTTTCGAGCATATCGGCCACGGTTTTCCGCATGACCACCGCGAAGCCTTCGACGCGCTGATCCGCGCCATGGGCGACACACGACCCAACGCAATCGGCCACCGCATGGTGCATGGTGGCAACGTGACCGATGCCGCGCGACGCGTCGACGATACCGAACGCGAACGTTTGCAGCACATCGTCGCGCTTGCCCCATTACACCTGCCCGGTAACCTGCTCGGCATCGACCTGTGCCGCGAACGCTTCGATGTGCCGCAAGTCGCCTGTTTCGACACGGCTTTTCACGCCACCCTGCCGGAACTCGCCTGGCGGTTACCGCTGCCCGAGCGTTTCGGCCTGCGCCGCTACGGATTTCATGGCATCAACTACCGCCATGTGGCCAGCCAACTGCCGGCGTTGCTCGGTGATGCCGCACGGGGAAAAATCGTGGTGGCTCACCTGGGCAATGGCGCCAGCCTGTGTCTGCTCGACGACCTCCAGTCAGTGGACACCACCATGGGCTACACTCCGGCCGGGGGCATCCCGATGGGCACGCGCAGTGGCGACCTCGATCCCGGCGTCATGCTCGCGCTCGCAGCGCAACTCGACACCGAGGCGCTGTCGCACCTGGTCTATCACGAAATGGGATTGCTGGCCCTGTCAAACCACGAAAGCAACGAAATGTCGGAACTGCTTGCCAGCGCCACGCCCGCTGCCCGTTTTGCCGTCGACTACTTCAGTCGCCAGGTACGCGGCGCCATCGGCGCGCTGGCCTGCAAGGCCGGTGGTATCGACGCACTGGTGTTCACTGGCGGCATTGGCGAACACGCAGCACCGGTGCGCCAGTCCATCTGTGACGGCCTCGACCTGCTCGGGTTGCGCCTCGACGACCTGGCCAACCGGGAACAGCGTACCCACATCGGGCAGACGACATCGAAACCGGTGCTCATCGTGCCAGCCGACGAAGAAGGCATGATCCACCGACTGACGCTGGATACGATCTACTGATTCAGCCTGGCGATCAGCGTCTCAAGCTTGTCCTCGTCGGTGGTACGCAGGATTTTCTGCACCAGCAGGACGATCTTTTGCATGTCTGACTTGAGGATCTGCTGCTTGACGCTGAGCAGGCTGGCCGACTGCATGGAAAAACGCCGCAAGCCCAACCCGAGCAGCAGCCGGGTCAGCCGCGGGTCGCCCGCCATCTCACCGCACACCGATACCGGCTTGCCGGCCTTTTCGCCGGCACGCAGGGTGACGGACAGCAATTGCAGCACGGCCGGGTGCATGGGGTCGTAGAGATAGGCCACGCCATCGTCGGCGCGATCGATGGCGAGGGTATACTGGATCAGGTCATTGGTGCCGATGGAAAGAAAATCCAGCCGTTCGGCAAACGATTGCGCCATCAGCGCCGCAGCAGGTACCTCGATCATGCCGCCGACCTCGATGCCCGGGTCGAATGGCAGGTTTTCCTCGACAAGGCTGGCCTTGGCGCGCGCAATGGCCGCATGGGTCAGACGCAGTTCCTGCAGGTTGCACAGCATCGGGATCATGATCTTGATGCGGCCGTAATGCGACGCACGCAGGATCGCGCGCAGCTGGGTATGAAACATGGCACTTTCGGACAGACACAGGCGAATCGCACGCTTGCCCAACGCCGGATTGAGCGTGACCTCGGTCAACCCGCCCAGCGGCTTGTCTGCGCCAACGTCGAGCGTGCGGATGGTGACCGGCATGTCGCCCATGGCCTGCGCTACCTCGCGATACGCCTCGAACTGTTCCTCCTCGTCCGGCCAGCCACTTCGGTTCATGAACAGAAATTCGCTGCGGAACAGGCCGATACCGCTCGCTCCGGCCTCCTTGGCCGCCGCCACGTCGCGCGGCAGTTCGATGTTGGCATGCAATTCGATGTCCAGACCATCGAGTGTGGCCGAACGGCTGCCGCTCAGGCGCTTGAGCTTCTGATGTTCGATCACCCACTGCGTCTGGCGCAACTGGTATTCTTCAAGCTCGGCGTCATCCGGGTCGACGATGACCACGCCCTGCTCCCCGTCGACGATGATGATCTCGTTGTCGCGAATCAGCCCGTGCGCATTGTGCAGCGCCATGACCGAAGAAATATTCAGGCTGCGCGCCAGGATGGCGGTATGCGAGGTAGCGCCACCCACATCGGTGATGAACGCAGCAAAACGCTGGTGCTTGAAACCGATCATGTCAGCCGGAGACAGGTCGTGCGCCACGAGGATGCAATCGGCAAGGTTGCTTTCGGTTGACGGCAGGTTATCCGGATGACCGAGCAGCACCTTGAGGACGCGCTCAACCACCTGCACCACGTCAGCCTTGCGTTCTCGCAAATAGGCGTCATCGATGGCATCAAACTGTGCCAACAGGTGTTCCATCTGTTGCGTCAGCGCCCATTCGGCATTGCACTGCTGGCTGCGGATCAGCTGTTTCGGCACCTCTGACAGCATCGAATCGTTGAGGATCATCTGATGCATGTCGAGAAATGCCGGCAACTCGGCAGGCGCGTTGGACGGAATCTGGCCGCGCAACTGTTCCATTTCATTGCGCACCGCAGCGATTGCATCGTCGAAACGTGCAATCTCCTTGTCGAGAAACTGGCTCGACAGCACATAGTGCGCCACTTCGATACGCGTGTGCGAAGCCAGCCGGGCAACGCCGATGGCGATTCCGGGCGAGACGCCGACACCATGCAGCGTAAAGCTCATTCACTTTCCCCGAAGCGGTCGGAAATCAGTGCCAGCAAGGCTTGCATTGCCTGCGTTTCATCGGGGCCGTCCACTTCAACATGAATCACCGACCCCTTGGCCGCTGCCAGCATCATCACGCCCATGATGCTCTTGGCATTGACGCGACGCTGGTTGCGCGTGATCCACACATCGCTGCTGAACTGGCTGGCCAGCTGTGTCAACTTTGCCGAGGCACGGGCGTGCAGGCCGAGCCGGTTGATGATTTCAACATCCTGCTGTTGCATCGCATAACTCCGGATTGATATACAACACGCCTTCACGTCCCCCCGAGACCGCCTTGTCCACCACTTCTGCCAGCGGCAGGGTGCGGTAGGTGATGGCGCGCATGAGCATCGGCAGGTTGATGCCCGCGATGCCCTCCACCCGGCCCGGCGCCAGCAACCGGCACATGGTGTTGCACGGCGTGGCGCCATAGATGTCCGACAACAGCAGAACGCCGTTGCCCTGGTCGAGCCGGGCGATCCACTCGCGTCCGCATTCCAGCATGGTCAACTGGGTTTGTGCTGTCACGTCGAGTGCAGCCATTTTTTCGGGGCGCCGCCCCAGTACATGCGTAGCGCACTGGATCAGGCTTTCGCCCAAGGTGCCATGCGCCACGATCAATATTCCGATCATCTGCCCATCATCCCTGACTGGTATTCCATTGCACACGTCGACGCATGGCCGGCGTCAGATAGACCTTGCCTTGCGCGTCAATCAGCATGGCCTGCTGCACGCCCATTCGTGCCGCCGCTGCAAGCCATCCTGGCACCCCGGCAATGAACAACGGTTTGCTGTCCACATCCGACAATACCCCGGCCTGTGGCCCCGGTGGAATCAGCACTGTCACCGAACGCACCCCTTGCGCCGGCCAACCGTCGCGCGGATCGATGATATGACAATACCGTTTCCCACCCACCTCGAAAAAGCGCTGATAATCACCGGAGGTACCGATGGCCTCGCCATCGTGCAGCACCACACTGGCGATCGCCTCCGGCTTGCGCGGGTCCTGAATGCCCACTCGCCACGGCCGGTCACCATGCCGTCCCAGTACCATGATGTTGCCACCGATGTTGACCAGCGCATTGCGGATGCCACGCCGCCGCAGCTCCGCCGCCGCCACATCCAGCGCATAACCTTTGGCATAACCGCCGAGGTCGACGCGTACCCACGGATTGGTACTGTATGCCTGTCCATTACGGATGACAATGTCGCTCATGCGCGGTTGCCGCGCGACCAGCGCGCGAATGGCAGCCGGATCCGGCAGGCGCGCCTCGAAATGATCGGATTCGAACCCCCATAGCCGGATCAGGTTGCCGATCGCCGGGTTGAACACCTCACCCGAACGCTGTGAATCAGCGGTGGCGTCTCGCAGGATGGCCGCCAGGTCAGGCGCCACCGGCACCGTACGCCCGGCGGCGAACGCCGCGTTGAGCTGGTCGAGTTCGCCTGGCTCCCAGGCATGCAACCGATGGTGCAGGCGATCAAAGATGGCCAGCACTGCAGTCGCCGCAGCGTGCGCCCGGGCTTGCGGCGCACCATAAATCACCACTTCGACGCGCGTGCCGAACACATAGCTTTCCTGGCTGTACAACGGCTCGCGCTGCGTACAGCCCGTCAGCAACCACAGACAGCCCAGCAGCCACAGCACCCTGATCAGGCACATCGACGTTCCAGTGCATCGACCACCATCGCGGCGGCATCGCAACCGCTCTGGGCAAATATTTCCACCAGGCCGGTCGGGCTGGTGACGTTGATTTCCGTCAGCCAGCCACCGATCATGTCCAGCCCCACCAGCAACAGTCCTGCCGCACGCAACTGCGGCGCCAGACCTTCGGCAATCTCGCGCTCGCGCTCATCGAGTGGTTGCGCCACGCCGCGTCCGCCGGCAGCAAGATTGGCGCGCGTCTCGCCCTCGGCTGGCATCCGCGCCAGTGCCCAGGGCACGACCTCGCCATCGATCAGCAGCACACGCTTGTCACCATCACGTATCTGCGGCAAATAGCGCTGAGCCATGATGGTGCGACTTTCCTGGCGGGTCAGCGTTTCCAGAATTGCATTCAGGTTGAGTCCGTCTTCGCGCACGCGAAACACTTCCATGCCACCCATTCCGTCCAGCGGCTTGAAAATCACGTCGCCATACTGGCTGGCGAAAGCTTTCAGCTCATTCATGCTGCGGCTCACGAGCGTGGGCGCAATCCATTGCGGAAAACGCAGGATCGCCAGTTTCTCGTTGAAGTCGCGCAACGCATCCGGCGCATTGAACACCTTCGCCCCCTGCGCCTGTGCCAGCGACAACAGTTGTGTGGCATACAGGTATTCGCTGTCGAACGGCGGATCCTTGCGCATGAGCACAGCATCAAAACCGGCCAGCGGCTGCAGCTTCGGCTCGGCCGCATCGTACCAGTGCGCGTCCTCGTCGGAGACGCGCAGCACTTGTGTCCGCGCCCACACTGCGCCGTCGCGCCATAGCAGATCGCCGGGGCCGGCGGCATGCACCGCATGTTGCCGCCGCGCCGCCGCGCGCATGATCGCCACACTGCTGTCCTTGTAAGGCTTGAGCGTGTTCAGCGGATCGAGCAACAGCAGCAGGTTCATGCCGTCCCTCCGGCATCGGCTTCGAGTTCCAGCGATGCCGCCAGCATTGCCAGACGGGCAACCACGCCATAGGTATAGAAGCGGTTGGGTGTGGAATCCGGGTTGGCCTGACGATCCGGCATGCAGCACGGTGTCTCGAACGCCAGCGGCACGAAATGCATGCCCGGCGCATTGAGGTTTTCGTCCACCCCCCGCCCGGTATGCACACGGTAGAAACCGCCCACCACGAAATGATCAATCATGTACACCACCGGCTCGGCCACCGCTTCGTTGATGCTCTCGAAGGTGTACACGCCCTCCTGTATCATCACCTCACTGACCTGCATGCCTTCCTTGCCCACCGCCATCTTGTTGCGTTGCTTGCGATTGAGCTCGCGCACCTCGGTGGCGTCCTTGACCGTCATGATGCCCATGCCATAGGTGCCGGCATCCGCCTTGACGATAACGAACGGTTGCGCGTCGATGCGGTTTTCGCGATATTTTTCCCCGATGCGCCGCAACAGGTCTGCCACCTGCTCTTCCAGACATTCCTGCCCTTGACGCGCCTGAAAATCAATTTTTTCACACACCGAAAAATAGGGATTGATCAGCCAGGGATCGATGTCGACCAATCGGGAAAAATCCGCCGCCACCCGCTCATAGGCGGCGAAATGATGCGACTTTCTCCGCGCATGCCAGCCGGCGCGCAACGGCGGCAACACGCGCTGCTCCAGGTCGCGCAGAATCTCCGGCACCCCGGCGGACAGGTCGTTATTGAGCAGTACCGCACAGGGATCATAACCATCCAGGCCGATGCGCGCGCCTCGGCGGATCACCGGTTCGAGCAGCAGCGTTTCGCCATCGCCCAGGTCGATCGGCAGCGGCTGTTCGAGATCGGGAATCAGGCTGCCGATGCGCACCTCAAGCCCGGTCTGGCGCAGGATGGCCGCCAGCCGCGCCACATTTTGCAGGTAGAAGATATTGCGGGTATGGTTTTCTGGTATCAGCAACAGCCGCTGCGTATCCGGGCAGATTTTTTCCACGGCGCTCATGGCAGCCTGCACCGCGAGCGGAACAAAATCCATATTCAGGTTATTGAAGCCACCCGGGAACAGGTTGGTATCCACCGGCGCGAGCTTGAATCCGCTGTTGCGCAAGTCCACCGAAGTGTAGAACGGGGCTTCATGTTCATGCCACTGGCTGCGAAACCAGCGCTCGATCGCCGGCGTGGCGGCCAGCACGTGGCGTTCCAGATCAAGCAACGGACCTGTAAGCGCAGTAGTCAAATGAGGAACCATGCGATTTTCCTGGTTATAATCTGGCAGAATCCGTGATCTCAGTCGCAGTATCCCGCCTATGTTTCATATCGTTCTGTACCAGCCGGAGATTCCTCCGAACACCGGTAATGTCATTCGTCTGTGCGCCAACGCGGGCTGCTGCCTGCACCTGATCGAACCGCTCGGCTTCAGCATGGACGACCGCCAACTGCGGCGCGCTGGGCTAGATTACCACGAATACGTCCGTGTCCAAACCCATACCGACTGGTCTGCCTGTCTGCAGCATTTGCAGGGAGGGCGCATGTTCGCGCTGAGCAGCAAAGCCGACACCCCGTTTGCACAGGCCCGTTTCCAGCCCGGCGACGTGTTCGTGTTCGGCGCCGAAACCAGAGGTCTGCCCGCAGACATTCTTGAACAGTTCGCCCCTGACCTGCGCATCCGTCTGCCAATGCGGCCGGAGTGCCGCAGCCTCAACCTGTCCAACAGCGTCGCCATCGTGGTCTACGAAGCCTGGCGTCAGAACGGATTTGCCGGCGGCGCTTGACAAATACATACCGGTCGGTATGTAATACAGGCATGAACACCGAGACATTGATACGCGCCACCGACCAGACACGCGAGCGACTGCTGCAGTCTGCATTCTGCGAAATTCACCGCAACGGATTCCAGGGAGCAAGCGTGGCCGACATCCTCGATTCGACCGGACTGACCAAGGGCGCGTTGTACCACCATTTTCCCACCAAGCATGCACTTGGACTGGCGGTAATCGATGAAGTCATCGCCGGTACAATCGACCGCCTGGTACTCGAACCGATCCGCAGCAGCGCCAATCCGGTCCAGGCGCTGCTCGAGGTTCTGCTGCACCTGCCCGACGTACTCGAGGCCGACCGCCTGCTGCTAGGCTGCCCGCTCAACAACCTGATGCAGGAAATGAGCCCGCTGGACGAAACCTTCCGCGCACATCTCAACCGGATACTCGCCGAATGGCGCACTGTGCTGCGTCAGGCGTTCGAAGCCGGCCAGCAGCAGGGCACGGTACGCGCAGACGTCGATGCAGAGGCCGCCGCGCTGTTCGTACTTTCGGCCTGGGAAGGTTGCACCGGCGTCGCCAAGAGCATGCAGTCCACCGCCGCCTTCAAGGTATGCGTCGGTCAACTGCGCCACTATATCGTCGGTCTCATGCCCGACGCGCACAGGGCCTGAACCGTTTGCTACACGGACGCAGCACCGTTTTGCTGCCACTGGATACCGAATGGTCGGTATCCAACCTGAGGAGAGTGCCATGCCTTTGATTCAAACCGTTTCCCCGCAAGACGCGCAAGGAAAAGTCAAGGAAGTCTACGATCAGGTCAGCGCCGCCTTTGGCGCGCCTCCGAATGCACTGCAGATCTACAGCGCAAGCCCCGCGCTGCTGGCCGAGCATTGGCAGTCAATCGGCTATTACATGCAACACCCGACGCTGAATTTTGCTCTGCTCGCCATGATGCGCATGCTGGTGTCGCAACAGGGGCACTGTGAATATTGCGTGGGCTTCAATGAAAGCCTGCTCATCAACCATGCGGGTTTCAGTATCGAACAGGTGCAGGCGGCCAAGCGCGACCCGGCCAGCGCACCGCTGCCACCCAAGGATGTGGCCATGCTGCTGTTTACCCTCAAGGCTGCACGCGACTCGAATTCGGTCACCGCAACGGACATCGACGCACTGCGCAAGGCCGGCTGGAGTGATGCCGACATTCTCGACGGTCTGAACCATGCGGCCAACATGCTGGCCGCCGACATGCTGCTCAATGCCCTCAAGGTCGAAAACGATTTCTGATCCCCCCTCGACACCGGCCCGATCATCACGGGCCGGTTTTTTCCACGCATGATTTCCGGTATGCTTGCCGGCTTGAACCCATCGCATCAAGGACCACACCATGGGCTGGCTGGATCTGTTCCGCTCCAATCGCGCGCCTGCCGGCATGGCTGGCAGCTCGATCGTCATTGCGCAAGCCAACACGCTTGAACGCGCTTCCGCTTTCCTGCAACAGTTACATCAACGCTTTGGCAACCTGTCACTGGCCGTACTGGACGGCGGCGGCAGCGTCGCGTACGGCTATCCGTCACTGACGTTGTCCGGCCAAACAGAAGACATTGGCGTCCGGCTACGCAAGCTGCAACCACAGCGGTTGATCGTGCTCGGCCTGGACGAACGCCACATCGAGACCGCACAGGCGGCCGGCTGCCCGGTATTCTGGATCAACGCACGCGACGAGGCGATCGGCAAGGCGGGCTTCAAGGCCGTCACCGTCTCGCATCCGTTACCGCAACTGCCGTCTGCGGCGGTCACGGGCGACCCGCTAGCGGCGGTTTCCCAGTTGCCTGCGCTCAGTGTCAACACCGGCATCTGCCAGCGCTTCAAGGAACAGCGCGAAGGTAATCGCTGGCTGGGTTATTTCGCCGGCACGGGTGAAGACGAGGAAGCAATCGCCTTCCAGCTGTTCAACCGGGCCATCCGTTACAAAATGGGGATGATGCTGCTGGCGCCACGCGACCCGGTACGCTGCGAACCGGTATACCGCGACTCGCTCAGATACCGCCTGCAAACCATCCGCCACCGGCGTTTGTCGACCTCGTACGTGCCGATCAAGACACGTGTGTATTACGTAGAAGATGCCCAACCGCTTGCCGACCTGTACGCCTGCGCCGATTTCGTGGTGGCCGGCGGCACGCTGCATGCCAATGCCCAGACCCAGCCTGACCTGATCACACCCATGCAGCATGGGCGGCCGATCCTGGTCGGCCCGGCCGGCCGCGGCCAGCCATTGCTGGCCGCAGCACTCGAAGCAGGCATGGTCCTTGCCGGCAATGACGAGGAGGCTGTGTTCGCCCACATGCGCCAGCTCATCGACACGCCGGACGCCACCAGCGCGCTGACGCGCCGCGCTCAGGAATGGCTGAGCCATCAGCCCGGCGCCGCGCAGCGGGTACTGGCCGCACTCGGCTGAGCGTCCATGCACCTCGACGCACAAGGCGTGGCAAGCGACTGCCGTCTTGCGGCTTCACCACACTGCGATGCGCGCCCCCTGCCGGATGACATCCGGCTTGTGGTCATTCACAACATATCACTGCCAGCCGGCACCTTTGGCAGCGCAGATGCTGAACGGCTGTTCCTCGGTACGCTCGACACCTCGCTGCGGAAAGATTACGCCGCACTGGAAGGATTGCGTGTCTCGGCGCACTTCCTCATCCGCCGCGATGGTGAAACCGTGCAATTCGTCCCGTGCTCGCTGCGCGCCTGGCATTGCGGCCCATCCTCATGGTGCGGCTGGCAGCGCTGCAATGACTTTTCCATCGGCATCGAACTCGAAGGCTGCGACGATCAGCCGTTCGACGAGCGCCAGTATCGCAAACTGGAAAGACTGTTGGCCGCCATTCGCGAGCGCTGGCCGAACGTCGCACTGGCTGGCCACAGCGAAATCGCACCCGGACGAAAAACCGATCCCGGGCCACATTTCGACTGGCCGCGGTTCCGCCCGCGCACTCCGGCCTGACGGGTGCCGCCCCCTGTGCACATGAACCGACGCCAGTTTCTCCGGCACAGTCTCACGGCGCCGCTCGCTCTGCGTGCATCCCGCAGCGCCGCTGCTGCCCTAAGGTCACCGGCCCCGAGTACACTGACCGCCAGCTACCACGCATTTGTCTCTCTGCATACACGCAACGGCCAGGTGTTCGACGAACATTTGCACAACCGTTCACACAGTGAAGGTCAGGGTTTGCTCATGCTGTTCGCCGCGGCAATGCGCGACCGCAACACGTTCATGGCGGCACGCCGCTTCACCACCCGCCTGCGCCGCACCGACGACCTGTTCAGTTGGCTGTGGAGCGCGCAGGGCATTGCCGACAGCAATGACGCAGCGGATGGCGATCTCTATATCGCCTGGGCGCTGACGCTGGGCGGCACGAACTTTGCCGACGACTCATGCACCGAAGAGGCACGCAACACCCTGCGCGCGGTAACCCGGCACCTGATCCGTCCCGACCCGCACGGCACGATCCTGCTGCCCGGTCGACAAGGCTTCACCCGGCCCGGTCATGCCCCGGTCGTCAACCTGTCTTACTGGCTCCTGCCGGCCTTGCCACTTTTTTCCCGACTGTTGCCGGATGCACCGTGGAACCATCTCGCCAATACCGGCTTGCGCCTGCTCGATTACAGTTATTTCGGCGACTGGCGACTGCCACCTGACTGGCTGCAACTCGATGATCCGGTGCAACCGGCGGCTGCATTCGACGCCCGCTTCGGCTACGATGCCATCCGCATCCCGCTTTGGCTCATCTGGTCGGGCCATGCCGATCATCCGGTTGTGCACCGTTTTCTTCGCTATGCTGACCATTATCCGGTGTTGCCCGCCTATTTCGATCTGCGCAACAATCAGGCCGCGCCCTACTCGGCCGGCGGCGGTCAGCTCGCCATTCTGCAACTGGCACGCGCCCTGCCGATTACCCAGGTCATTGAAGGCAGGGACTATTATCAGGACAGCCTCACGTTGCTTGCGTTGCTGGCACACACTGCATCCAATACTGGCACTGCCGTATTCTCACCACATAATCCATAAACTTCCTACATTAACTTACGAAAATACGCGATTCTATCTTGACAGCACGCCAGCGACCCATGCATGATTGTTAGTAAAGAAAGCAGATGGTCGAATCTTCAATCCATTGCCGGGCAGCCTGGAACACGCCCTGGCGCACCGGTTGCAGCAGAGTGACCATGCTTTGACAACAGTGAGTTAGCGACTCCGCCCGGTGCACGGAGCCCATCCGGCTGGCCGACCGGGTTTTGACCGGAACACAAACCAGTGACAGAGCCAGTACCTCCAACCGATGTCGTTCACCTGCTCGCCAGATCAGGCGGCCGCGAGATCGTCTACCAGGAAATCCGGGCCCAGGAAGCTGCCGCCCGAGGTTTTTTGCGCTGGCCGCTGTTGCGCGAAATTCACGCGGCCGGTTCGGTGGAGCGGCAGCAATGAACGTGATCAGCATCACCGGTGCCAGCGGTGGCGCCGGCGCCACGATGCTGGCCGCTCACCTGGCAGTCAGCATCGGTCAGCAGGGCCATCGCACGCTGGCGTTCGATTTTTCCCCCTTCAACACCCTGCGGCTGCACTTCGGCATGGACTGGAACGTCACGGACGGTCTGGCACCGCAACTGCTGGCAGGCAAGCCCTGGAACGAAGCCGCGTGGCGCAGCCCGGACGGCATCGACTTCATGCCTTATGGCACGCTGGAACACGACAGCGCCCGCCAGCAGTTCGAAGCGCTGTTCGATCCGCCACGTGCCGCACGCTGGTTCAGCGACTGTCTGGCCACACTCGACATCCCTGACGATGCCTGGATCATCAACGACGTACCCTTTCCGTTCACCCCGCTGCGCGCCCAGATCGTTGCCGCCTCGACCATCCGCGTCGCCGTGCTCGCACCTGACGCCATGTCCAGTTCCAATGCGGGACGGATTGCCGACAGCCTGCGCCCGGATACCAACGCATCACTGCGATTCGTGCTCAACGGCTACGATGCATCGCGTGATCTGGACCACGACGTGCGCTACCTGTTGCGCGCGCAACTGGGCAATGCGCTGGCGCCGGTGGTCGTGCATCGCGATGAATCGCTGCGCGAGGCGCTGGCCAGCAAACAGACCGTGTTCGACTATGCACCGTCCAGCCAGGCCGCCAGCGACCTGACACGACTGGCATTCTGGCTGACAGCCGCACCGCAGAGCGCCACGGCATGAGCGCCGCACCCGTAGACTGGCGCACCCGTCTGCGCTGGCTGCTCACCCGCTACGGTATCGACACCGCGCACGGCTGGCGCATGGGCATCGCTTCGCTGTTGCTGCGCCAGCCGAACGGTACACCACCCTGGCGCCACTGGCTTGCGCGCCACTTTCCCCACATTCGCTTCGACCAGCCGCATCCTGGCGATCTTCTGCGTATTCCGTTGCAACTGCTGTGGCTGGCACTTGTGCGACCTGCCCGTCCCGCACCGGTACTACGGCGCGGCTCCCGCTGGTACGATCCGGCACGCTGGCCCGCCTGGCTGCGCCCACGACTGGCGCTGCCCGCACTGGCGCACGGACCAGCGCAGGCCGCAATGGCGCAATATGGCAACCGGGCATCCACCTGGATCACCCGGTTTGCCGACCTGTCGCTGTGGCAACGGGCACCGGTGCGCTATCTCGTCTGGGGCATCGCGGGCGTGCTCGCGCTGCTGTGCGTGACCACTCCGCTCGACACCGTGTCGCAACTGGTGTTTGCCACACTGATTTTTGCACTGGTATTCGTCATCCAGTCCATTCAGGGACCGCTGGCCACACTGCTGCTGATTTCGCTGTCCATCGTAGTCTCCTCACGTTACCTGTGGTGGCGTTTCAGCACCACGCTGAACTGGGACCAGCCACTCGACTGGTTGTGGGGACTGCTGCTGCTCGGCGCCGAGCTCCATACCTGGCTCATCCTGGTGTTCGGTTACGTACAGACCGCCTGGCCACTGCAGCGCCCGGCCGTCTCATTGCCGCAGGACACGTCGCTGTGGCCTGCCGTGGATATTTTCATCCCCACCTACAATGAACCGCTGGATCTGGTAAGAAAAACCATCCTCGCGGCCAGGGAAATCGACTACCCGGCCGACCGGCTGAACATCTATGTGCTCGATGATGGCCGTCGCGAGGAATACCGTCTGTTCGCCGGATCGGTCGGCGTACATTACCTGACCCGGCCGGACAACCGTCATGCCAAGGCCGGAAACCTCAACCACGCACTGGCGCATTCACACGGCGAATTCGTCGCCATTTTCGACTGCGACCACATCCCGACACGCTCTTTCCTGCAGACCAGCATGGGCTGGTTCCTGCGCGACCGCAAGCTTGCGCTGGTACAAACGCCGCACCATTTTTATTCTGCCGACCCATTCGAGCGCAATCTGGGCACCTTCCGCGTAGTGCCCAACGAGGGCGAGCTGTTCTACGGACTGATCCAGGATGGCAACGATTTCTGGAATGCGGCCTTCTTCTGCGGGTCATGTGCCGTGCTGCGCCGCGAGCCCCTGCTGGAAGTTGGCGGTGTTGCTGTGGAAACCGTCACCGAAGATGCCCACACGGCGCTCAGGCTGCACCGTGCAGGCTATCGTTCCGCCTACATCAAGATTCCGCAGGCTGCCGGGCTGGCCACCGAAACCCTGTCGGCCCATATTGGCCAGCGCATCCGCTGGTCACGCGGCATGGCGCAGATTTTCCGCTTCGACAACCCGTTTTTCGGCAAAGGACTGAGCTGGGGCCAGCGCATCTGTTATGGCAATGCCATGATGCACTTTTTCGGCGGCATCCCGCGGCTGGTTTTCCTCACGTCACCGCTTGCCTTCCTGCTGTTTCACTCCTACATCATTTATGCCCCGCCGGTCATGGTACTGGCCTATGCCCTGTTGCACATGGGGGTTGGCTCGATGACCAACTCGCACATCCAGGGCAGGTACCGCTATTCGTTCTGGGGTGAACTGTACGAAACCGTGCTGTCGTGGTACATCGTGCGACCTACGGCCGCCGCCCTGTTCAACCCGCGCGGCAGTGCGTTCAACGTCACCGCCAAGGGCGGACTGGTCGAACACGAGTTTTTCGACCTGACCATCTCCACCCCATTTCTCAGCCTGATCGCGCTCAACGGCATCGGACTGGCGGCAGGCATAGCGCGCAGCGTGTTCGGACCGCCGGAAGAAATCGCCACCGTCTGGCTCAATATGGGCTGGACGTTCTACAACCTGCTGATCCTTGGCGGCGCCATTTTCGTCGCCTCGGAGGCACGGCAACTGCGCATCTCGCACCGGGTACGCATGGAACTGCCGGCCATCCTGCACCTGCCGGACGGCCGGCTCGTGCGCTGCACCACGGAAGACGTGTCCATGGGGGGGGCCGCACTGCTGCCCGCAACCGGAACAGCCATCCGTACCGGGGACACTGTCGCCGTCTCGCTCTGGCGCGGTACCGAGGAATATGTGTTCCCTGCCCGTGTCATCGCTACCAGCGCCACCCGGTTGCGCCTGCACTGGCAACTGACCGGCACGCAGCAGGAAAGTGCGCTGGTGCAGTGCACCTTCAGTCGTGCCGATGCATGGATCGACTGGACGCGAGGTCGTCCCGCTGACCGGCCGCTGTTCAACCTGTTTGGCTTTGTGTCCTCCGGGGTGTCGGGCTACCGCCGGCTCGGCATTCACCTGCTGTCCCGTTTCGATTCGCTGGGCATCCGCCACGCCGGCAGCCTGCAGCGCATTTCCTGGTGGCTGCCACGCCAGCCTCTTCCACCGTTGAATACCGACCATGAAACTTCTATCGCGTAACCTGCTTCTGCTGCTGATCTGGCTGCCTGCCTGTGCACTGGCCGCACTCCCCGTCGTCGCGCCGGATACCCCGATGGCACCGCCCGTGCAGTCCGAACAAGGCATGCAAATGGTACGCCTGCCATTACAGCAGATCACCGGCCAGCCAGGGCGGTTGTCACTGCGCGGGACCGACGGCGTGGTCGAAGTGCATTTCGGCCTGAGCAACGACCAAATGGTCAGTCAGGCTACGCTGCACCTGCGCTACAGCTATTCGCCATCACTCGTTCCGGAACGGTCACACATCAAGGTCCTGCTCAACGATGAACTGATCGGCGTGCTACCGGTAACCCGTCAGGGCGCCGGACAACTGCTGTCCAGCGACATCACCGTCGATCCGCGCCTGCTCGTGGAATTCAACCGCCTGGCATTCGAGTTCGTCGGCCACATCGCCAGCGATTGCGAAGATCCGCAAAGCTCCAGCCTGTGGGCTGCCATCGATGGCAACAGCGAACTTGAACTGCAACTGCGCAGCCTGCCCCTCCGCCCCGATCTCGGTCTGTTGCCGGAGCCCTTCTTCAACCGTGGCAACGCCGGTCGCCTGGTGCTGCCCGTCACTTTTGCCGCCACGCCGGACCAGGATACGCTGCGGGCAGCCGGCATTGTCGCGTCCTGGTTCGGCATGCTCGCCGACTGGCGTGGTGCGCGCTTTCCTGTCCATGTCGGCGGCCTGCCGCAACCCGGCCACGCCATCGTGTTCGCCACTCAGGCCACCCGCCCTGCCTGGCTCGACCCGACGCTACGCATCGACGGCCCGATGCTGGCGGAAATGATCAATCCAGCCGATGGCTATTCCCCGCTGCTGCTGGTGCTGGGGCGCAATGGCCAGGAGCTGACAACGGCAGCGCTGGCGCTGGCGCTTGGTCACGCCGCACTGTCCGGCACCCGGGCCAGCATCACCTCCGTGACGGATACCGGCCCACGTGTCGCGTATGATGCTCCACGCTGGGTACGTATGGATCGACCGATGAAATTCGGTGAACTGGTCGATTCGCCGCAGGATCTGGAACGCAGCGGCCTGCAACCCGCGCCAGTGAACGTTCCATTGCGCATGCCACCAGACCTGTTTGCATGGCACAGCCGGGGTATTCCGCTCAACCTCAGGTTCCGCTTCACCCCGGTTGGCCACGATGACGAATCGCGTCTTACCATCAGCGCCAACGACCAGTTCGTCCAGGCGTTCAACCTCAAGTCATCCGACGGCAGAGTGCAGCATCCGGTACGGCTGGCCCTCAACGATCACGGACTGTTCGACGATGGCCGCTCGCTGTTTCTGCCGGCCTACAAACTCGGCACGAAAAACCGGCTGCAGTTCGCGTTTTCCTACCATCGCAGGGGACTGTGTGAAGACACTCAGCCGGGTGGCACACGTTCTGCAGTCGATGCCGATTCGACCATCGATTTCACCGGCTTCCTGCACTATACCGAGCTGCCCAACCTGAACTATTTCGCCAGCCTCGGCTTTCCATTCACCCGCTATGCCGATCTGTCGCAGACCATCATCGTGCTGCCGACACATCCGGCAGCAGCGCACATCGAGGCCATGCTCGACCTGCTCGCCCACCTGTCGGCCTCGACCGGTTACCCCGCCACCCGCTTCAGACTGACCGGCCCGGATGACACACTGGCGCTGGCCGATGCCGATCTGATCGTCATCGGGTCATCGCTGCACGACGGGCTGCTGGCGCGCTGGAACAGCCATCTTCCCGCCAACCTGTCCACATCCGCACGGCGCATCAGCCAGCCCCGCCAGGAACCCAATGACGCCTACGACTGGTTCGAACTCGGCGCCCGCCCTGATCCCGCGCCGCAGTCACAGGTGCGGCTTGCCGCCAATGGCCCGCTGGCGCTGCTGACAGGGTTCGAATCGCCGCTCACACCTCACCGCAGTG
>JAJXUP010000029.1 GCA_021782795.1 Pseudomonadota bacterium | reverse complement strand
TGCGAAGCGACGGGATCGCCAGCACCCTCGATCGCATCGAACACATCCAGGACGGCTACGAGCCCTGACGCCGACCCGAGCCACAGACCTGCCTGACGCCAGCGGGCAGGTCGGGTCCCCAGCGCCGGGCATCGTCCCGCCGGGCCAGCCAAAACCGCCCGACCCGCGGTCTAGGCTGCGGGTGGGACCGTGCTGGCGAAGGCGGGCCGCTCGCCCAGTCGCGCCGCAAGTGCGGCCAGGTTGGGGTAAGAGTCGCGCCAGCGGATATGCGAAAAACGCAGATCAAGATAGCCCAGCGCGCAGCCCAGGGAAATGTCAGCCAGGGTATAGCTGTCGCCCATACACCAGGGATGATCGCCCAGGTCCCTGGCGGCAGCGGCCAGACCGCGGAAAATCTTCTGTTCCTGGCGCAACAGCCATTCCGGGCTTTGCTGCCCGCCCGGCCGCTTCTGTTCCAGATAGATCGTGGCCGCTGCATCGCAGATGCCATCGCCCAGCGCTTCCCAGCGCTTGACAAGCAACCGGCCGCGCACGTCCTTGGGCAACACGTTGTGTACCGGCGAAGCCTGATCGAGATATTCGACGATGACCCGCGAGTCGTAGACCGGCGTGCCGTCGTCAAGCAGCAGTACCGGGATCTTGCCCAGCGGATTGAAGTCGGGAACGTGCGAATCGGCCTCCCACGGAATTTCGAGCTGGAATTCGAAATCGATGTGTTTTTCCGCCAGCACGACCCGGACTTTGCGGGCATACGGACTCGTCAGGGAAGCGATCAGTTTCATGGTTCAGTCCACATGTGTTTGAATATAATTCTTGAGCTGGCCAGCATCGGCGGGCAGCGTCGCGTAGCGCTGCGGCAACGCCTCGATCCCCTCCAGCGCCTGCGGACGCGGCGGCATCTGCCCAAGCGCCTCGCGCAGCGTGTCATCAAACTTGGCCGGTTGTGCGGTTTCGAGCACGATCATGGGGATACCCGGTTCAGTGTACCCCAACCCGACTGCCAGGCCATCCGCCGTGTGCGGATCGATCATGATGCGGTATTTTTCCCAGGTGGTGCGAATCGTCGCAATGCGCCCCGCGTGCGTGTTCGAGCCCGACACCAGGCCATAATCCGCCACACGGTCAAACACCCCGCCAGAACGGAAATCGGCCGCGCCACCCTGTTCGATCTGTTGCCACAGCGCACGCAGCCGTTCGCTGTCGCGGCCAAGCAGGTCGGCCGCAAAACGCTCGAAGTTTGAAGCCTTGGATATGTCCATCGACGGACTGCTGGTCTCCCGCGTTTGCGCAGCCGGCCGCGGCCGGTACACCCCGGTGGAGAAAAATTCGTCGAGCACGTCGTTTTCATTGGTGGCAACCACGAGACGGCGAATCGGCAACCCCATCATGCGGGCAATATGCCCGGCGCAAACATTGCCGAAATTGCCTGATGGCACCGCAAAGCTCACCTGTTGCCGCTCGTCGTGCGTGGCGGAAAAATACGCCTTGAAATAGTAGATCACCTGCGCGGCAATGCGCCCCCAGTTGATGGAATTGACCGCACCGATGTGGTACTGCTGCTTGAATCCGGCATCAGCGGACAACGCCTTGACCATGTCCTGGCAATCATCGAACACGCCTTCCACGGCAATATTGAAAATATTGCCGTCCTGCAGCGAATACATCTGTGCGCGCTGAAAGCGGCTCATCTTGCCGGCCGGTGACAACATGAACACGCGGATGCCGCGCTTTCCGCGCATGGCGTATTCTGCCGCTGAGCCCGTGTCCCCCGATGTTGCACCCACGATATTGAGCGTACGACCGGTGCGTTCCAGCACATACTCGAACAGGTTGCCGAGCAGCTGCATGGCCATGTCCTTGAACGCCAGCGTCGGTCCATTGGACAGACCGAGCAGATGCAGTTCCGGCGAGAGTTCGTGCAGCGGTGTGATCTCGCGCGCATCGTCACCCGCACGCGTGTAGGCGAACGCGTCGGCACGATAGGTGCGGTCAATCAGCTCGCGCAGCGCCTGTGCAGGGATATCGTCGGCAAAGCGCGACAACACGGCAAATGCCAGCTGGCGATAATCCATGCCGCGCATCGCGGCAAGGTCAGCGGCTTCGAAATGCGGGTAGCGTTCGGGAAGGTACAAGCCTCCATCAGGCGCCAGCCCGTCCAGCAGTATCTGACTGAACGTCCGCGCCGGAGAATGTCCGCGAGTGCTCACATATTGCATGGCCATCATCTGTCTCCCGCCGATCAGCCAGCCAGATGTTCGAGACGGATACGCATCACGCCACCCGTCAGCGACGGCAGCGCCTCCATGCGATCGATGGCGGCATCGATGTGCTTTTCGCTGCACTGGTGCGTCAACATGACGATATCCACCAGCGGATCGCCCGACGCCGGCTCCTGCTGGATCATGGCTTCGATCGAAATACCCAGATCCGCAAGAATGCGCGTGACATCGGCCAGTACGCCGGCCTCGTCGCGCGCTCGCATCCGCAGGTAATAGCAAGTGCGCACTTCGCCCATGGGCAGGATGGGCTCGCTCGACAGGGTTTCCGGCTGGAACGCCAGGTGCGGCACGCGACTGTGCGGGTCGGATGTCATCATCCGGGCGACATCGACCAGATCGGCCACTACCGACGAGGCCGTCGGTTCGGCGCCCGCACCGGCACCGTAGTGCAGGGTCACGCCGACCGCGTCGCCCTTGACGAGAATGGCATTCATCGACCCGTCGACATTGGCGATCAGCCGCCGTTCCGGAATCAGTGCCGGATGCACGCGCAGTTCGATGCCGCCGGCGGTGCGCCGGGTGATGCCGAGCAGTTTGACCCGGTAGCCAAGCCGGCCGGCGTAACGCACATCATCCTGTGTGAGGCGGGTGATCCCTTCGATATGCGCATGATCGAACTGCATGGGAATGCCGAAAGCAATGGCCGAGAGAATGGTCAGTTTGTGTGCCGCGTCCACGCCTTCCACGTCGAAGCTCGGGTCCGCCTCGGCATAACCCAGTTCCTGGGCCAGCTTCAACGCATCGGCGAAACTGGATCCTTCGTCACGCATGCGTGTAAGGATGAAGTTGGTCGTGCCATTGATGATGCCAGCGATCCATTCGATGCGGTTGGCGGTCAATCCCTCCCGAATCGCCTTGATGATCGGAATGCCGCCGCCAACGGCAGCCTCGAATGCCACCATGACGCCGCGCTGCTGCGCGGCTGCAAAAATTTCCGTACCGTGGCGGGCGATCAGCGCCTTGTTGGCCGTGACCACGTGCTTGCCGTTGGCGATGGCCTCCAGGATCAGCGCACGTGCGGGCGATTCACCGCCCATGGCCTCGACCACGATGTCGATGTCCGGGTGGTTGACCACCGCAAACGGATCATCGGTCAGCTGCATGTCGTCGCCAGCATGCGCCTGCGCGCGTTGCAGGTCACGCACCGCCGCCATGACGACGCGGATTTCACATCCGGCACGTCGCTTGATTTCGGCAGCATTGCGCCGCAGCACGGTCAGCGTGCCTCCACCTACCGTGCCCAGCCCCAGCAGGCCCACTTGTATCGGTTTCATTGTATGTGATTCCACCCTGACATGGCGCTCAGGCGCCATGTGAATTGCGATAACGTTCCAGGAAGCGCGCGATGCGACCGATGGCCTCGCGCAGTTCGTCCTCGTGCGGCAATATTACCACGCGGAAATGGTCCGGCCACGGCCAGTTGAAGCCGCTGCCCTGCACCACCAGCACACGCTCTTCTTCGAGCAGTTGCAGGATGAAGCGCTGATCGTCCTCGATCGGATACAACTTCGGATCCAGCCGCGGGAACATGTACAGCGCCGCCTGCGGCTTCACGCAGGTCACTCCGGGAATGGCGGTCAGCAATTCCCAGGCGAGGTCGCGCTGCCGCGTCAGTCGTCCGCGAGGCGCCACCAGTTCGGTAATGCTCTGGTAGCCACCCAGTGCGGTCTGGATGGCGTACTGTCCCGGCACGTTAGCGCACAGACGCATCGAAGCCAGCATGTTGATGCCCTCGATATAATCCTGCGCATGACGCTTGTCGCCGGAAATGGCCAGCCAGCCGGCACGGTAGCCACAGGCGCGGTAGTTCTTCGATAGTCCGTTCATGGTGATGCACAGCACATCCTGCGCCAGCGAGGCGATCGAGGTGTGCGTGTTGCCGTCGTAGAGCACCTTGTCGTAAATTTCGTCGGCAAACACGATCAACTGGTACTCGCGGGCAATCTGCAGGATACCTTCGAGCACCTCCCGACCATACAGCGCACCGGTCGGGTTGTTCGGATTGATCACCACGATGGCACGGGTATTCGGCGTCACCCTGGCGCGCATATCGGCCAGGTCAGGCATCCAGTTCGCATTCTCGTCACACAGGTAATGCCTGGGCGTACCACCGGCCAGCGTCACCGCTGCCGTCCATAATGGATAATCCGGCGCAGGCACCAGCACTTCATCGCCGTTGTCGAGCAGCGCCTGCATCGCCAGCACGATCAGTTCAGACACGCCGTTGCCGATGATGATGTCGTCGACCTGCACGCCGACGATCCCCTTGCTCTGAGTGTAGTGCATGATCGCCTTGCGTGCGGCGAACAGACCACGCGAATCACTGTAGCCGGACGATTCCGGCAGATTGACGATCACATCACGCACGATCTCGTCCGGCGCGGTAAACCCGAACGGCGCCGGATTGCCGATATTGAGCTTGATGATGCGCTGGCCTTCATCTTCCATCTGTCGCGCACGCGCCAGCACCGGACCACGTATGTCATAGCAGACGTTGTCGAGCTTGCTCGATTTCCCGACCTTTCGCGTCACCGGTTTTGCTTCCGTCACCACACACCCATCCCGACCATCTCCCCAGTTGGGAGAACGCGTCTGCAAAAGGTATAATCTTACTCGACTGTGCACCTGCGCCGCAATTGGATACCATCGTGAAATTTCACCTGAATCAGGCAGAAGGCCTGAACCTGTTTACCGGTTATGGCGACGGCCACGTATTCGTCAACCAGCAACGTCATGACGAGACAAGCCTGGTCGTTACTCCCGAAGACATCCTGCGCGACTGGTGCGACGCAGGCTACGAACAGTTGTCGCCTGCCCATTTCGCCATCCTGCGAGACTTGCATCCGGAAGTGGCGCTGCTTGGCACCGGAACGCAGCAGCGCTTTCCGCATCCGCGCCTGACCGCACCCCTGATCGATGCCGGAATCGGCCTGGAAGTCATGGACACGCGCGCAGCCTGCCGCACCTACAACATCCTCGCCGCAGAAGGCCGTCGCGTGGCAATCGCCCTGCTGTGGCGCTGAACCGTTGCCAGTCACGCCCTGGTTTTCAGCAGCACGGGACGCCGTGGACGGATTCCGCCACGAACCGCATCACCGATCGGTGCGTGTGGCTTGCGCAGTGTGGAGGCTGATCGGGACCACGATACCAGACTGCCACCGGTGTCCCCGTTGCATGAAAAGGGATCAACGGCCCCCGAAATCACCGCGTGTCTAACAGGCCGTTGAAAAAGGTAGCGAGGACGCCCGGATGCAAGGCGCGAAAAACGCAACGACGAGACCTATCAAATCGATAGGCGTGGGAGTGAGTATCGCAGCAACGCCGCAGACGGGTGCCGCAGTACTTTTTCAATGGTCTGCTCTAAAGCAGGGCGTCTTTCATCATGCCCTGCCGCCACAGCATCTTGCGCAGCAGTTGCAGGGCTTCAGTCTGGATCTGGCGCACACGCTCGCGGCTGATCGCCATGTCCAGCGCCAGTTGTTCGAGGGTCTGCACATCCCTGTCGTTAAGCCCGAAACGACGCTCGATCACCCACCGCTGGCGCGATGTGAGTTGAGCGAGCCACTGGTCGATAAACGCGTTGGTCTGCATGCGCTGAAGGAAATGATCGGGCCATTCGCCCTGCTCATCGGCCAGCACGTCCACCATGGTCACATCGGCATCGCTATCGAGTGGCGTGTCGAGAGACAGCGCCCGATCGTTGAGGCGAAGCATCTGCCTCACTTCTTCCACCGGTAGTCCGACCAGGTCGGCAATATCGGCATCGGCAGGCTCGGTAAACCCGTGGGTCATGAGGTGCTGCCGTGCGCGCAGGATCACGTGAATCACCTTGATCACGTGCACTGGCAGCCGCACCGTGCGCGACTGTTCCATCAGCGCGCGCTCGATGTATTGACGAATCCACCAGATGGCATAGGTTGAAAAACGAAATCCCCGGGCCGGATCGAATTTTTCCAATGCATGAATCAGCCCCAGATTGCCCTCTTCCACCAGATCCAGCAACGGCAGGCCACGGTGACTGTAATGTTTGGCCACATTGACCACCAGCCTCAGGTTGCTCGCGATCATTTTCTGCCGCGCAGCAAAATCACCCGCCACCACCTGCACCGCCAGATCGTGTTCCTCGGCCGCGCTCAACAACGGGCTATAGCCGATCTCGCGCAGGTAGATCTGGGTGACGTCCAGTTGAACGTCATCGGGCACGGCATCGGCCGCCCCGTCATCGTCGACATCACTGGCGCGTATCGTGTCTTCCGTAGTTTCACCACCAGCGGTGGCGTCACCATACGGATTTTCGACGTCATCGTCCATGGCACTCACCGCCTCTCGGGCAAATACTTGGTCGGATCGACGGGCTTGCCCATCTGGCGGATCTCGAAATGCAGTTCGACCCGGCTGGCATCGCTGTCACCCATTTCGGCAATCTTCTGCCCCTGAGTCACTGTCTGGCCTTCCTTGACCAGAATCTGCTGGTTGTGGGCGTATGCGGTAAGGAATTCGGCATTGTGCTTGATGATCACCAGATTGCCATAACCGTGCAACCCGGATCCGCTGTACACCACTTTGCCGTCTGCCGCAGCCACGACTGGTTGCCCGGCGGCACCAGCAATATCGATGCCCTTGTCACCGCCCGCATCGCCAAATCCGGCCACAACCTTGCCGTCTGCCGGCCAGATCCATTTGGGCATGCCGGCCGGCTCGGTCGCTGCGGCAACGGCCGCCGGCGCCGCAGACGCAGTTGTCGTTGCCGGCGCAACTGCCGGCACCGGAGCAGGTACCGGCGCATTGCCGGACTGCTCCGCCTGCCGCAACGCCGCCGGCGAATAAGGCAGCTCCACGGCCTGCGGCTGATCAACCGTAACCACCACTGGCACCGCCTGGACCGCGAGTGGCTGTGCATGCAGCGGCACCGTCTGCGCCGCGTCAGCCCCGGCAGCACCGCCGCCCCCCTGCACCGCCTGCGCCCCGGGTGCGGCCAGCCGCAACGTCTGACCCACATGAATCCGGTTGCTGTCTTCCACACCGTTCCACTGCGCCAGCTCGCGGTAATCGAGTCCATGGTCGAGCGCAATGCTGTACAAGGTATCGCCCTTGCGCACGACGTAGGCCGGACCGCCGGCTACCGCAACCGGCGCTGCAGGCGCAGCCATGGCCGTCACCGGCGCCCGTCGCGCCAGCGGGCTCGACAGGTCGGTAATCGGCGCACGGTTGTTCGCCGTACTGCACCCGGCCAGCGCCAGCAGCAGCCCACAGCCGGTCAGAAAAGACCACCGCTCGATACGTTGTTCCATTACGCCACTCCTGGCAGCAAAGGCACAAAATGCACCATCTCAAGCACCTGTTCCTGGTAGCTGTCGCCTTGCCGTTCGATCAGCACCATGAACTGGTTTTCCCCGACCCCGCGCGGCAGCACCATGCGTCCACCATCCGCCAGCTGCGCCAGCAACGCCGACGGCGGCACGGCAGCGGCGGCTGCGAGCACGATACCGTCGAACGGGGCGAATTCGGCCAGACCAGCATTGCCATCACCGTGTTTGAGCTTGATGTTGGACAACCTCAGTTCGCGTATCGTGCGCCGGGCCTGTCCAAGCAGGGTGCTGATGCGCTCGACAGAATAAACTTCCCGGGCGATTCTGGAAAGTACTGCCGCCTGATAACCACAGCCACTGCCCACCTCGAGCACGCGCTGCATCTCCCGGCCATCGCGCAGCACTTCGAGCATGCGGGCCACGCTATACGGCTGGGAAATGGTCTGTCCCAGGCCAATGGGCAGCGCGGTGTCCTCGTAGGCGCGAATCGCCAGCGCCTCGCTGACGAACAGATGTCGCGGCACCTGTGCCATGGCCGCAAGCACGGCCATGTCGCGAATACCCTGCTCGCGCAGCCGTTCGACCATGCGCGCCCGCGTGCGCTCGGAAGTCATGCCGATGCCGCTGTGCCGGATGGAATTCATCGTGCAAGCCACCCGCCCAGCTCATCGAGCCGCTCATACCAGGTCAGATCGATCTGCAACGGCGTGACCGAGACCAGCCCGTTGGCAATGGCGTGAAAATCCGTGCCTTCCGAGGCGTCCTGCGCCGGACCGGCCGCACCCACCCAGTACACCGTTTGTCCGCGGGGGTTGAGCGTGCGAATCACCGGTTCAGCCTTGTGGCGCCGTCCAAGACGGGTATGTCGCATGCCGCGCAGCTCGGCCATCGGCAGGTCAGGCACGTTGACATTGAGCAGCATCGGCGACTGCAACGGGGCGCGCAGCAAACGCTGTACCAGCTCCAGCGTCACTTGCGCCGCGGTATCGAAATGTTCGCGCCCGCCACCCGCCAGCGACACGGCAATGGACGGCACACCGAGCAGGAACCCTTCGGTGGCCGCGGCAACGGTACCGGAATACACGGTGTCGTCACCCATGTTGGCGCCATGATTGATTCCGGAGATGACCATGTCCGGCAACGCGTCGAGCATGCCGGTCACGGCCAGATGCACGCAGTCGGTCGGCGTGCCGTTGACATAGAAGTATCCGTTATGCGCTTCGCGCAGGGTAAGCGGGCGGTCCAGCGTCAGAGAATTGCTCGCGCCGCTGCGGTCGCGCTCCGGCGCGACCACCACGACCGTGGCAATGGCCGACAGTGCATTCGCCAACGCGGCCAGCCCCGGAGCGAAATATCCGTCATCGTTGCTTAACAGGATGCGCATGAGTTGGCGGCGGTGTGATGTCTGACAGGAAACAGCCGCATTCTACACCAACCACGGCAAAACATGCGCAACCAGAATAAGTACGCCGCATGGACGGCGTACAGCTGTCAGACCGCCGTATTCACCATTGCCCCGGACGCCTGGCTCGAGCCGAGATCCTGCATCAGGTTCTGCAGGAAGGATTGCAGGCTGGGGGTGCCGGCCGCAGCCGCACTGCCCGTCATGCCCGGTGCAGTCGTGCTGCCCAGCGCCGCCACCAGATTCTGGAAACTGTTCTGCAGGTTGCCCACCGCGCCCATCGACGCGCTGGCCGAAGCGGTATTGTTGCCTGCCGCACTGCTGCCGGACAATTGCTGGAGCAGTTGTTGCAGGTCGGCTGCAAAATTGCCGTGGTGTCCGGCGTGATGGGCACCGGCTGCGGCAACACCAGATGCCTGCCCTCCCGATACGCCCGAAGCCGCCTGCTGCATGGCAGCAACCAGGCTTTGCATGAATGACTGCATGGCCGCCTGCGGCGACTGGGTTGCGGACGACGCGCCGCTGGCAGCATTGCCGGCAGCCGCAATGCTGTTCAGGTTAAGACCGCTTTGCGCCATGGCCTGCTGCAGTGCCTGCAGGAACCCGCCTGCCGCCCCACTGGCTGCCGAGACACCGGCACCCCGATCCCCATCACGATCGCTGCCGCCGGTCTTCTGTACGCCCGTGCTGTTCGAAAACCATGCCGACAGATTCGACACCCCCGACATGCCACTGACTGTGCTCATTTCTTTCCCTCCATTCGGCAATGCCCTGCAACAGCCTGCGCCTGCCGCTCCGCCATGCGGACGGACGGTGTGCCGGCCCCGGTGCGCGAACGACAGTGCGTCAGCCGCGCGGCTGAAGACAGTATCGCGCGCAATGCATACAATCCATCGGCAAAACAGAGCCGGTTTTCACCCCCTGTTCTTCCGCTTCGCGCATGTGCCGCGTCAGACACATCCGGAACCCGCACCGGATAGCCTTGCTCAAGGACGCGGTGATTGATTCTCCACGGGTCGCGTTGTGGGTGAAATCGTGATGATCGTGAGCCGAATGACGCAGATCGTGGCCAGGACTACGACACCCGGGAACACGGCAAAACGAGCGCACGATTTGATCGCAACCCGCACGGGACGTGGTCTGGCGGGCGGTTTGCTGCGTTGTGCTTCTTGTCGGGGGGATCAGCCATTGACTGCGAATCACGCCTTGCCACCCGTCCCGTCAGACCGGTGTCGCGATCATGCGGATTTAATCACCGCGTCCCTAACGCACCCGCGCCAGCTCCTCCCAACGCGTGGTATAGGCCGGACTGACATTGCCGCGGCGCATGCGCCAGGCAGGATCGATGCCTTCACTGGCCAACCGGAGTGTACCGCTGCCCATGCGCGCGTTGATCCGGTCGAGCGTCTGCATCAGTTGCGCACGCGATGCCTCGCGCCCGGTATCGGCAAACAGGTCGGCCTGCGTCTGCCCGGCCGGCTGCAAATCGGACAAGACCACGCCCGCCTTGCGGTAAGCGAAACCGGCGCGCCAGAGCTGGCGCACCCCAGCCAGCGCTGTCCGGACCAGCAACAGGGTGTCCGCACTCGGGCGCAGCAGTCCGATACGCATGGAAGGCGCGTGTTGCGGTGCCCGGACGCGATGCGGATCGGTGCGCAGGAATACCTGCACCGTCGATGCCACCGATCCCTGGCTGCGCAGCTTGTGCGCGGCGCGCGCCATGTAACTGCTGATGGCCTGTTCCAGTTCGTCAAGTCCGGTGACCTCTCGACCGAAAGAACGCGAGCTGATGATCTGCTGCCGGGGCGCCACGACATCGGTCAGGCAAAAACAGGCTTCACCACGCAATTCGCGGACGATACGCTCCAGTGCCACGCCGGAACCCTGCCGCATCCCCTCCGTACGCATGGCGCGCAGTTGCCACACGGTATGCACGCCCCGTTCACGCAGACCCGCAGCCAGCCGGGGACCCACGCCCCACACCTCGTCCGCGTCGATGCCCTGGAGCAAGGCCTGCCATTCAGCCTGTGCCATGGCGCCGAAGTCACACACGCCCTCGCGGCCCGGCTGCCGCTTGGCGACATGCGCAGCCAGCTTGGCCAACGTCATGCTCGAAGCGATCCCTACGCTGACCGGCAATCCGAGCCAGCGGGCAATACGCTGACGGATGCGCCGCCCGGTCTCGGCCGGCGCCTCTCCGAGGCCGGTCAGATCGAGAAAGCATTCATCAATGCTGTAGATATCCTGCACCGGAGCAAACTGCGCCAACACCTCCATCACCCGATTGGACAAGTCGGCATACAGTGCGTAATTCGATGAACGCGCCACCACGCCGTGCCTGTGCGCCAGCGCGCGCAGGCGGAACCAGGGCTCGCCCATGGGAATACCCAGCGCTTTGGCTTCCTGACTGCGTGCAACCACACAGCCATCGTTGTTGGACAGCACCACCACTGGCCGCCCATCCAGTCTCGGATCGAACAGCCGTTCGGCGCTGACGTAGAAATTGTTCACGTCCACCAGGGCAATCGTTGCGCTCATCCACGCCACCTCATGACGCCTCGAGAAACCATCGCAAACCAGACAAGATCAAGGCGCATCGCGCGCAGGATACGACCCCCACCAGATGGGCAGGCAAGTGGTCGGGCACAGAGCAGCGCAGCAATTGGCTGGTGAAACCGTTTTTTCAAGGCACCCCTCATTCCACGTTGTGGATGGCATGGACAACCACCCCCCAGATCACCAGTTCCTGCCCTTCGCGCAAACGGATCGGCGCATAGCGCGGGTTTTCCGCATGCAGCTCGATGCGGCCATGCTCACGAATCAGCCGCTTGACGGTCAACTCGCTGTCGACCACGGCCACCACCACCGAACGGTGCACCGGCTCGACGGAACGGTCCACCACAAGGATGTCGCCGTCGTGGATCCCGGCGGCAATCATCGAATCGCCCTGCACGCGCAGAAAGAACGTCGCCGGCCGGTTACGCACCAGCAACTGGTTCAGGTCGAGCCAGGTTTCCACATAATCATCTGCCGGGGACGGGAAGCCGGCTGCAATCGCATGCCCGTAGAGTGGCGAGCGCGCCTCCGGTGCGTGCGGGTCGGGCCAGGCCAGCCAGTGCACCACACTGGCCGGTCTGTCGGAATCGGAAGGCTCGTTCATGGCGGGTCTCTTCAGGGAAACAGGGTATCCTGCACGGGGTCTTCCGCGCGCGTCGCAAGCGCCTGCAACGCCCCGAGCAGTTCAACGATACGGTCGCGCAACCGTTGCATTTCCTCGCCCAGCACGCGCGCCTCGTCGTCGCGCCCGGCTTCGTGCAGTTGCAGCACCTCCATCCCGACACGGTGCACCTCGACATGCACCGGCTCGATGGCGCGAAACACATCCAGATGCCCGTAACGTTTGTGACCAAGATCGTGGTACCACTTGCCAAAGCGGCAATGCGCAGGGTCGTAGTACAGCGCATCGCTCTTGCGCGACTCGCCGCCCTGGATGATCCGCAGCACGTGGCCGACCCATTCGACGTGATCGTGCCGCGCGACCAGCAGCGGAAAATCCACCATTTCCCAGTTCTGAAACTGCCACAGCGACCATGCCAGCGATTCGCGGTTGTGCCGCAACCAGCCGGGTACCACCTCGCCCGGCATCGGCCGCGCGATGCCGTAACCTTGCGCCAGGTCACACCCGAGCTTCACCAGCACATAACCATGCTCGATCGATTCCACTCCCTCGGCAATGACTTCGCGCTGAAACACCCGCGCCAGCGAAATCGTCGCCTCTACCAGCGCCAGGTCATTGGGGTCATCCAGCATGTCGCGCACAAAGGCATGATCGATCTTGAGCGTATCCACCGGAAGATGCTTGAGAAAGCTGAGCGAGGAATAACCGGTGCCAAAATCGTCGATGGAAAACCGCAGGCCGCGCTGTTTGAATTCGTGGATGAGCTGGCCGACGTGCTCGAAATCCTCGATCGAGGCAGTTTCCAGGATTTCAAACTCGATGCAGGAATGCGGCACCTCCGGATGCCGTTCCATGATGCGGCTCATGCGCGCGGCAAAATCAGGCTGCATCAACTGGCGTCCGCTGATGTTGATGCTGACTTTCTGCTGCCCGACCCCGTTGTCTTCCCAGCGGCGGATCTGCAACAGCACTTCGTCGAGCACCCACTCGCCAATCTCGATGATCAGGTCGGTATGCTCGACCTGGGGCAGGAACTGACCGGGCGCGAGCAGCCCGCGATCGGGATGTTGCCAGCGGATCAGCGCCTCGAACCCGATCACCTCACCGGTCCGCATGTTCAGCTTCGGCTGATAATGCAGACGGAACTCGCGATGCTGCAGGGCCTGCTGGATCCGTTCGAACAGCTGATAGCGGCTCTGGATGGCGGCATCGCTCTCGGAATCAAAAAAATGAACGCAATTGCGTCCGGACTGCTTGGCCTGGTACATCGCCTGATCGGCCTGACGCAGCAAGATGTCGGCATCGGGAATGCGCGCGCCGCCGCCCACCACCACACCGATGCTGGCGGGTACCTCGAACGTCTGGCGCTCGACCACGATCGGCTGCGACAGGTTCTCCAGCAGCCGATCCAGGATCTGGCGCACCTCGGTCTCGCCATTAATCGAATTGAGCAGCAGGATGAACTCGTCGCCGCCGATGCGTGCCACCGTGTCCTCCACCCGCAGCGACGATTCGATCCGCCGCGCCACCTCGATCAGGATGTTGTCGCCGATCTCCTGCCCGTAGGCATCGTTGATCTGCTTGAAATGGTCCAGATCAAGGAAGCCCACTGCCAGTTTGCGTTCATTGCGGCGCACGACGGCGATCGCCTGGTTCATGCGGTCTGCAAGCAGGGCGCGATTGGGCAGGCCGGTCAGCACGTCGTGACCGGCGAGCCAGTGTGCATGCTGCTCCATGCGATGTCGCTCGGAATTGTCATAGAACACCAGCACGCACCCGAGCAGCACTCCGGTCGGTGACAGAATCGGCGCGGCCGTATCCTCGATGATGTATTCCATACCCGTGCGCGAGATCAGCAGATTATGGTTGGCCAGGCCGACCACGACCCGTTCCTCGATCACACGTCGCAACGGGTTGGTCTCCCGCTGACGTGTCACCTCGCTGACGATATGGAAAATTTCTTCCAGCTTGCGTCCCTTTGCTTCGCCAAGCGTCCAGCCGGTCAGCGTTTCCGCCGTACGGTTGAGGAATGTAACGACGCCCCGGGCATCGGTTGCGATCACTCCGTCACCGATGCTGGACAGCGTGACCTCGGCGCGTTCCTTCTCCAGCGCCAGCTGTTGCACCAGGCGGTCGCGCTCCCGCTGGTCATGTTCGATCTCATGCATCAGCTGCAGCATCGAATAGGCCACCTTGCCGATTTCATCGTGCGAGTGTGCCGCCTTGCCGAGCATCGATTCGATGCGCGCATCTACCCGTCTGACATGCTGGAACCACTCGGTAGCCTTGCCTTGCGCCCGGATCTGCGCAGCCATGCCCCCTACCCAGCGCCCCAGATACAACCAGGCAAACAGGGAAAACACGCTGGCGGCAACCAGCCCCTTGAGGAACAGCTCGCGCAGTGGCAGCATGCGTGTGCCCAAATGCAATACCAGCTGCGGTGATCCTGCAGATTGCGCATCCCAACGCATGACGATGTCGTCCGCCCGCCGCCCCTGTTGCTGCGACGCAACCGCTCCGGCACCAGGCGACCCTGCCACCGGGCGTCCGTGCCACAACAGCGTAGCCTCCGTGCCGGGAAACGCCACCCCGGACAACAGCATGCCATCCATCGCAACGTAAAACAGCGCCATGACGGCCCGGGCGGACGCCGTGCCAGCGACAACCGGCCGGCGATAGACGCGGTACAGCCGGTTGTCGGCGGCATCGAACACCCAGTCGCTGCCGGGTAACGGCAGGCCGGCATGACCAGGCAGGCTGCCATATTGCGCAACGATCCGACCGCCCGCATCGAGCAGGCGCACCATGCCAAATGGCAGCACACCACCCAGCGCATCATAATAGGCCTGCAGGGCCTGGCCGACGGGCAGCCCCCCCTCCGCAGCCAGCCTTGAGCCAAGATACATGGCGTTGCGTGTCGCGTCGCGGCCGAAGTCATTACCGATCTGGTCGATGCGGGCACGAAAGTAATGCTGCACATTGACGCCGCGGATCTTCTCGGCCTGCCGGGTGGCCTCCTGCCAGGACATCCAGGCCACCAGTCCGACCACCAGAACCCCCGCCAGCCAGACCACCAGTGACCGAAACAGGAAACGCTGCAATATCCCTTGTCTGAACCCCATCATCCATTTCCGCACCCGCGACTTTTCCAGTATAAAACAATTTCCCGACAAAACTGTGGCACCGATGCCGCCGGTGTTGCATCCGCCCGGCTCGCCGTCTGGCCACACGAAACGGATCCGGGCATTGCATACAGTCAGCCGCACGTCAATCCGTCCATGCTAGACTGGGCCCAAAACCAGCTGGGGATGTCCATGCCCGTTCATTCTTCCCTGCAGGGGCTGAGCAGCGAAGAAGCCGCTCGGCGGCTGCGCCAGTACGGACCGAACCAGGTCGGTGCGAACCGACACCCGGCCTGGCTGATCCTGCTGCGCAAATTCTGGTCTCCCGTCCCGTGGATGCTCGAAGCCGCCATCGTGCTGCAACTGGTGCTCGGCAAGCCCGACGAGGCGATCGTCATGGCCGTCCTGCTCGGCTTCAACGCCATCCTTGGTTTCAGCCAGGAACAACGTGCCAACCGCGCACTCGAACTGCTCAGGTCGAAGCTGGAAATCCGCGCGCGCGTACTGCGCGACGGCACCTGGCAATCGCTCCCGGCACCGCAGCTGGTGCCCGGCGACGCCATCCACCTGCGCATGGGCGATATCGTGCCGGCCGACCTGCAACTGGCCGATGGCGAAATCCTGCTCGACCAGTCTGTGCTGACCGGCGAATCACTCCCGGTCACGCTGCACGGCACCGACAAGGCGTTTGCCGGCACGACCGTCCGCCGCGGTGAAGCCAGCGGCACGGTCAGCGCCACCGGTGCCCGGACGCAGTTTGGCAAGACCGCCGGACTGATCGATACCGCCCGCCCGGTCAGCCACCTGGAAGAACTGATTTTCAGCATCGTGCGTTACCTGATTGTGCTCGACGCCATGCTCATCGCTGCCATGATTGTCTATGGACTGAGCACAGGCAAGCCGCTGACGGAAATCGTGCCGTTTTCACTGATCCTGCTGATCGCCTCGATCCCGATCGCCCTGCCCGCAACCTACACCCTGGCCACGGCGCTCGGCGCGCTCGAACTGGCCGCGCACGGTGTGCTGGTCACGCGTCTGTCGGCCATTGAGGATGCTGCCGCCATGGACGTGCTGGCCAGCGACAAGACCGGCACCATCACGCGCAACCAGCTCAGCGTCGCGGCCACACTGCCGTTCGCGCCCGCCGACGCGGTCAGCCTGCTGCGCTGGGCCGCCATCGCCAGCGACCCGGCCACCCAGGACCCGCTCGATCTGGCCATCCTGACTGCCGACCGGGCAGCACAACCCGATGTCCCCGTGCCCGAGCGACTGCAGTTCATCCCGTTTGCGCCGGACACCAAGCGGTCCGAAGCCCGTTTCATGGACGGTACCCGACACATGCACGTCATCAAGGGCGCGCCGCACGCCGTCGCTGCGCTTGTTCCCGGGGCACCTGATGTCCAGACAATGGTGGACAGGCTGGGCGAACAGGGCATGCGCGTGCTCGCCGTGGCAGTCGGCGAAGGCGATGCGCTGCAGCTCGCCGGCCTGGTCGGGCTGAGCGACCCGCCGCGCGAGGATTCCGCCGCCCTGATCGCGCGACTTGACAAGCTCGGCGTCCGCGTGATCATGGTCAGTGGCGACAGCGCAGCCACGGCTCGCGCCATCGCACGCCAGGTTGGCCTGGGCGAGCGCGTCTGCCCGGCCGACACCGTCCAGGACGGCATGAATCACCCCCTCGATTACGACATCTTTGCCCGTGTGCTGCCGGAAGACAAATTCCATCTGGTGCATGCGCTGCAGCACGACGGCCACATCACCGGAATGAGCGGAGACGGCGTCAACGACGCCCCGGCGCTCAAACAGGCAGAAGTCGGCATCGCCGTGGCCTCCGCCACCGACGTCGCCAAAGCGGCAGCCAGCCTGGTGCTCACCAGCCCCGGCCTGTCCGATGTCTGCAACGCCGTGGAAACCAGCCGGCGCATCTACCAGCGCATGCTGACCTACACGCTCAACAAGATCATCAAGACACTGGAAATCGCCCTGTTTCTCAGCGTTGGACTGATGCTGACCGGCACATTTGTCATCACACCGATGCTGATCGTGCTGCTGCTGTTCACCAACGACTTCGCCACCATGTCCATCGCCAGCGACCGCGCCCAGGGATCCGACCGGCCCGAACGCTGGAATGTGCCTGCACTGATGGGTATCGCCGGCCTGCTCGCGGGCGGCATGCTGGTACTGTCATTCAGCGTGTTCTTTTTTGCGCGCAATGTGCTGCACCTGCCGCTACCGCAGTTGCAGACACTGATATTCCTGATGCTGGTATTCAGCGGGCAGGGCACCATTTACCTGGTACGCGTGCGCGGCCCGTTCTGGCAATCGCGACCAGGGAAATGGCTGTTGCGCACCTCACTGCTCGACATCGCGCTAGTCAGCCTGCTCGCCACGCACGGCATCCTGATGACGGCCATTGCGCCAGCGCGGGTGGCCGAGCTGCTGGCAACGATCATCGTCTGGCTGCTGGTCCTGGATGTGGTCAAGACAGCCATCTTCCGCCGCCTGCGCTTCCAGAACGCCTGACGGATCACTCGTTGGCCACGCCGTGCGGCACATGTCCGGTCGCCACATGGCGGCTGGCCGAATCGCAGTGACCCTTTTGGTCGTCAAAAAAAATGTCGGCACCGAAGGCCTTGAGAAATTCGCCCTTGTCCAGCCCGCCCAGAAACAACGCCTCGTCGATGCGGATATTCCATGCGCGCATGGTACGTATCACCCGTTCATGCGCCGGCGCAGAACGCGCCGTCACCAGCGCGGTACGAATCGGCGCCGCGCCTTCGGGATAGATCGACTGGATACGGTGCAGCGCGGACAGGAAACCCTTGAATGGTCCACCGCTCAGCGGTTGCATCGCCGCATCGCGTTCGTTGCGCTCAAATGCCTCCAGGCCGCCTGTGCGGTAGATGCGCTCGGAATCGTCGGCAAACAGCACGGCATCGCCGTCAAAGGCGATGCGCAGCTGCGAAGACCCCTCGTTTTGCCCCGCATTGGACGGCAGGATGGTTGCCGCGGCATAACCCGCTGCCAGCGCGCTCTTGACGTCGTCAGGATTGGCCGACAGAAACAGGTGTGCGCCGAATGCCGCCACGTAACGGTGGGTACTCTCACCGCGGGTGAACGCCGCACGGGTGATGTCGAGCTGATGGTGACGAATCGAGTTGAAGATACGCAATCCGGTATCGGCACTGTTGCGCGACAACAGAATGATCTCTACCAGCGGCGCCTCGGGAAACCCCTGGTTGAGCGCCAGCAGCTTGCGTACCAGCGGAAAGGCGATACCTGGTTGCAGCACGTCTTCTTCATGCTCGATCTGATAGCGGCAATAAGCCTCCACGCCGTCCTGCTCGAAAATGGCATGACTGGCGTCGAGATCAAACAAGGCCCGGGAAGAAATCGCCACCACCAGCTTGTCGGCGAAATTGAACGCCATGTATTCCACTCTTCAGACCGCGGGCAACTCTGCCCCAATGCGGGCATTGTCACGCAATCTGCCCCGCTCACGCAAGTTCGCCACATGCTGTCCGCCGCATCGGGCATCGACTGCGGGGCGTCGCCCGGCGTCATCCGGTAGCGTCCATGCAACGCCGGAACAGAAACGCTCCGGCCGGTACCGGTCACGGTCACGGCCGTCTGCAGACTGCGGTCAGACCGCCGCGCATGGGATGCCCTTGCCGCTTCCGCAGCAGGTCCGGGGTATATCGCTCAGGCCACATGCACCTTGACGCACAACTGGTAACCGTGACCGCGCACCGATTTGACCGGTTGCTGTTCAGCGCCGGCTTCGACCAGCTTTTTGCGCAAGCGCACGATCTGTACTTCCAGCGCCCCTTTGCTGAAACTGTCCTCCGATTTTCCGGACACTTCCATCAGTTGCCAGTATTCGAGCTGGTGGCCGTAGGCACGGGCGAATGCCGACAGCAGCACCGATTCGGTGGCCGACAGCACGACCGTAGCGGCCGGGCCACGCAGCTTCCGGCTCACCAGATCGAACACGAACGGCGCATCGCTGCGGTTGCGCCGGATACGCCGAGACAGCGCCTGCACTGCAGCCAACAGCTCTTCCATTGACGTCGGCTTGGTCAGATAGATGTCTGCGCCGTTTTCATAACCGATGAGCCGATCCTCGAGCTTGCCACGCGCGGTGACCATGATGATG
>JAJXUP010000156.1 GCA_021782795.1 Pseudomonadota bacterium | reverse complement strand
GCCATGCGCAAATTGATCCAATGGAAGTGGCCGCTCGTTGCATTGGCGACAATCGCGCTGGCAGTCGGAATGTTTTTTTACTGGCGCCATTCTGAAATCTATCCCAGCACCGAAGACGCTTACGTCAGCGCGCACGTCGTGCAGGTAGCGCCACAGATTACCGGACCCATTACGCGGGTGTATGTGGTCAACCAGCAGGAGGTGAATGAGGGCGATCCGCTCTTCGATATCAGTCCGACCGCATTCCAGCTTGCCATGACCCAGGCGCACGCAAGGCTCGTGCTCGCACGCCAATCGGTCTCGGCCGATGCGGCCGCAGTTGCAGCCGCGCAAGCGGAAGTTGCCGACCGCAAAGTGCAACTGCAGAACACACAGGCCACGGCTCAGCGCACGCGCCAACTCCGCGATAAGGGCTTTGTATCCGAGCAGGCGTATGACAACGCCAACGCTGCAGTGCAAAGCGCCAAGGCACAGGTCAACCTTGCCGCCGCCAAAGTACATCAGGCGGAAATGACACTAGGTGGCGCGGGTGAGCAGAATGAGCGCATCCGCGAGGCAGCCGCGGCGCTGGACCAGACAAAGCTCGATCTCAGCCACACACATGTTTCGGCGGCGTGTAGCGGTCATATTACTCAGCTGACGCTGCATCCTGGAGACGTTGTGCAAAGCGGAACGCCGCTGTTTGTCCTGGTGTGCGACAAGCAGTTCTGGGTAGACGCAAATTTCAAGGAAACGGAGCTTGAGCGCATCCATCCGGGTCAGCCGGCGGACATCACTGTTGACATGTATCCAGGACATCACTTTCGCGGTCGCGTAGAAAACTTAAGCGGAGCGAGCGGCACCGCCTTCTCACTACTGCCTCCGGAAAACGCCACAGGCAACTGGGTAAAGGTGACACAGCGTGTGCCAGTGAGGGTCACCGTGCTTGATCCCGATTCCAAGCATCCATTGCGCGTGGGAACAAGCGCCCAAGTGACCGTCGATACCGCAGCCACCACACAAAAATCTGCTCCCATTCTGGAGTCGCGCCGTTGACCAGCAACCCTGCCGGTGCAAGCGGCAACGGCGGAACGAGTCACCGTTTCCTGATATCGCTGGCGGTAATGTCCGCCACCGTACTGCAGGCGCTCGACACCACCATCGTCAACGTTGCCCTGCCCCATATGCAGGGTCAGCTCGGCGCGACCCCCGACCAGATCAGCTGGGTGCTTACGAGCTATCTTGTGGCTTCGGGCGTCTGCATGCCGCTTACTGGCTACTTCGCTGATCGCCTGGGGCAAAAGAATTTTCTCCTGCTGAGCATCCTCGGCTTCGTGGTGTCATCGGCGCTCTGCGGACTGTCCACTAACCTTGCCGAAATCGTATTATTTCGTCTGACGCAAGGCGTATTCGGCGCGGCCCTGGTGCCAATGTCGCAGTCGATCATGGTGCAGACATTTCCTGCCGAGGAACGCGGTCGGGCCATGGCTATCTGGGGCATCGGCGTCATGGTCGGCCCCATTCTCGGGCCCACGCTTGGCGGTTATATCACCGAGGTGGTCAACTGGCGCTGGACTTTCTACATCAACCTTCCAGTCGGCATTCTGTCTCTTTTCCTGGCATGGCGCATGGTACCCGACACGCCGCGGCGTGAACGCAGCATGGACTGGCTCGGGATGGTACTGATGTCATGTGCCGTCGGCGGGCTGCAATTCGTACTCGATCGCGGCACCGAAGCCGACTGGTTCAGCTCATGGGCAATTCGCTTGGCGGCAGTCCTTAGCGCCATCGGCCTTCTTGGCTTCCTGTATCACGGTCTAACCCGGCCGCACAAAGCCATGTTCGATCCGCGCATCTTCCATGACAGGAATTTCGCCACAGCAAGTCTATTGCTCGCGGTATTCGGTCTCGGCATGTACGGCGCCATGGTACTGCAACCGATGATGCTGGAGACCCTGCTCAACTATCCGACATCCACCACTGGGCTCATCATGGCGCCGCGCGGCGTCGCCAGCATGATCAGCATGATGCTGGTGGGGAAACTCATTACCCGCATACAACCACGCGCGCTCATTGCCTTTGGCATCGTGCTTTCGGCTATCGGCTCGCATGCGATGACGATGTACAGCCTGGACATCGACAAATGGTGGCTGATCTGGCCGGTGATTGTGCAAGGATTCGGTTTGGGGATGATTTTCGTGCCGCTCTCAACCGTGGCTTTTTCCACCCTGCCTAAAGAACAGTCGGCGGAAGCCGCCGGCGTCTACAGTCTAATGCGCACGGTCGGCTCTTCCGTGGGAATTTCGATCGCTACAACGGTCATGACGCGCTACATGCAGGTCACCTGGAACCAGCTGGGCGGACACATTTCCCTGTACAATCCCGCGCTAAACAGTTATCTCAAGGGTCTGCACGTCACCCTTGCTGATCCCACGGCCATTGCCGTACTGGCGCAATCGCTCGCCAATCAGGCGCAGATGCTGGGAGTTCTCGACGCATTCAAGCTCATTTCCTGGAGCTTCATCGCCATGCTTCCCATGGTACTGATGATCGGACGTGCCAAGCAGCACACAACCAAAGAAGAGGCTATGGCCGCCGCAATCGAGTGATGCCACATTCCGGCGGCTCGGAGCCACCGGCGGGTATTGAGATCGGCAGACTCCGGTTACAGCCAGTCACCGCGCAGAGCCAACACGCGCTCTCGAAGCGATGCAGCATCTGCCTGAGCAGGCGGCACTGGCGCGCCGGCAACCAGCGAGATTCTGCGCCATAAGCCACGCGTCACCAGATTTAAAAGACGTTTCGGTTTGCGGCTGAACATACTGCCCCACAACCCGCGAAGCGCCAGGGGTATCACCGGAACTGGATGGCGCGCGAGTACCTGTTCGATACCTGGGCGAAAGCGATCAAGCTCGCCGGTTCCTGTCAGGCCGCCTTCAGGAAACATGCAGACTACCTCTCCAGCCTCCAGCATTGCGTCTATTCGACTAAAGGCACGCGCCAACAGCTCAGCATCTTCGCGCGCTGGTGCGATGGGAATGACCCCTGCGATGCGGAAAATGAAATGAAGGACCGGAATCCGAAAAATGCGATAATCCATTACGAATCGCACCGGACGCCGAATGCAGCCGGCAATAACCAGAGCGTCCACGTAGCTCACATGATTGCACACCAGCAGCGCCGGCCCATCGTCAGGAATCTGCTGCAGCCCCTCTTTTTGTACGCGATAAACGGTGTGGATCAGCAACCACACCAGGAATCGCATAAAAAATTCTGGAACCAGCGTAAAAATCCAGATCGCAACTGCTGCGTTCAGGATCGCCGTGGCCAGCAGTAATTGCGCTATCGTCAAACCAGCCTTGAGCAGCAGCACGGCAAATACCGCCGACAGCACCATAAGCAGCGCGTTCAGTATGTTGTTGCCGGCAATGACGCGCGAGCGATGCGCCGGGTCGCTGCGCTGCTGGATCAGGGCATAGAGCGGTACTGTGTAAAATCCACCGAACATCCCGATCAAAACGAAATCCGCGAGCACATGCCAGCTGCCAGCAACAGACAGAAAAGCTTCCGCGCCAAGCGGTGCGGCCACATGCGCAATCGGATGCGCGAAATAAAGATCGACGCCGAACAGCGTCAGTCCGATGGAACCGAATGGCACGAGACCCAGTTCCGTCTTATGTCCCGACAGACGTTCGCACAGTAGCGAGCCGACACCGACACCCAGCGAGAACATGGTCAGCAGCAAGGTGACCACGTGCTCTCCGCCGCCGAGCGTCAGGCGCGCATAATTCGGCAGCTGTGCCAGGTAAACGGCCCCATAGAACCAGAACCACGAGATTCCCAGAATCGCAAGAAACACCGTACGATTGCCGCGCAGAAACCGCAGATTGCGCCAGGTTTCGCTCACGGGATTCCAGTTGATGCGCAGTTGGGGCGCCACGGCCGGAGTGAAGGGTATGGCGCGGCTCGCGAGATAGCCACATATCGCTACCACCAACACCATTATGGATACCGGACTGACGCCGTCTCCGGGCAGGTCAACCAGCACCCCACCGCAGATTGTGCCAACCAGGATTGCAACAAAAGTGCCCATCTCCACCAGGCCGTTCCCACCGATCAGTTCATTGTCGGCGAGCGTTTGCGGCAAGAT
>JAJXUP010000028.1 GCA_021782795.1 Pseudomonadota bacterium | reverse complement strand
TGTGGGGACTGTTTGTTTTCGCCCCTTTTTTCGGTGACCATATCGAACCGTGGATCATCAACACCCTCGGCAACCTGCCGCTGATCGGCACGCTGTTCCAGGGCGCTCCAATGGGCATTGGCATCCTGTCCGCCGGTCTGATTCTGGCGATCATGGTCATTCCGTTCATAGCATCCGTCATGCGTGACGTGTTCGAAATCGTCCCCCCCATGCTCAAGGAATCGGCCTACGGCCTTGGCGCAACGACCTGGGAAGTCGTGCGTTTCGTGGTGCTGCCCTATGCCCGCATCGGCGTGGTCGGCAGCATCATGCTTGGTCTTGGGCGCGCGCTGGGCGAGACCATGGCGGTCACCTTCATCATCGGCAATTCGGACCAGATCAGCCTGCCTTTTTCGTTACTCAATCCGGGCAACAGCATCTCGTCGGCACTGGCCAACGAATTTACCGAAGCGACCACAGAAATCTACACCTCGTCGCTGATCGAGCTCGGCCTGATCCTGTTCTTCATCACATTTGTCGTGCTGTCCATTTCGAAACTCCTGCTGATGCACATGAGCAAGCAGGAAGGACTGAAGTCATAGGGCCCCCTCATGCTGCCTAAATATCAGCGTCGCCGCTTGCTCAACGCTTTCAATCTGACCCTGTCCCTGATCACCATGGTACTCGGGCTGACAGCGCTCGGCTGGATTCTGTGGGTGCTGCTCGACTTCGGCCTCAAGGGAATCCACCCATCCATCTTCACGCAGATCACTCCACCACCTGGCAGTAACGGTGGACTGAGCAATGCCATTTTCGGCAGTGTCGCCATGTCGCTTATGGGAACAATGGTCGGCACCCCCATCGGTATCATGGCAGGCACCTACCTGTCCGAATTCGGCCAGCGCGGGTGGCTTGCGCCCGTCACCCGCTTCATCAACGACATCCTGCTATCGGCTCCGTCGATCATCGTCGGCCTGTTCGTCTACGAAGTGTATGTCACGACCACGCACCACTTTTCCGGCTGGGCAGGCACGTTTGCCCTGTCACTACTGGTGATCCCCGTAGTCGTGCGCACCACCGAAGACATGCTGCGACTGATCCCGAACACGCTGCGCGAGGCTGCCGCCGCACTGGGCGCACCGCGCTGGAAAGTGGTCACGCTGGTCATTTGGCGCGCGGCACGAGCCGGCATGATCACCGGCGTGCTGCTTGCCATAGCACGGATCAGCGGGGAAACTGCACCACTGCTGTTCACTGCGCTCAACAACCAGTTCATGAACACCAACATGAATACACCCATGGCCAACCTGCCGGTCGTCATCTTCCAGATGGCAATGAGTCCCTATGACGACTGGCACAACCTTGCCTGGGCTGGCGCCCTGCTGATCACGGTCACCGTACTGGTACTCAGCATCATCGCGCGCTTCCTCTTCAAAAAAGAAGTTACTGCAAACTAGGAATATCGAGCGCCCCATGGAATCGAACATCAAGGTCAGTCTGCGCAAACTGAATTTCTACTATGGCAAGGCGCATGCGCTCAAGGACATCAACCTTGAGATCATTGCCAATCAGGTCACGGCTTTCATCGGACCGTCCGGATGCGGCAAGTCGACACTACTGCGCACACTGAACCGCATGTACGACCTGTATCCAGGCCAGCGGGCCGAGGGCGAAATCCTGCTCGACGGCATCAACATCCTCGACAGGAAGACCGACCTGAACAAACTGCGCGCCCGCGTCGGTATGGTATTCCAGAAGCCAACGCCATTCCCCATGTCGATTTTCGACAACATCGCCTTCGGCATCAAGCTCTATGAGTCGCCATCGCGCTCCGAACTTGCTGACCGCGTCGAATGGGCGTTGCGCAAGGCGGCCTTGTGGAATGAGGTCAAGGATAAACTGGGGCAGAGCGGCTACAGCCTGTCAGGAGGTCAGCAGCAACGCCTGTGCATTGCGCGCGGCATTGCCGTCAAGCCGGAAGTACTGCTGCTCGACGAACCAGCCTCCGCACTCGATCCGATCTCGACCGCACGCATCGAAGAACTGATACACGAACTCAAGGCCGATTACACGATTGCCATCGTAACGCACAGCATGCAGCAGGCGGCGCGTGTATCCGACTACACGGCGTACATGTATCTGGGTGAAATGATGGAATATGGTCGCACCGATGTCATCTTCACCAACCCAACCAAAAAAGAAACCGAAGACTACATCACCGGGAAATTTGGCTGATGGCCACCAGCGTACCCGTTCCCGGCAGGCATGCCATACCGGAAAGCTGACAACCCGCACACCGGCCTCGCGCAGTAGCCGTCACGCCGGGTGGTGGGCGGATGCAACGGCACGAACAGCGTCAGCGATACGCGTTGCTTCGCGTTTTGCCACGGCCTCATCGGCACTTTCGACCATCACACGAATCAACGGCTCGGTACCTGATGCGCGCAACACCACACGCCCGGTCGTACCGAGCACGGACTCAGCAGCCGCCACAGCCGCGCAAATCGCTTCATGTTGCAGATCAATGCGCTCCTTCATGCGTACATTGATCATCGTTTGCGGATACATATGCAGATCGGCAACGTACTGCTGCAGCGACATGCCCGATTCACGCACCGCCCGCAGCACCTGCAGCGCAGCGATGATTCCGTCGCCGGTGGTATGTTTTTCCAGACACAACAGATGCCCCGACGCTTCGCCACCAAGCTGCCAGCCTTTTTCCGCCAGCAGTTCCAGCACGTAGCGGTCACCCACCTTGGCACGCCCAAACGGAATCTCGAGCCGTTCAAGCGCATGCTGCAGACCAAGGTTGGTCATCAATGTACCGGCCACGCCACCTGTCAGTTCGCCGGACAGATGACGATAGCGGGCGATGACGTACAGCAGGTGATCGCCGTTGTACAGCGTACCGTCAGCAGCAGCCATGATGACCCGATCGCCGTCACCATCGAGCGCAATGCCGTAGTGCGCCCCGTGCTGCAGCACGGCAGCACTCAAGGTCTCCGGATGCGTTGCTCCGCACTCATGATTGATATTGGTACCATCAGGCTGATTGCCGATGGCGATCACTTCGGCCCCCAGTTCGTGCAGCACCGGTGGTGCCACATGATAGGTTGCACCATTTGCGCAATCGACCACTATCCGCAACCCACGCAGATTGCTTTCAAACGGAAACGTACTTTTACAGAATTCGATGTAGCGTGCCGGCGCATCATCGATGCGTTTGACACGCCCCAACTGTGACGATGGCAGCGTAAGCAGCGGCTTCTCCAGTTCGCGCTCGATTTCCAGTTCGGTTGCATCGGCCAGCTTTTCACCACTGGCTGAAAAAAACTTGATTCCATTGTCTTCGAATGGATTGTGCGAAGCGGAAATCACTATACCCGCCTGCAACCGCAAGGCGCGGGTGAGGTACGCTACCGCGGGTGTGGGCATCGGGCCGACCAGACGCACATGAACGCCTGCCGCACACAATCCGGCCTGCAGCGCCGCTTCGAGCATGTATCCCGATACCCGGGTATCCTTGCCGATCAGCACTACAGGGTGCGCTCCGGCAGGCAGTGAGCTCCTGTCGCTGGCCAGCACCTTGCCTGCCGCATAGCCCAGTCTCAGCGCGAAATCCGGTGTGATCGGCGGTTCGCCAACCTTGCCGCGGATACCGTCTGTCCCGAAATACTGCCTGCTCATTCGCTCTCCCCGATTGCCTGCCAAACCAGTATGGCATCCCGCATGGCCGCCACATCATGGACACGAAACAGACTGGCGCCCTGTCGCAGCGCATACAGATGCGCCGCCAGTCCGGCATACTCACGCTCCGCGACCGGACGTCCGGTCACCTGCCCGAGCATGGATTTGCGCGACATGCCTGCCAGCAGTGGCTTGCCGATCAGCTTCAGCCGCCCCAGATGTCGCAGCAGTTGCAGATTGTGCGCCAGCGACTTGCCAAAACCAAAGCCGGGATCGATGACGATACTCTCGGATGCAATCCCGGCCTGCTCGGCGAGCGCCACTTTGCTCCTCAGAAACTGTTCCACTTCGTCCACGACATCACCATACACCGGATGCTGCTGCATGATGTCCGGCTGTCCCTGCATGTGCATCAGGCACACGGCAACGCCGGTGTTCGCCGCCAGTTCCAGTGCACCGGGAGCTGCGAGGGCTTCGACATCGTTGATCATGTCTGCGCCAGCCTCGATGGACGCACGCATGACGCCCAAATGCCGGGTGTCGACCGACAGTACGGCCGAACACCCACGCAGCGCCTCAATCACCGGAACAACGCGCGACAACTCTTCATCGACACTGACTGGCTGTGCTCCCGGGCGGGTAGATTCGCCACCAATGTCAATCACCTCGGCACCTTCATCCAGCAAACGCAGGGCGTGAGCGATAGCCGCCCGGGCATCCGGCAGGTTACCGCCATCAGAAAAGGAATCTGGCGTAACATTGACGATGCCCATGATGCGCGGCACACACAAATCAAGTATCTTGTCGCGGCAATGCAGGTTCATGGCGTTAACGGCAGTCGTAGGTTCGGAAAAACCGGTGAATTCGCTGGAGCCTGGGCACTTGTGACCAGCCACAGTCAGTCTGCCGGAGTGCGGGCGTTTACGTAAAAAAACTCAGGCCGGTTTCCCGGCCTGATTGCATCATGCCGCGGCATTCACACGCCGGCAGCAGGGGTGATTGTCGACGCAGCGCCTGGAGGCGTATTGCCACCCGTCGGGGTTGCCTGCGACCCGCCACCCACTGGCTTGGGTGGACGTGGCTGATTGCCTTCCATAATATCCCTGATCTGGTCGGAGTCGATGGTTTCCCACTCGAGCAAGGCATGAGCCATGACTTCGACACGGTCACGGTGATCTTCAATCAGCTTGCGTGCCAGCGCGTACTGCTCGTCGATGATGCGACGAATTTCCCCATCCACCTTTTGCATGGTGGCTTCCGAAACGCTTTTGTGTGTGGTCACGCTGCGGCCAAGAAAAATCTCGCCTTCGTTTTCGCCGTACACCATCGGACCGAGCGCTGGCGACATACCCCATTGTGTCACCATGCGCCGCGCCATTTCGGTCGCACGTTCAAAATCGTTCGACGCGCCAGTGGTCATGTGATTCATGAAAATTTCCTCGGCGATGCGCCCACCGAACAGTACGGAAATGTTTTGCAGCAATTGCGCCCGATCCATGCTGTAACGGTCTTCGGTCGGCAACTGCATGGTCAGGCCAAGTGCGCGACCACGCGGAATGATGGTCACCTTGTGCACCGGATCTGTCTTGTCGAGCAGCCAGGCAACCACGGCATGACCGGACTCATGGTATGCGGTATTGCGGCGCTCTTCCTCCGGCATGACCATCGTCTTGCGTTCGGCGCCCATCATGATCTTGTCTTTTGCCCGTTCGAAATCGTCCATATCCACCAGCCGCTTGTTGCTGCGGGCCGCGAACAGGGCCGCCTCGTTGACCAGATTGGCCAGATCGGCGCCGGAAAACCCGGGAGTACCGCGTGCAAGAATGTCGGCACGCACATCGGGTGCGCTTGGAATCTTGCGCATGTGCACCAGCAGAATCTGTTCACGACCACGAATATCAGGCAATGGCACCACGACCTGACGATCGAATCGGCCCGGACGCAGCAGCGCAGGGTCAAGCACATCAGGACGGTTGGTTGCTGCAATCACGATCACCCCGGCAGTGCCCTCGAAACCGTCCATCTCGACCAGCAGCTGGTTCAGTGTCTGCTCGCGTTCGTCGTTGCCACCGCCCATGCCTGCGCCGCGCTGGCGGCCAACGGCGTCAATCTCATCGATGAAGATGATGCACGGTGCATGTTTCTTGGCCTGATCGAACATGTCCCGCACACGCGCAGCACCGACACCAACGAACATTTCGACGAAATCCGAACCGGAAATGCTGAAGAAAGGCACCTTCGCCTCGCCAGCAATCGCCTTCGCCAGCAGTGTCTTGCCTGTACCCGGGCTGCCGGCCATCAGCACGCCGCGCGGCACACGCCCACCCAGCTTCTGGAATTTGGCCGGCTCGCGCAGGAAGTCGACCAGTTCTGCCACTTCTTCCTTGGCCTCATCGCATCCTGCCACATCGGCAAATGTCACCTGATTGGCCGACTCGTCCAGCATGCGCGCCTTGCTCTTGCCAAACGAAAACGCGCCACCCTTGCCGCCACCCTGCATCTGGCGCATGAAGAATACCCACACACCGATGAGCAGCAGCATCGGGAACCAGGAAATGAAGATGTTCATGAGGAACGACGGCTCCTCTTCCGGCTTGGCCTCGATGGCCACGCCGCCCTTGAGCAGGTCGGATACCATCCACGGATCCGTGGGCGCGTAGGTGCTGAAGCGCCGGCCGTCGGTGCGCACGCCCTTGATCACGTGATTTTCGATCACCACCTTGGCGACCTGCCCCTGCTTCACCTGATCGAGAAACTGGGAATAATCCATCTGCGCCTGCGTGCTCTGGCGGGTATTGAACTGATTGAACAGCGTCATCAGCACCAGCGCCACCACGAGCCAGATCGCTATATTCTTGAACATGTTATTCATCCGTATGCTCCATTCGAGCCACTTGCCACCTGGCCAACATTTACCTGATTCTATACTTGATTCAATCGCTTTGTAACTGTCTGCGCAGATTTTTGGCTAACAGATACACCTCGCTGCTGCGATCGCGTGAGGCCTTCGGCTTGCGCGTCCACACCTGGGTAAAGGCTGCACGCACGGCTGACAGGTACTCCTGGAACCCTTCTCCCTGAAATACCTTGACCAGAAACCAGCCATCCTCTTTCAGATGACTGACAGCAAAATCCAGTGCGAGTTCGCACAGATACAGACTGCGCGCCTGATCGGCACTCGCCACACCGCAGATATTGGGCGCCATGTCGGAAATAACAAGGTCTGCCCGCCGGTTTTTCAACGCCGAGCGCAACCGGTCCAGCGTAGCCGGCTCGGTAAAGTCACCTTGCAGGAAGGTGACTCCGGGTAGCGGCGACATTTCAAGCACGTCAAGCGCAATGACTTCCGCACCTTCGCGACTGGCGAACTGCGACCAGCCACCGGGTGTCGCGCCGAGGTCGATGACCAGACTGCCGCGCCGGATCAGGTGATCGCGGCGGCTGATCTCCTCCAGCTTGAACGCAGCACGCGAGCGGTACCCCTGAGCCTTGGCCTGTTTGACATAGGGATCGTTGACGTGTTCCCGCATCCAGGCCCGGCTGGTCTTGGCCGGTTTCATGACTGCCTGGCTCGGACCACCAGCACCAACCCCAGCAGACTTTCGATCAGATAGACGATACTGGCGATGCCATGCCAGCGAGCAAAGCGGACGCTGAACGCGCTTTGCATCACTTCGCGTGGAAACGCCTGCGCTTTCAGACTCTCGATGACTGGCTGGATACCAAAATAGCCACCCAGCGTCAGCAGCAGCATGCACAGTGTCGTCCAGAAAAACAGTTGCCTGAGCGCAGAGGCACCAAAGCGCGCCAAACGGTGAATCAACAGATAGAACCCGCTGACGATTCCCACCCAGGACATGATGGAGAACATGGTGCCGGCGAGATTTCCTGCCAGCCGCGTATCACCTGGCAGCTTCCAGAACAGCACCGGAGCGGCCAGATAGCCAATCGCCCACAACCCGCCTACCCAGGCGGTCAGCATGACGGCTGCGAGCAGATCGCCGAAACGCGACATGGTCAGAGGTACTGCACGTCCAGCACTTCGTACTGGCGCACACCACCGGGCGCCTGTACGTCAGCGGTATCACCGGCATACTTGCCGATCAGGGCACGTGCCAGCGGAGAGCTTATGGAAATCTTGAAGTGCTTGATGTCCGCCTCGTCATCGCCCACGATCTGGTAGGTGACCGTGTCACCGGATTCCATGTCTTCGAGTTCGACGGTGGCGCCGAACACCACGCGGCCTTCGGCCTCGATGCTCGCCGGATCGATAATCTGCGCCGTGGACAGTTTGGCCTCGAGCTCGGCGATGCGCCCCTCGATGAAGCCCTGCTTTTCCTTGGCCGCATCGTATTCCGCGTTCTCCGACAGGTCGCCCTGGGCACGCGCCTCGGCAATGGCGGCAATCACCGACGGACGCTCGACGGTTTTGAGACGATGCAATTCTTCGCGCAGCAGTTGCGCCCCCAGCACCGTCAATGGAATCTTGGCTATCGAATTCATGTTCCACTTTCCCGGGCGGCCAACCGCCCATGCAATCCTTGCAAATCGTACACTTCCAGCCCGCCCATGCCACGCATACCGATACACGCCGCCCGCGCACCGGCCAGCGTAGTGTAGTAAGTCACTCGCTGCGCCAGCGCCACACGACGGATCTCGACCGAATCGCGCACCGCACGCTTGTCATCGACCACGTTGACGATCAGGCTGATTTCATTGTTCTTGATCATGTCGACAATATGCGGGCGACCTTCGGCTACCTTGTTGACAACTGTTACCTGCAGCCCGCCGGATTGCAACGCGGCCGCCGTGCCGCGCGTGGCGACCAGCACAAAGCCCAGCTCGATGAGCTCGGCACCAATTTCAACGATACGTTCCTTGTCCGCATTGCGCACGCTGATGAAGGCATGACCGCCACGTGGCAGCTTGACCCCGGCAGCAAGCTGCGACTTGACGAACGCTTCCGCAAAACTCATGCCCACGCCCATGACCTCGCCGGTGGATTTCATTTCCGGCCCGAGCAGGGTATCGACTCCCTGAAACTTGGCAAATGGAAACACCGCTTCCTTCACCGAATAATAGGGCGGGATGATTTCTCTGTCCACGCCCTGCTGCGCCAGCGACATGCCCGACATGCAGCGCGCGGCCACTTTCGCCAGCGGCACCCCCGTGGCTTTGGAGACGAACGGCACGGTGCGCGACGCGCGCGGGTTGACTTCGAGCACGTAGACCGTATCTCCCTGCAGGGCAAACTGCACGTTCATCAAGCCGACCACGTTGAGGGCACGCGCCATGGCAACGGTCTGACGGCGAATCTCGTCCTGCACCGCAGCGCTCAGGCTATAAGGCGGCAGCGAACATGCCGAGTCGCCCGAATGCACGCCGGCCTGTTCGATGTGCTCCATGATGCCGCCGATCACCACCATCTGCCCATCGGACACTGCATCGACGTCGATCTCGATCGCGTCATTGAGAAAACGGTCGAGCAGCACAGGAGAATCGTTGGACACCTTGACCGCCTCGCGCATGTAGCGCTGCAGGTCTTCCTCGGCGCGCACGATCTCCATCGCCCGGCCGCCGAGCACGTAGGACGGCCGTACCACCAGCGGATAGCCGATTTCGGCTGCCAGCGCAAGGGCTTCGTCTGCCGAACGCGCGGTGCGGTTGGGTGGCTGCAACAAGCCCAGCCCGTGCAGCATCTGCTGGAAACGTTCCCGGTCTTCCGCGCAGTCGATCATGTCCGGCGTCGTGCCGATGATCGGTGCGCCACAGGCCTGCAGATCGCGCGCCAGCTTGAGTGGCGTCTGGCCGCCATACTGCACGATCACGCCCCACGGACGCTCGACGCGCACGATTTCCAGCACGTCCTCCAGCGTCAGCGGTTCGAAATACAGCCGATCGGACACATCGTAATCGGTCGACACCGTCTCCGGGTTGCAGTTGACCATGATGGTTTCGAAACCGTCTTCGCGCAGCGCCAGAGCAGCATGCACGCAGCAGTAATCAAACTCGATGCCCTGGCCGATGCGGTTGGGCCCGCCACCGAGCACCATGATCTTGCGCCGGTCGGTGGGTCGTGCCTCGCACTCTTCCTCATACGTTGAATACATGTACGCGGTATGAGAAGCAAATTCGGCTGCACAGGTGTCCACCCGCTTGAACACCGGATGCACGCCCATCGCCCAACGCCGTTCGCGGACGGAGTGCTTGTCGCTACCCAGCAGAGTTGCCAATCTGCGGTCAGAAAAACCATTACGTTTGTAGTTCAGCAGCGTCGCCGCATCGAGTGATTCCAGCGAGCGCCCCGCGAGCGCAGCCTCATCTGCCACCAGCGCCTGGATCTGCACCAGAAACCACAGGTCGATGCGGGTAAAATCGTAGACTTCCTCAAGACTCATGCCGATACGGAACGCATCGGCAACATACCACAGACGCTCCGGTCCCGGATTGCCAATCTCGGCCTCGATCACGCTGCGCTCGCGCGTGAGCGGATCCAGGCCATCACGACCGGTTTCCAGGCCACGCAACGCCTTCTGCAACGATTCGCGGAACGTACGCCCGATCGCCATCACTTCGCCCACCGACTTCATCTGTGTGGTCAGGCGGTCATTGGCCAGGGGGAATTTCTCGAAGGCAAAACGCGGGATCTTGGTCACCACGTAGTCGATCGACGGCTCAAACGATGCCGGCGTGACGCCGCCGGTGATATCGTTGGTCAGTTCGTCAAGCGTATAACCCACAGCCAGCCGCGCTGCGACTTTCGCGATGGGGAAGCCGGTCGCTTTGGATGCCAGCGCCGACGAACGCGACACGCGCGGGTTCATTTCGATGACCACCATGCGGCCGTCAGCCGGGTTGATGCCGAACTGTACGTTCGAGCCGCCGGTTTCGACGCCAATCTCGCGCAGCACGGCGATCGATGCATTACGCATCAACTGGTATTCGCGGTCGGTCAGCGTTTGCGACGGCGCAACGGTGATCGAGTCACCGGTATGCACCCCCATCGGGTCGAGATTCTCGATCGAGCAGACAATGATGCAGTTGTCCTTGCGGTCACGCACCACCTCCATCTCGTATTCTTTCCAGCCGATCAGCGATTCCTCGATCAGCAATTCGCGCGTGGGCGAGGCCTCAAGTCCGCGTTCGCAGATCTCGATGAATTCCGCACGGTTATAGGCGATGCCGCCGCCGGTACCGCCCATGGTGAACGACGGCCGGATGATGGTCGGAAATCCCATCACTGCCTGCACCTGCAGGGCTTCTTCCATGCTGTGCGCAATCGACGAACGCGGCGAGTCCAGCCCGATGCGCGTCATCGCCTGCTTGAATTTTTCCCGGTCTTCCGCTTTGTCGATCGCGTCGCGCGAAGCGCCGATCAACTCGACGTCAAAACGTTCCAGCACACCATTGCGCGCCAGGTCGAGCGCGCAATTGAGTGCCGTCTGCCCGCCCATGGTCGGCAACAGCGCATCCGGACGCTCGCGCTCGATGATCTTTTCCAGCACCGTCCAGGTAATCGGCTCGATGTAAGTCACATCTGCCATTCCCGGATCGGTCATGATGGTGGCCGGATTGGAATTGACGAGGATGATGCGATAGCCTTCTTCGCGCAAGGCGGTGCAGGCCTGGGCCCCGGAATAATCGAATTCGCACGCCTGCCCGATAACGATCGGACCCGCGCCGATGATCAGGATGCTGTTTATGTCTGTACGCTTGGGCATTGGGCACCAGGTGTGGATTGTATGGTCAAACGGCCGGCTGCCGGCGTGCACGCATGGTGGCGACAAAACGGTCGAACAGTCCGGCCATGTCATGCGGCCCGGGGCTCGCCTCGGGGTGGCCCTGGAAACTGAACGCCGGCGCATCGGTGCGCTCGATCCCCTGCAGCGAGCCGTCGAACAGTGACACATGCGTCGCGCGCAGCGTGTGCGGCAACGTCGCGGCATCGACGGCAAAACCATGGTTCTGGCTGGTAATCATGACCCGACCGGTATCGAGTTCGCGCACCGGATGGTTGGCGCCATGATGGCCGAATTTCATCTTGACGGTCTTCGCGCCGGAAGCCAGCGCCAGCAACTGGTGCCCCAGGCAAATACCGAACAACGGAATGCCTGCGTCGAGAACATGACGGATGGCATCGACGGCATAATCGCACGGTTCGGGATCACCCGGTCCATTGGAGAGAAACACGCCATCAGGCTGCAGATCGAGCGCTTCCTGCGCACTGGTCTGTGCCGGCAGCACAGTCACGCGGCAGCCGCGTGCGGCCAGCATGCGCAGGATATTGCGCTTGATGCCGTAATCATAGGCCACGACGTGCAGCGGCTGCGCGGCGGGAGTCACGAATCCGCGCCCCAGCGCCCACTCCCCCTCGCGCCATTCGTAGCGCGCCTTGACCGACACTTCCTTCGCCAGATCCATGCCGGCCAGGCCGGGAAAGGCTCGCGCCTGCGCCAGCGCCTGCGCCTCGTCCAGAGTGCCCTCAGCCAGGATACACCCTGCCTGGGCACCGTATTCGCGCAGATGCCGGGTCAGCCGGCGAGTATCGATGCCGGCAATGGCCACCACGCCATTGCGCACCAGATGATCCTGCAAACTCGACTCGCTGCGGAAATTGCTTGCCAGCAGAGGCAGGTCACGCACCACCAGCCCGGCTGCCTGCAACGCCGAGGATTCTGCATCCTCGGCGTTCACGCCGGTGTTGCCAATATGCGGATAAGTCAGGGTAACGATCTGCCGGGCGTAAGAAGGATCGGTGAGAATCTCCTGATAGCCGGTCATGGCGGTATTGAAAACGACTTCGCCAACAGCCACACCCGGCGCTCCGATGGAAACGCCCCGGAACACCGTACCATCAGCGAGCACCAGCAGAGCGGAATACGTTTGCGACAAGGAAAATTCCCCGGAATCAAGCGGCTGCAAAATAACAGGCCAAAAGAAACGGGCCAGGGTTTACACCGCGCCCGCTCCTGCAACAATTGCGTCATTTTAGCGCAAACGGGGCGGGTTGTCCAACCGCAGCCAGTCCCGGCACGGCGACAGGATCAGCTCCCGTTCCTGTCCGGGGAACCACCCTTGCCGCGCCGCAGCAGATACCAGGCCAACGGGATCACGAACATCGACATCAATGGCGCAGTCAGCATCCCCCCCACCATCGGCGCCGCGATGCGGCTCATGACCTCTGAACCCGTACCGCCACCGAGCAGCACGGGGAGCAGTCCCGCCAGAATGACCGCTGCGGTCATCGCCTTGGGTCGTACCCGCTGCACTGCCCCCGCGCGCACGGCAGCCAGCAGCCCCGCCGCGTCCAGCGACAACCCCTGCTCACGCCGCTCGGCCAGCGCCCGGTCGAGATACAACAGCATGATCACGCCAAACTCGGATGACACGCCGGCCAGCGCAATGAAGCCTACGGCCACAGCCACCGAAAAATCATAGCCGAGCCAGTACAGGAACCACACCCCGCCCACCAGGGCGAACGGTAGCGTGGACAGGATCAGCAACGCCTCAGTCAGGTTGCCGAACACACCGTAGAGCAGCAGCAGAATGATCAGCAGCGTAACCGGCACCACCAGCCTGAGCCGGGCTTCGGCATGCTGCAGGTAAGCGTACTGTCCCGTCCATTCGAGACTGATTCCCGGCGCCAGCCGCACCTGCGCCCTGACCACGCGCTGCAGGTTGGACACCACCTCGGCGAGCGGACGCCCCTGCACATCGATATAGACCCAGGTCGAGGGACGGGCATTCTCGCTTTTCAGCATCGACGGCCCGGCGGCATAAGCAATGTTGGCCATGGCCCCCAGCGGCACCGACACCCCCGCTGGCGTCACCACGGGCAACGTGCGTAACGCTGCCGTCGAATCGCGCCACCAGCGCGGGTAGCGCACGCTGACCGGATAGCGCGCCCGCCCGTCAATCACTTCGCCGACATCTGCACCACCGATCCCGTATGTCACGGTCGACTGCACATCGGCAAGGCTCAACCCATAGCGCGCCGCCTGCTGGCGATCGATATTCACATCGATGTAACGGCCGCCAGTCAGGCGGTCGGCAAACGCCGAACGCACGCCGGGCACCGTGGCAGCCACCTGCGCCACCTGCCGGGCAATGCGGTCCATCTCGACCGGATCGGAGCCGGATACCCTGACACCCACCGGACTCTTGATACCGGTAGCCTGCATGTCGATGCGATTGCGAATCGGCGGCACCCACACATTGGCCAGCCCGGGCACACGCACCACCCGGTCCAATGTCTGCACCAGCGCGGCCGGGGTCATCCCGGGCCGCCACTGGCTGCGAGGCTTGAATTCGATCGTGGTTTCGAACATCTCCATCGGCGCAGGGTCGGTTGCGGTATCGGCGCGGCCGGCTTTGCCAAACACATGCGCCACTTCCGGCACCGTCTTGATCAACCGGTCGGTCTGCTGCAGCAACTCGGCTGCCTTGGCGGCCGACAACCCGGGCAATGCCGAAGGCATATACAGCAAATCGCCCTCATCGAGCGGCGGCATGAATTCGCTGCCGATCCGGGACAGTGGCCACGCCGTCACCAGCACCAGCAGCACTGCCAGCAACAGCACGCTGCGCGGGTGCGCCAGCGCTGCATCAAGCAGCGGACGGTACACTGCCACCAGCCAGCGATTGACCGGATTGCCATATTCGGCCGGAATCCTGCCGCGGATCCAGTAACCCATCAACACCGGCACCAGCGTCACCGACAAGCCGGCCGCACCCGCCATGGCCCAGGTCTTGGTATAGGCTAACGGCGCGAACAACCGTCCTTCCTGCGCCTGCAGGGAAAAGATCGGTACAAACGACAGGGTGATGACCAGCAAACTGAAAAACAGCGCCGGCCCGACTTCCTGCGCTGCCTCGCCGATGACACGCCAGCGCTCTTCGCCCTGCAGCACCCGGTCCGGATGCTGTTCATGCCACTGCTCGATCTTCTTGTGCGCGTTTTCGATCATCACCACGGCGGCATCGACCATGGCACCAATGGCAATGGCAATCCCGCCCAACGACATGATATTGGCATTGATCCCCTGGATGCGCATCATCGAAAACGCGAACAGTATCCCCAACGGCAATGAAACGATAGCCACCATGGCCGAACGCAAATGCCAGAGAAACAGCCCGCACACCAGCGCCACCACCACCAGCTCCTCGATCAGTTTGTGCCGCAGGGTGCCGATGGATCGGTCGATCAGCGCGCTGCGATCGTACACCGGCACCACCTGCACCCCGGGCGGCAGACCATGCGCCAGCGCAGCCAACCGGGCTTTTACCGCCGCGATGGTAGCGCGTGCATTGGCGCCGCTACGCAGGATCACCACCCCGCCGACCACCTCCCCCTGGCCGTCCAGTTCGGCGATGCCGCGCCGCGCCTGTGGGCCGATACGGACATCCGCCACATCCCCCAGCAGCACCGGCACCCCGTTTGCGCCGGTGCCCAGCGGAACCCTGCGGAAGTCATCCACGGTCTTCAGGTACCCTCTCGCGCGCACCATGTATTCCGCCTCGGCGAGCTCGATCACCGATCCGCCGGTTTCCTGATTGGCCTCACGGATCGCTGCGATCACCCGGGACTGCGGAATACGGTAGGCCGCCAGCCGCTCGGGGTCGAGCACCACCTGGTATTGCCGCACCATGCCGCCCAGAGTGGCCACTTCTGCCACGCCAGGCACACTTTTGAGCTCGAAACGCAGAAACCAGTCCTGCAGACTGCGCAGCTGCCCCAGATCGTGCCGACCACTGCGATCGACCAGCGCGTATTCGTACACCCAGTCCACTCCCGTCGCATCCGGCCCCAGCGCGGGATGTATTCCTGCCGGAAGGTATGACTGCGCCTGATCGAGGTATTCAAGTACCCGCGAACGCGCCCAGTAAGGGTCGGTACCGTCGCGGAACAGCACGTACAGGAACGAATCACCGAACGAAGAATAGCCGCGCACGGTTTTCGCCTCCGGCACCGACAGCATGGTTGTGGCCAGCGGCCAGGTCACCTGATCTTCGACCACCTGGGGGGGCTGGCCCGGATCGGATGTACGCAGGATCACCTGCACATCGGACAGGTCCGGCAACGCATCGACCGGTAAGGTCAGGGCCGACCAACTGCCCCACAATGCAAACAGCACCGTCGCCAACAGCACCATCACGCGGTTGCGTATCGACCAACGAATGATTGCCGCAATCATGGCTGCGCCCCTCCCGCCGGCATCGCCATGCCCGGTGGCATGGCGCGGGTGGTGACAGCATGCGTCGCCGGCGGCGTGACCATGGCCGGCATGACATGCGGGGCGCCGGCGCTATTCATCCGGGCCAGCACGCCGGTCAGGCTCGCTTCGGAATCAATGAGGAATTCCCCCGAACGTACAATGCGCTGCCCCGGCTGCAGCCCTGACAACACCAGCACTTCGTCACCCCCCTGCCCCCCGGTTTTGACTTCAACCGGCACGAAACGCTGTCCACCGTGCAGCGACAGGATAACGACATCGCGCGTTCCGGTGTGGATCACCGCCTCGGCCGGCACCAGCACACCGGCCGGGCCCATCGGGTTCTCCAGACGAATGGTGGCGTACATTCCCGGCCTGAGCGCTTCATCCGCATTGGGCAGTTGTACCCGCACCCGCACGCTGCGGGTGTCCGCAGCAACCTCAGGCAGCACCTCGATCACCTTGCCCTGACGCACCGTCCCCGGAGCCGACGCAAGACGCACCTGCATCACCTGGCCGACACGCACCTGACTGGCCTGCGCCTCGGGCACTTCTGCCTCGACCCATACCGGATCCACAGCGTTGATGCGCGCCACGGTGGCCCCTGCCGACAACGCCATGCCCGTACGCACATTGACTTCCTGCAGCACGCCTGCCAGCGGCGCAGTGAGCGTGATGCGCGCCTGAACCTGTCCACTGCGGTCCACCTGCGCGATCTGTGCCGCATTCATGCCCAGCAGCATCAAGCGTTCGCGCGCCGCCGCTGCAAGCTCGGCATCGCCCGTGGCTCGTGCTGCCAGATATTCTTGCTGCGCGCCCGCCCAGTCGGGCACCAGCACCTGTGCCAACGGCGCGCCGCGTCCGACCCGGTCACCAACCGACCGGCCGTAGACGCGCTCGACAAACGCGGCAGTGCGCAGCTGCACCACGGCCTGCATCCGGTCATCCCAGGCGATTATGGCAGGCGCATCCACACGTTGCCGCAACATCCCGCGACGGACTGTCGTCTCGCGTACCGCCAGACTTTCGCTCATCGCCGGATCGATGTGCACAGCGTGTGGCGCGCCCGCCATGTCGGCATATTTCGGCTGTAACGGCATGTCCATGAACGGCGACTTGCCCGGTTTGGCAAAATGCTGGTCAGGAACCATCGGGTCATACCAGTACAGGATCTGGCGCGCGCCACTGACGGCAGTCGATCGGGTCGCGACGGGCGCTTGCACCCCCCGTCCGGCGTACCGGTAACCTGCCCAGGCTCCCAAACCGCAGGCCAGAACAAGCGAAATCATCCAGATCGTTGCCTGACGCCGGTTCATGACGACGCTCCTTGCGCATAGACATAATGCAACTGTGCCCCCAGCGCATCACGCCGCGACAACAGGTCGAGCAGGCGAAACTGCTGTTCGATCGCATCCCGCCGGGCTTCGATCACCGCATCGGCCGAACCGCGATTGGCGCGGTAGGCCGCCAGTTGCAACTGTTGTTTCTGCTGCACCAGCGGCAACCATACCTGACGGATGCGGTCGATCTGTCGCTGCAGGGTCTGGTATTGATCAAGCTCGCTTTCCAGCGCGGCGCGCCGATCACGCAGCGCCTGCTCGCGCTGGTCGACAACAGCCAGACGTTCCTGCTGGCTGGCGGCAATATCTGGATCTTTGCGTGTGGCAGAAAATACGGGCAAGGTATAAGTGAACTGCAACGACATCATGTCGCCGTAAGCCGGATTGCGTTTCTGCCAGGCAAGCGATACGCCCCAATCGGACTGTTTTGCCGCTTCGGCCAAGCCTTCCTCTGCCCGGGCTTTCTGTTCCATCGGCGCATACACGGCCAGGTCCGCCTGGTCGCGCAACGAGGCGCGCAGCGCTTGCGCATCCGGCACCAACGACGGCGGATCGTCGGCCAGCGGCGCATCTGCCCGCGCGCCGATCAGCTTGCGCAATGCGATCCGTGCCTGACTCGACTCCTGTTGCAGGACATCACGTCGGTCAGCCAATTCCGCCGCCTCCTGTTGCGCCAGCACCCATTGTGTCGCACGGGCGCTGCCAGCGGCCACCTGAGCCTGCAGCATCTGTTGCAGGGCGTGATTTTCCTGGTCGAGCGCATCCAACAGAACCAACTTGCGCCCCAGCCAGTAACACCCGATCCATGCCTGCGCTGCCTCTCTCCGTACCTGCACGCGTAGCGCACGCCATCTGGCTGTTTCCACTGCGGTCTGGGCCACCGCCACCCCCGTTGCTGCGTCACGCCGGGCGCGGTTCGGCATGTCCTGCATCACACCAACGGTTTCCATGGTCATCGGATCGACCTGGGTATTCCATGCTTCTGCGCCATTGACGGGCAGATTGTCCAGTCCGAGAAACAGTTTTGGATCAGGCAGGCTGCCTGCGGAAACCTCCCGCTTGCGCGCAGCCTCGACATAGGCATTCTGACCCGCAAGCGACGCTGATTCACGCACGGCCAGCATGACCGCCTCATCCAGCCGCAGAGGCGTAGTTGACGGCGTGACCATTGCCAGAGTACGGGACGACGCTGTCTGCGGCGACATTCCATCGATCGGTGCCGCATGCGCCAGCACAGCCAGCACTGACAGCACTGACAGCATCAGCGCGGACAACGCCTGGGCATTCTGATACATGATCATCTCCTGAAAACGTGAGCAATCATCCGTCACGCGTAACGCGACGGATGCACGGCAAAACGGTTTCAGGAACGGCGTGGTGGGCGCCAGAATCCTTCCGGATCCTGCGACAGGCGGGGCTGGGACAACCCGGGCGAGGTGATGCGGATACACGCGGTCAGCACGCCAGCCGGCACCGGCACAGCCGGCTGCCAGGCAGCACTGGCGCTGCAGACCTTGCAGTAAGCGCAGGTCGTGGCATGATGCTGACGGGCGTGACCCGCGTTCGTGTGCCGTGTCGCCCCATCTTGCATCATTGTCATGGCACAGCTCTGCATCAGGCAGATTTCATCGCTGCCACGCGCGGCCTCGACCGTCGCCAGCGCATATTCCGGTACGGAAATGCACAGCACACAGACCAGCAGGAAACGCAGCAGTACATTCATGATGGATTCATCATAGGTGACGCAATCTGTCCGGTCAATCCACAGCACGCTGATCCTGCGCCTGGCCAAGCCGCCATTCGACCACGCCATCGGTCAGTTGCGCCGCATGGTAGCCCTGCCCGCGCAGCCACATTACTGCATCGCGCGCCATCAGGCAAAACGGGCCACGGCAATACGCCACCACCGGCCGGTCCGGCGCAAGTTCGTCCACGCGCTGGCGTAATTCCCCTAACGGGATCGATCGGGCAAATGGCAGATGCCCGGCATTGTATTCTTCCAGCGGACGCACATCGAGCACGATCACTTCCCCATTGCGTGCCGCTTTCATCAGCGCCTCTCGCTTGCTGGGTACCAATTTCTCGGGCGCCAGCGCGATCTCGCTCAATACCGCGCGCAATTCGACCAGCCGGTTTTCAGCCAGCCCGTGCAGCACGCCCCAGAAATCCGCCACCCGCTCATCCGCCAGCCGGTAAAAAACGTGCTTTCCCTCGCGCCGCGTCTCCACCAGATGCGCCAGCTTGAGCTCGCGCAGGTGCGCACTGGCCAGCTTGACGCTGATCTCGGCCTCCCTGGCGATCCTGTCAACAGCCTTTTCCCCCTGACTCAACAGTTCGATCAGTTCCAGACGCTTCGGACTGGAAAGCGCCTTGCCAATCCG
>JAJXUP010000155.1 GCA_021782795.1 Pseudomonadota bacterium | reverse complement strand
CGACGGACGGTGGAGGGCTGGTAAGTGCGTTTCATGGCATATCCTTTCTGGCTGGCGCCGGCCCATTCCGCCGGGGCGGGTGAGCCAAACACAAAAAATCTGTTGAAAAACCGCGTATTAGACCCGCCCAATTGGGGGGATGTCAAGTTCGGGCAGGCACCCGCCCGTAGGCCACGGGCAGCATGCCTGTGGATAACCTCATCGAAGGAGAGTAAGATTCTCGTTTGAATCCCATGCAGCTTTCCGCCCCTCGCCCCTCTACTATGGATTCCTTCTGGGACCTTTGCCAAGAGCGCTTTCGCGCCAATCTGACCCAGCAGCAATTCAGCACATGGATCAAGCCCCTGGTGTTCGACGACGCCAGCGGCGAGGTACGCATTCTGGCGCCCAATCATTTCGTGATGGACTGGGTACGCGAGAAATTCGCTGAGCACATCGACGCCTGGGCACAGGAATTTTATGCACGCCCCGTCACCATTACCTACGCACTGGGGAAAAAACCCAGCGCGCCGCGCACGCATGCCGCCCCTGCCACCACCGCGGCGCATGCAGCCATCCCACCCAGCGGCAACGCGCCGACCCAGATGGGGATGCGCATCAACCCCGGCTTCACCTTCGACAATTTCGTCTCCGGCCGCGCCAACCAGCTGGCGCGCGCGGCAGCGCTGCAAATCGCCGACAATCCGGGAGTCGCCTACAATCCGCTGTTCGTTTACGGCGGCGTCGGCCTCGGCAAGACCCACCTGCTGCAGGCCATCGGCAATACCGTGCGGCAAGCCAATCCCGACGCGCGCATCAGCTACATCCATGCCAACGATTACGTCGACGATGTGGTCAAGGCCTATCTCAACAAGCAGTTCGACGACCTCAAGCGGCGCTATATGTCGCTGGATCTGCTGCTGATCGATGACATCCAGTTCCTGGCCAAGAAAGACCGGACCCAGGAAGAGTTTTTCTACGTCTTCAACTCGCTGATCGAGAACAAGAAACAGATCGTCATCACCTGCGACACCTTCCCCAAGGAAATCAGCGGTCTCGACGATCGCCTGAAATCGCGCTTTGCCTGGGGCCTGACGGTGGCCGTCGAGCCGCCGGAGCTCGAAATGCGGGTCGCGATCCTGCTGGCCAAGGCCCAGGCGGAAAACATTCGCCTCGATGAAAACGTCGCCTTCTTCATCGCCAAGCAGGTGCGTTCCAACGTACGTGAACTGGAAGGCGCCCTGAAACGGGTCATCGCGTTTTCGCGCTTCCATGAAAAACCCATCACCATGGAACTGGTGAAGGAGGCGCTACGCGACCTGATTGCGTCCACTTCACGTATCGTCTCGATCGAGAACATCCAGAAAACCGTCGCCGACTTCTACAAGATCAAGGTCGCCGACATGTTTTCCAAAAAACGTACGCGCAACCTTGCACGCCCCCGCCAGATTGCCATGGCGCTGGCCAAGGAACTCACCAACCAGAGCTTGCCGGAAATCGGTGAATCATTCGGCGGCCGCGACCACACCACGGTGATCCATGCCTGCCGCAAGGTCGCCGAGTTGCGCGAAACCGAGGCCGACATCGGTCGCGATTATCTGGTGTTACTACAAAGCCTGACTGGCTGAGGATGAAATGTGGATAAATCGAACCGCATGCCCGGAGTGGAAAAACCATCCCCACTCCTCCCGCGTTTCCCGGCTTTTATCCACAGCCAAAAATGATCGACAAGAGTCTGTTTTAATTAGATAAAAAGGCTTATCCCCTGTTTCAGGCCGCCTTTATTATGATTCTCAGGAATATATAAATGCTATTAGTACAAAGCGAACGCAACGCCCTGTTGGCTTCACTCTCCGCGGTTGTCGGGGTGGTCGAACGCCGTCATACCCTGCCCATTCTGTCCAATCTCCTGCTGGAGAAAAAAGGCAGCAAGCTCACGCTGCTGGCAACCGACCTGGAATTGCAGGTGAGTACGCAACTGGATGTGCAGGCCGGGGAGGATTTCGCCATCACCATCGCGGCACGCAAGCTGTTCGATATCGTGCGTGCCCTGCCCGACTCGGCCAAGGTCAAGCTCGATTCCAAGGACAGCCAGGTGGTGGTCAGTGCGGGCAAATCGCGCTTCACGCTGCAAACCCTGCCGGCTGCCGATTTTCCACGGGTCGAGACCGGCGCCGGCCTGGGCGAAGTAATCCGCCTGCCGCAAAAAACGCTGAAGCGCCTGCTGCAACTGGTGCAGTTCGCCATGGCCAGCCAGGACATCCGGTATTACCTCAACGGCATGCTGCTGGTGCTGGATGGAAAGCAGCTGCGCGTGGTGGCGACCGACGGTCACCGCCTCAGCTATGCCGAAACCGAACTGGAAGCCGAGGCCGAACCGCGTGAAGTCATCATTCCGCGCAAGACCGTGGTCGAACTCTCCAAGCTGCTGGGCGATGTGGACGATCCGGTCGAACTGCGCATTGGCACCAACCAGGTCACCATCACGCTGCCCGGCACCGAACTGGTGACCAAGGTGGTGGACGGCAAGTTTCCCGACTACCAGCGCGTCATTCCGGCCAGCCAGCCGCGCCACCTCAAGGCCAACCGCCAGAGCGTGATGCAGGCCCTGCAACGTGCGGCGATCCTGTCGAACGAGAAATTCCGCGGCGTGCGCCTCGTGATGAGCGAGAACACCCTGGGCATCGTCTGCAACAACAACGAGCAGGAAGAGGCGGCCGACGAAATCGAAGTCAGCTACAACGGCGATCCGCTGGATGTCGGTTTCAATGTGACCTACCTGCTGGATGGCCTCGGCGCGGTCAACACCGACGAAATCACGCTGTCCCTGGGCGACGCCAACAGCAGCATGCTGCTGACCAGCGAAGGCGAAGCCGGCTTCAAGTACGTCGTGATGCCGATGAGAATTTGAGTGCTGCGCATCTAAGCCAGGACGACGTCCGACTCCCTTAGCAACAACCGACAGGAATGCCCCCTACGGGGTACGAACACCATGAGCGACAAGCCCGACAATGCGATGCCCGATGACAAGAACGGTGGCTACGACGAAGACAGCATCCAGCAGCTGGAAGGTCTGGAAGCCGTGCGCAAGCGTCCCGGCATGTACATCGGCGACACGTCCGACGGTACCGGCCTGCACCACATGGTGTTCGAGGTGCTGGACAACGCCATCGACGAGGCGCTGGCGGGTTGGTGCGACGACATCAAGGTCATCATCCATCCGGACAACTCCATCTCGATTTCCGACAACGGGCGCGGCATTCCGGTCGGCGTCAAGTTCGACGACAAGCACGAGCCCAAGCGCAGCGCGGCCGAGATCGTCATGACCGTGCTGCATGCCGGCGGCAAGTTCAACCAGAACAGCTACAAGGTATCGGGCGGCCTGCATGGCGTCGGCGTGTCGTGCGTCAACGGCCTGTCGAAATGGCTGAAGCTGATCGTGCGTCGCGACGGCAAGAAATACGCGATGACCTTCAACCAGGGCAAGGTGCTCGACCGCCCGATCGAAATCCAGAACGGCGTCGAAGTGTCGCCCATGCAAATCATCGGCGAAACGAAGAACCGTGGCACCGAAGTGCACTTCCTGGCCGACGAGGAAATCTTCGGCACCGTCGAGTTCCATTTCGACATCCTTGCCAAGCGCATCCGCGAGTTGTCCTTCCTCAACAACGGTGTGAAGATCGAACTGATCGACCACCGTGACGGCAAGAGCGAAAACTTCGCGCACTCGGGCGGCGTGAAGGGCTTCGTCGAATACATGAGCCGTCTCAAGAATCCGCTGCACCCGAAGATTTTCAGCGCCATCGGTGAAAAGGACGGCATGACCGTCGAAGTCGCGATGCAGTGGAACGACAGCTATTCCGAAACCGTGCAGTGCTTCACCAACAACATTCCGCAGCGCGACGGCGGTACGCACCTCACTGGCCTGCGCATGGCGATGACGCGGGTGCTGAACAAGTACATCGAGGAAAACGAGGTTGCCAAGAAGGCCAAGGTCGAGACCACCGGAGACGACATGCGCGAAGGCCTCACCTGTGTGCTGTCGGTGAAAGTGCCGGAGCCCAAGTTTTCGAGCCAGACCAAGGACAAGCTGGTGTCGAGCGAAGTGCAGCCGGTGGTGCAGGAAGTCGTCGGCCAGAAGCTCGCCGAATTCCTGCTGGAGAACCCCAACGATGC
>JAJXUP010000154.1 GCA_021782795.1 Pseudomonadota bacterium | reverse complement strand
GACCTGCTGGCCGTGGATAACCTGGCCAGCGCGTTGCTGGCCTGCGCCAGCCACCCCGCTGCCGCCAACCAGACCTATCTGCTGAGCGATGGCGCAGCGGTCTCGACCGCACAACTGCTGCGCGCCGTAGCCGCAGCGCAGGGTCGGCGCACCCGTCTGCTGCCGTTTCCGCCCTGCTGGCTGCATGCACTGGGCCGCCTGACCGGTCAGGGTGCCGCACTCGACCGGCTGCTCGGCTCGCTGGAAATCGACAGCAGCAAGATTCGCCGCGAACTCGGCTGGCACCCTGCGACCGGCCTGCATGACACGCTCGCACGCATGGCCGCAGCTGAAAAAAACCCACCTGGATAACGTCAGACGAAACCTGGCCACCGCATGAATCTTTTCATCCTGGATACCGATCCGCAACTTGCGGCCATGGCGCACCATGATGTGCACTGCAACAAAATGGCAACCGAAGCGGGGCAGATCTGCACCGCCGCGCTGGCGGTCGTGCTGCACAGCTACGACGAAATTCCCGCCGCCCGCCCGGGCATGACCAAAAAACGCTGGAAAAAACCACTGGAAGCCGGCTGGGGCGTCACCCACCCGTTCCACCCCGCCACACAATGGGCGGCAGCTTCGCGCGACAACTTTCTCTGGGCCGCACAACTGGGGCTGTCACTGTGTCGGGAATGGGCCTTCCGTTTTGACAAACGACACGGAGCCGAAAGCATGCTGACGCGGCTGCAGCAATATGTGCTGGCGTGCGACATCCCTTTTCCGCAACAGACACGCACGCCCTTCGTCGTGGCTTTCGACCAGCAACGTTATGCCGACTGCCTGAAAGACGATGTAGTGGCTTCGTACCGCACCTATTACACCCGCCACAAACTGATATTGCCTGCCAAAGGCCCGGCAACGTGGACCCGCCGCTGCCCGCCCGCATGGCTGGAAACCTGCCGCTGACCCCCTGGCCAGCGGCTACTGACCCGGCACGCAACAGCCCCGCCGTTCAAGGCAAGGAAGAATGACGCAGCCGCCCCATCAACGGCGCGACCGCACGCATGCCCGGCCGCTCCACCCAGTTCCAGGTCATGAAACTCAGCACCACAACCCCGGGCACGATGGCCAGCAACACCAGCCAGAAATGCAGCGGTGTCCAGCTGCGCACCGCCGCCTCTCCCAGAAACACATGAAACAGCAGGTAGAGCACCAGCCCATGCAACAGGTACACGCTGTAGGCCATTTCGCCGAGCATGCGCGTCGCCGGATGCACCAGCAGCCCGAACAGCGTATTGCCGCAGACCACCAGCACGAACACGCCCCACAGCAGCAGCGTTGGCCAGGCATCGTAGGCCGTGGGGAACAGCGTCAGCACCAGCAGCAAGCAGCCCAGCGCAACCCAACCCGCCAGCGATGTCGTGGCAAAACGCAGCAGAAATTGCTGGCGCAGCGCATACAGTGCCGTAATTCCGCCGAGCGCAAAGACCACCAGCATGCGCGGATTGGGATGCCACTGCGTCAACATCCACCACAAGACCAGCACGCTCATCACCACGGCAGCCCACCCCGGCCTGCGTCCGATCAACAATGCCAGCAGTGGCAGCGCCATATAAAACAGCCATTCGTATACCAGCGTCCAGGTGACCCCTGCCACGATATGCCAGGTATCCACGACCCCATTCACATCCGGATAACCCGACACACCATACCCCAGCCACACCTGCACCTGGTTGCGCAACTGCGCCAGCGGCACACGTACCGTCCAGCCGGACAGCCAGCCCACCATGAGCATCAGCCCCAGCATCGCCAGCCAGTACAGCGGCGTCAGTCGCAAGATACGCGACACATACAGCCGCAGCCAGTCCACCGGCGCGCGCGTATCGCTGATCTTGCCCATGAACAGGAAACTGGTGATCATGAAAAACAGCAGCACGCTGCCCTCGCCCAGTTCGGCAAATACATGCGAAACCGGCGCAACCCATAGCCCGGTGTGCGCATAGCCATACCAGATGACCGAGTGATGCAGCATGACAGAAAACGCCAGCAACCCGCGCAGGCCATCGATGGCGAGATAGCGCCCCATCGGCGCGGGCGGGCCAAAACGCCATGCAAGCAGTTGCGCGGTCAACAAGGCCAGACCGACAGCGGCAGCCGCCGCGCAGAAATCAATCAGGGTAGACATGAAACGGAAAACGATCCAGGCTGTACGGAGGAGCGCACATCTGCGCCACATGAGGCGACACACATCGCCGCTCGACATCAGCCACCAATTTACACGCTTATGCGCCCGAGGCAAACCCCAACAGGACGTCCCCCGGTGCGGCGAAACATTTTCCCGGAACAACCCGCCGCCGCACGATGTACAACATCGGCGAACCAACGGTTTTCAAAGCCCTCATTCTGGCCTAAGCATCGGACGGTAGAATTCCTTATCTGCCACGTCACACATGAAAGCGAGCGCAATGAAAAACACCACTCATCCAATACGTAAAATTGGCGGGCTGCTGCTTCTGGCAACGCTGCTGTCCAGCGCTCAGGTCCATGCGAGCGAAATGAAAAACGTCATGAAGGACATGAAAGCCGCCATGAGAGGCGCGATGAACAGCACCTCGATTGCCGAGTTTACCCAGTACTCGACCCGCTTGCAGAACGATGCCATCACGGCCGACAAGCTGCAGTACCGCCGCAATCCGGCCGTTTATCACAAAGGGCTGCAACAAATGCAAACCGAGATGGACGCCGTCAACCAGGCCGTGCGCGCAAACGACCTGAACGCCGCAAAGAATGCGCTGCAAAAAGTCAACAGTACCAAAAAACAATACCACCATCTGCTGGGCTGATGGCAGGATGCGGCGGGTGATGCGGGACTACGAGCGCTCGATCACCCGCGCCACGGCGTTGTGGCACGCAGCACATTCCCCCTCCAGCAGCAGATCCCCACCCCGGATACTTCCCCTGAAATGCGTGATCGTCACCGAAGTGCGGCAATGCCCGCACCAGACGTTGGATAATATACGCTGACGAAGTTCGGCGGGAATGGAATCCCATCGTTGACGGGCTGGCCGGGTAAATTCCGGAAACGACTCAACGGTCATGGCTTATTTCTCGAACACATCGGCAGATGCAATTCCGTCATGATGGAAGCGTGCAGAATAATCGTCAAGTCTGGCAATAGCGCAGGATAGCCTCGCACGGAAGACATCCCCTGTTGCTTCCATATGGCGCAGTTGACATTAACTGCGCCAGCTACAGGCCTGCGACTGGCGCAGTTTGACAAATTGCGCCACACCCACTTCAAACAGCGCCAAATCCGCTATGTCATCCACCACAGACTTACTGACCAGTATCCGGACATCCGGGAACGGATTGACGCTGGCCGAACTCCTGGCCGAACACCCCGGCATTGCCAGAGAACAGCGCAACGATTGATCGCAAAGCTGATCGAGAAAGGCCAGGTCGCTGCGCTGGGTGAAGGCAGATCTCGCCGCTATTTTCATGCAGACACCCAATCTGGCAGCGGTGCACTGGCCATCGGCGCAGACGGCTTTCCGCCTTTCATTCCTCTTTCTGCCGACAGTCAGGACATCCTTGCCTATATCGACCGACCTCCTGAGGCGCACAACCCGATAGGCTACCAGCGCGATTTTCTCAAAGCCTGCCACCCCAACACAACCTGATTTGTCGGAGTCGCTGCGCCGCCAACTACACAAGATGGGCAGAACCACTCACGAGGGGGTGTTGGCGCGCTACGGTTTACGACCGTCCGAGTACACCGCATGGAAGGCGGTTCATGGCCATTGACGAACACAATGCCCCGCCGCCGCACCCCGGATTGAATATTTTCCCGAAACGGCTATCATCCATTACAGGACATTTACGTGGAGCTGACAATGACACCTCTCCCGACCGTCACGCGCCTGCTGTTCGCCGTCATGCTGGTTATGATTTCCCTGACCGCGCTGGCGTCGGATGACGCGCCCGTGGTCTGGGTGGACCACGATGCAGCCCTTGCCGGCAAGCAGATCGGCACCGTGCTTCCGGTAACCGATGACTCCGGACAGCACATTCCGCAAACACGTCTTCAGGAAGTTCACGATGCGCTGGTCGAAACCCTGAAGCAGCAGGGGGTGTTGCTGTCGAAAACCGGAACCACACCACAAGATGACTCGCTGGTGG
>JAJXUP010000027.1 GCA_021782795.1 Pseudomonadota bacterium | reverse complement strand
GCGGTATTTGGCGCTGGCCGTGACTCGGATGCGCACCATTACGACAGCATCGTGGCGGCTCTGCGTGCGGAACTTGCAAAGGTCGCCTGATGGAGTTCCCGCTACATATACAAGCTGCGGTTATCGACCTGGACGGGACGCTGCTGAACACCGCACCCGATCTCGCCTACGCCACCGCGCAAATGATGACCGAACTCGGCCGACCGGTTCCGTCGCGCGCAGCCATTGAAACCTGGATCGGCAACGGTGTCTCGCGCCTGGTGAAACGCGCGCTCACCGGCGAAATGGACGGCGAACCCGATGCCGAACTGTTTCGCCACGCCTATGCCATTTACGAACGGCACTACAGCGAAAACGTATCACGCGAATCCCGACCATTCCCCGGTGTCGTGGACGGCCTGACGCGCATGCGCGAAATGGGACTGCACCTCGCCTGCATCACCAACAAGGCCGAGTGTTTCACGCTCCCGCTGCTGCGTGACACCGGACTGCTGGACTTTTTCGAACTCGTGCTTTCAGGCGACAGCCTTCCCGAACGCAAACCAAGCCCGCTGCCGCTGCAGCACGCCTGCAAACATTTCGGGCTGACGCCAGACAAACTGTTGCTGATCGGCGATTCGCTGAACGACACCCAGGCGGCCCGCGCGGCCGGATGCCCGGTATTCTGCGTGCCTTACGGCTACAACCGCGGCAAGCCCGTGGCCGACCTGCATCCGGATGCAGTCGTCGACAGCCTGCTGCAGGCCACAACGCTGATCGCAAAGGGTTGACCGATGCATGCTTCCTTCCGCTTCCTGCTGGTGTCGTGGCGATGGCGATAGCCGCTGTCGCAATCACTCTACACCACATTTGAATTGCGGCCTTCGCCAGGCGAGGGTCGCGTATCGCAGGAGCCCGAAGCATGACCCCTCAACAACTGCACGCGCTGGCGCAAGCCGGCTATAACCGCGCCGCCCTCGTTCGCGTACTGCCGGCCGATCTCGACACGCCGCTTTCCATCTACCTTAAACTGGCCAACGCACCCCTGTCCTTTCTGCTCGAATCGGTACAGGGCGGTGAACGCTTCGGCCGCTACTCGTTCATCGGACTGCCGGCACGCACCTGCCTGCGCATCAACGGCCATGACATCCGTGTCGAATGCGACGGCGCGGTGATCGAGCAGACAACCAGCGACGATCCACTGACCTTCGTCTCCGGCTTCCTCCAGCGCTATCATGTTGCCGAACCGGAAAACGCGCCACGCTTTGCTGGCGGCTTGTGCGGCTATTTCGGCTATGACACCGTGCGCTACATCGAGCGCCGCCTGGCGCAAGGCGCGCGTCCCGACGACCTGCATACCCCCGACTGCCTGTTGCTGCTGACCGAAGAACTGGTCGTGGTCGACAACCTGAGTGGCCTGCTCAAGCTCATCGTCTATGTCGACCCGAATGATCCTCAAGCCCATGCGCACGGCACGCGCCGACTGGACGAACTGGCGCAGCAGCTACGACATCCCCTGCAGACTCCGGACACCGCACCCGTTCCGGGCGCGACGGTCGAGTCCTCGATGGACGAAAACGCCTACAAGGCCGCCGTACTGCGGGCTCAACAATACATCCACGCAGGCGACATCATGCAGGTGGTGCTTAGCCAGCGCATGTCACGCGACTTTCATGCCAGCCCGCTCACCTTGTACCGTGCGTTGCGCAGCCTCAATCCCTCGCCTTACATGTTCTACTACGACATGGGCGATTTCCACATCGTCGGCGCCTCGCCGGAAATCCTGGTACGTCTCGAAGATGGCACCATCACGCTGCGACCAATTGCCGGCACCCGCCCCCGCGGCCACGACGACGAACATGACCTCGAACTTGCCGAAGAACTGCTTGCCGACCCCAAGGAGTGCGCCGAGCACCTGCAACTGCTCGATCTCGGCCGCAACGACACCGGCCGCGTCAGCCAGACCGGCAGCGTACGTGTCACCGAACGCATGCAAATCGAGCGCTACTCGCATGTCATGCACATCGTCTCCAACGTCGAAGGCCGTCTGCGGCCAGGGTTGGGGGCCATGGACGTGCTTCGCGCCACGTTTCCCGCAGGCACCATCTCCGGCGCACCCAAGATCCGCGCCATGGAAATCATCGACGAACTCGAAACCGTCAAGCGCGGCATCTATGCGGGCGCAGTCGGTTACCTGGGCTTTGACGGCAACATGGATCTCGCCATTGCCATCCGCACGGCGCTGGTCAAGGATGGGAGGCTGCATGTCCAGGCCGGCGCCGGCATCGTTGCCGATTCGGTACCCGAAAGCGAATGGACCGAAACCCGCAACAAGGCCCGCGCGGTCCTGCGCGCCGCCGAACTGGCCGATGCCGGACTGACCGGCGGCGAACCGGACTGAACGACAACGGACTTCACGGTCGCTCGCTGCCGGCCTGCACGATCACCGCCTGCGGCAGCCTGTCTTTCGACACTGCCCACACAAGCGCGACCACCCAGCCCAGCAGCGACCAACCGAGAAACAGATTGAGCAGAAAGATGGCAAAACGGTTTTCCTTGCGCCGTGCAAACCCGACTGCCGCCGGAATGAAATACACCACGATCGCCACCAGACCGAGCAAAAACAGACCCGCCGCCATGCCGTTCTCCTTGAGGGTATCCGCCAGTCCACAGTTGGCTGTGGATGCAGCACTCATATTAAATGGGAATCATGATGAAAAAATTACAACCAATTGAAAAAAATCGCCGCCAGGATGCGCCTCCACCCGGCTGCGCGCCTTGAATACTTGCGACGCCTGCTGGATAATGACGCCTTTCAGGCTCCATCCATCCGATTTGCGCTGTCCCGGCACTGACACGGACATGCATTGACATGCAATCCGCAACAGGCCATCGGAACACGTCGCGAACACAGCCTGGCGCACACCTCCATTCAGGGCATGCGTCAGGGATGCGCACAACGCCGCGCCGACCTGCCGCAGGCGTTGCAACCGTCCGGCCAGCGAGCGACACAACAACGAGGAATGGGCACACCATGCTTCTGATGATCGACAATTACGATTCATTCACCTACAACCTGGTGCAGTATTTCGGCGAACTGGGGGAAACGGTGGAAGTGTTCCGCAACGATGCAATCAGTGTCGAGCAGGCGCTCGCGCTCGCACCGCAATACGTGGTGATCTCGCCGGGCCCATGCACTCCGGACCAGGCCGGAATCTCGGTGGAACTGATTCGCGCCTGCGCAGGCAAGATTCCGCTGCTGGGCGTCTGCCTCGGCCACCAGAGCATCGGTCGGGCATTCGGCGGCCGCATCGTCGGTGCCCGCGAACTGATGCACGGCAAAACCTCGATGATCCACCATCTGGATCGTGGCGTATTTGCCGGTTTGCCGAACCCGCTGCGCGCCACGCGCTACCATTCGCTGGTCATCGAGCGCGACAGCCTGCCCGACTGCCTCGAAGTTACCGCATGGACCGACGACGACGAAATCATGGGGGTACGACACAAGACGCTGGCGGTCGAAGGGGTGCAGTTCCATCCCGAATCGATTCTGACCGAATACGGCCACGAGATGCTGGCCAACTTCCTGCGCCAGAACGCCTCGACGGAGCAGGCCGCATGAACCTGGCTGCCCTGCTCAACCGGATGCTCGATGGCCATGATCTCGAACACGCGCAAATGTTCGAACTGATGCATGCCATCATGGGTGGCGCGCTCACCCCGGCACAGATCGCCGCGGCACTGATCGCGCTGCGCTGCAAGGGTGAGACGGTGACGGAAATCGCTGCGGCGGCCCAGGTGATGCGCTCGCTGTCCACGCGCGTGCCACTGGACGAACTGCCGGATCTGGTCGACACCTGCGGCACCGGTGGCGACGGAGCGCACACATTCAACATCTCCACCGCTGCTGCGCTGGTTGCCGCCGCTGCCGGCGTACGTGTCGCCAAACATGGCGGACGTTCGGTATCCTCGACTTCGGGCAGTGCCGACGTACTCGAAGCGCTCGGCGTCAATGTACAACTCAAACCCGAACAGGTGGCGCGCTGCGTGCGCGAAATCGGTATCGGCTTCATGTTTGCACCCAATCACCACAGCGCCATGAAACATGCCGGCCCAGTGCGGCGTGAACTCGGGGTGCGCACACTGTTCAACCTGCTCGGGCCGCTGACCAATCCGGCCGGCGCCGCCAACCAGGTGATCGGCGTTTATTCGGCACACCTGACCGCACCGCTGGCCCAGGCACTGCAACAGCTCGGCAGCCGCCACGTGCTCGTGGTTCACGGCGCAGGCGGCATGGACGAACTCAGCCTGTCAGGTGCAAGCCACGTCGCCGAACTGCGCGACGGCGTGGTGCAGGAATATCAGGTCACGCCAGAACAGTTCGGTTTGCAGCGCGCCGAGATGGTTGCGCTGCGTGTGGAAAGTGTCGAAGACGCGCGCGAACTGTTCGCGCACGCACTCACCGGCCAGCAACGCTCCGCCAGCGAAATCGTTGCACTCAATGCCGGAGCCGCCATCCACGTCAGCGGACTCAGCACCTCACTGGCGCAAGGCGTACACATTGCCCTGCAACATATCGATTCCGGCGCAGCCTGGAAAAAACTCGAACAACTCGTCGCATTCAGCCACCATGTCTGATATTCTCGAACGCATACTGGATACCAAACGCGAGGAAATCGCGCAGGCGCGGCAACGCACGTCTCTGGCCGCATTGCGCGATAGCGCCGCCAGCCAGACACCTTCGCGCAATTTCAGCGCTGCACTGCTGTCACGACAGGCCGCCGGCCAGCCGGCGGTGATCGCCGAAATCAAGCGCGCCAGTCCGTCCAAGGGCCTGCTGCGCGCCCATTTCGACCCAGCCGGGATCGCCCGCAGCTATGCCGCGCACGGTGCAGCCTGCCTGTCGGTGCTGACTGACCGTGACTATTTCCAGGGCAGTACCGAAGCGCTGGTCGAAGCGCGCGCTGCTTGCGAGCTCCCTGTGCTGCGCAAGGATTTCATCATCGACGAATACCAGGTCGTCGAGGCGCGCGCCATGGGGGCGGATTGCATCCTGCTCATCGTCGCCGCGCTCGATCCGGTTCACATGCGTGAACTGGAAGCGCAGGCGTACGAGCTTGGGCTGGCGGTGCTGGTCGAGTCGCATGACCGCGGCGAACTGGCGCAGGCCTTGACATTGCGCACCCCGCTCATCGGCATCAACAACCGTAACCTGAGAACGTTTGAAACCCGCATCGATACCACGCTCGACTTGATGGCCGATATCGATGCCAGCCGGATGGTGATCACCGAAAGCGGCATTCACCGCCGCGCCGACGTCGAATGCCTGTTCGGCGCCGGCGTTCCTGCCTTTCTGGTCGGTGAAGCGTTCATGCGCGCAGAAGATCCGGGCAAGGCGCTGGAACAACTGTTCGACCCGGTCACCGGGTGACTGGCGAAGAACATCCGCCGCGCATCATTGCGCCGGAGCAACCTTGGTCTTGTCTGCTCCGGGCTTGTCGCCTGCAGGTCGGGCAAGCCTGAACGCGGCCTCGATCTTGTCGGCAGGCATCGCCCCGGCCACACGCCGCCCATCAGCAAAAATCAGGGTCGGCGTACCACTGACGTGCAGGCTCTTGCCCAGCGCAATATCTGCATCCACCGGATTGCTGCAACTGCCGTCGTTCCTGGGCTGGACATTCTTCAGCAGGGCGTCGTGCCAGGCCTGGGCACGGTCCTTGGCGCACCAGATGGCGCGCGACAGCGATGTAGTGCCCGGATGCAGGCTCTCGATCGGAAAGAGGAACACATACATCGTCAGGTTGTTGACCTTGGTCAGCTCCTGTTCCAGCCGTTTACAGAATGGGCATTCCGGATCGGAAAACACAATCAGTTTGCGACTGCCGTCACCCTTGACAATCTTGATCGCCTGATCGAGCGGCAGCGCATCCGGATTGACCGCGTCCAGTTTTGCCAGCCGATCCTGAGTCAGATTCTTGTGCGCCTTGGTGTCTACCACGCTGCCGAGAAACAGGTAATCGGCGTTTTCATCGACATAGGCAATCTGACCGTCCACAACGATCTCGTACAGGCCGGCATAGGGCGTTTTGGTCACGCTGCTCACCTCCATGCCAGGGAAACGCGCTCCCAGATTCTTGCGAATCGATGCCTCGTCGGCGTGCGCAAACCCCACCCACGCGCACATCAGGGCTGCCAACAGCCAACGACTACCTTTCATTCCTGCTCCTTCCATGCTTGAAATATCCATCCCGCCGGGCAACCGGTCAGGCCAGCGCCTGCTGCATCAGGCGCGATTTGAGCGGCGCCAGTTGCTGCACCACATCCATACCGGTATTGCGCAGGCGCGCCAGCAACGGATGCCTGGCACCGAACAGATGATACAGGGTATTGGTTACAGTCTGCATCGCCAGAATATCGCCACGCCGCGCCCGTTCATAGCGCCGCAGCACGGGCAGGTCGCCGCAGCCGGCTTCGCCACGCTCACGCAGCACACGGGCCAGCCGGGCGACATCGCGCAGCCCCAGATTGACGCCCTGACCGGAAAGCGGATGCACGCCGTGGGCGGCGTCGCCGATCAGCGCGAGTCCTGGTGCCACCAGACTGTCCACACGCAGGATGCTGAGCGGAAAAGCCGCCGCCGGCGTCAACACACGCAGATCGCCCAATACGTGGCCACCGGCTTCGGCCACACGTTCGGCCAGCCCCTCCGGCGACAAGGCCAGCAGTTCGGCCGTGCGCACGGCGTCGGTCGACCACACCATCGACAATGTGTGTCCCGGCAGCGGCAGCCATGCAAGAATGCCATCTTCGCGGAACCACTGGCGCGCAATATTTTCATGAGCCCGCGTGCAGGCGAAATTCGCCACCACCCCCGACTGATGGTAATCGCCACGATGCGCGCCGATCCCGGCCTGGCCGCGCACCCACGACCCACGACCATCCGCCGCCACCACCAGCCGTGCGCTGATCTGCTCGCCATTGTCGAGTTCCAGTCGCGCTCCAGCAGACGACCAACGCAGGTCGCGCCCCTGCACACCCGCGAACAGCGTCAGGTCCGGCTGATTGCGCAGCGCCTGCCACACACCATGCTGCACCCGCCCGCTTTCGGCAATCCACGCCAGTTGCGGCACGCCGGCCTCGTAGGCATCAAGCAGCACATGCCCGCCCCGGTCGCCACGCACATCCATCGCACGTACCGGTGCGATGCGCCCGGCATCCAGTTGCGACCAGACGCCCACGCTGTCGAGCAATGCAACGCTGCCCGGGCTGAAGGCGTAAATCCGCGCATCCCACTGCGACGAGGGTTCCTCCGGCGGCCGCTGCTCCACCAGCGCCAGTTCCAGGCCACTGCCGCGCAGAGCCGCCGCCAGCGCTGCGCCGACGATACCGGCGCCAACGATGACCACGTCGAAATCATGCTTCACCATGCCCGCGCTCCGAACATCATGCGACGGGCGACAAAATGCCTGAGTGGCGCGAACTGCTGCAGCATGGCCAGCCCGGCGCCACGTGCATGATGCAGCACCGGATCGGTCCGGGTGAACAGGCGCACCAGCCGGTCGGTAAACCACATGCTGGCCGACACATCGAATGCGCGCGTGCTGGCGAAACGCCGCAACATGGCTTCGCTGCCAAGCGCCTGCCGGTCGGCGGAGCGGATCTGCGCCGCCAGTTCCCAGGCATCGCGCAAGCCGAGGTTGAATCCCTGCCCGGCCACCGGATGCATGACGTGGGCGGCATTACCGATCATGATCCGGTGCGCGCCCACGGCATCGGGCGCCCAGGCCAGCACAAGCGGAAAGCTGCTGCGGTCGCGCACCTGCAGGAACTCGCCCACCCTATCGCCAAAATGTTCGTGCAGCGCGGCGAGGAACTCCGGCTCCGCCATGGCGAGCAGGGCCTGCACCCGTTCCGGCGCCTCGGTCCAGACCAGCGCATACCCCTCGCCCTGCGGCAGCAACGCCACCGGCCCCTGCGCAGTAAAGCGCTCGAATGCCCAACCCGGACGCGGCGCACTGCACCGCACCCATGCCAGCAGGGCATGCTGGCCGTATTCACGCGTCACCTGATTGCCGTTGCCCGCGCCGCCGTCAGCGATGACCGCCAGCCGGGCCGTAGTCATACGCGTCCGGCCGTTCTGCTGCGCTTCGATCCAGGCGTAGCCGGACATCCCCCCCGAGTCCGTGACACGTGTGCCGGTCACCACCCGCACGCCGCTGCTGGCAAGCGCTGCATGCAGTGCGGCGTCCAGTTCGCCATAATCGACCACATAACCGAGTTCGGGCACGCCTTCTTCGTCGGCATGCAGTCGGGTCACGCCAAAACTGCCGCGTTGCGAAACATGAATGTGACGGATCGGCGTCACGTCACGCAGGGCAGACCAGACATCGAGCCGGTCGAGAATGAGTCGGCTGCCGTAAGACAACGCCAGCGTGCGCCGCCACGCCGCCTGGCCCAGGCTGGCACGCGCCTCGAGCACCTGCACATCCAGCCCGCTGCCTGCCAGCGCCAGTGCCAGCGAGGCGCCCACCGGGCCACCACCGACAATCGTCACATCGACATGTTCACGCATGTTCGCGTTCCTCGCCGGCCTGGGCCATCAACGCCTCGATGCCTGCCATCGCGCTGGGCACCGCACTGGTCAGCACCCGATGACCATCAACGTCGACCAGCACGTCATCCTCGATACGCACGCCAATGTTACAAAACGCCTGCGGAATGTCCTCCGCTGCCCGGATATAGCATCCCGGCTCAACCGTGAGTACCATGCCCGGCTGCAGTGGCCGCCATTCGCCCCCCTGCTTGTATTCGCCCACATCATGCACGTCAAGCCCCAGCCAATGACCGGTGCGGTGCATGTAGAACCGCTTGTAGGCACCCGATTCGACCACACCGTCCAGCGAACCTTGCAACAGTCGCCAGTCGAGCATGCCTTGCGCCAACACGCGCACGGCGGCTTCATGTGGTGCCTGCCAGCTGTTGCCAGGCCGCACCTGCTCCAGCGCGGCGGCCTGCGCGGCGAGCACGCAGGCATAGACATCGCGAGCCGCACCGGTGAAACGTCCATTGACCGGAAACGTGCGCGTGATATCCGAGGCATAGCCATCCAGTTCGCAACCGGCATCGACAAGCAGCAGCTCGCCGTCGGCAAGCCAGCCGTTATTCTCGACATAATGCAGCACGCAGGCATGCGCGCCGCCGGCGACTATCGACGTATAGGCTGGCGCCTGCGCACCCTGTCGACGGAATTCGTACAGCAGTTCCGCCTCGATCTGATATTCGTTCATGCCAGGCCGGGTGGCGCGCATGGCACGACAGTGCGCCGCAGCGGCGATATCCGCCGAGCGCTGCATGATGGCGATTTCGTGCTCGTCCTTGATGAGCCGCATTGCATCGAGCACGCGCCGCAGATCGAACATGCCCCGTGGCGCCTGCACCCCGTTGCGGGCCAGTGCGCGCAACGCCTGCAGCCAGTCCAGCACACGCCGGTCCCAGGCCGCGTCTTCACCCAGCACGCAGTGCAGCGCCGCCTGACCGGACAGCCAGTCCGGCAGACGCTGGTCGAGTTCGCCGATCGGCCAGGCTTCGTCGAAACCGAATGCCTCGCGCGCAGCTTGCGGTCCATAACGCAAGCCATCCCAGATTTCGCGTTCGGGATCGCGTTCGCGGCAGAACAGGATCGAACGCCCGCTCGCACCATGCAGCACCAGCACGGCTTCCGGCTCGGCGAACCCCGTCAGATAATAAAAGTGACTGTCAAACCGGTATGGATAATGACTGTCCCGATTGCGCAGCCGTTCCGGCGCAGTAGCCAGCACGGCGACCGCATCGGAGCCCAGCTCGGCCATCAGTCGTGCGCGACGCGCGGCATACACTGCCAGATCAGGATGCGTCATCATCTTCCGGCTCTTCATATTGCGTATCCAGCAGCATTGCCCAGCGGTTCTCCAGTTCAGGCAGCCAGGCCGCGAGTTCCTGTTCCAGCGCAGCAAGCTGCGTGGAAAAATGCTCGCCATCCTCGCCGCCGTCGATGTCGTCCGCGGCACGATGCAGCTGGGCCAGGGCATCCTTGAGGGCGAGCGATGAACCGAGCGCATTCTTCAGCTGCTCGCGCGGGTGCGGAATCCAGTCGCGTACGGCGCACAGCGATACCAGTTTCTCGCCGACGTCCAGCACGCGACGTCGCAACCGGCTCATTGCTCCGAGGCGGGAGGACTTGACCCTGCCCCAGAGCGACACGTCCATCAGTGCCAGCCAGCTGTGTTGCAGACTGTCCTGACGCTCGGGATCGATGGCCACCGCCTGGCGCACGGCCTCAATATCCATTTTCAACTCCCAGAGTGCGCAACTGCGCATCAAGTTGCAGCATCCGTTGCGGGGTGCCGATGTCGTGCCAGCGCCCACGAAAATGCTCGCCACTGACGGCACCGGCGCGCATGGCCGTGCGCAGCAACGGCCCCAGCGGCACGGGCCGGCTGGTTGCCACTTCGGCAAACAGGTCGGGATGATAGCAGCCGATGCCGGAAAAAGTGAGTCGGGGCTGCGCCTGTTCGCTCACGCTGCTGCCGGACAGCGAACTGACGTCCGGCTCCAGACCAAAATCACCCTGCAGGTGGTGCTGCGGGTTGTCCACCAGCACCAGGTGGGCAAGCCGACCGTGCGGCAGCCCCCTGCGCCGCAAAGCGGCGAAATCGTAATCGGTCCACAGATCGCCATTAACCACCACGAATGGATTTCCGTCAAACCAGGGCAATGCCCTGGCAATGCCACCGGCCGTCTCCAGCGCCGGCAATTCCCGCGACCAGCAGATTTCCACGCCGTAAGCCGCGCCGCTGCCAAGTTCGGCTTCGATCTGTTCCCCCAGATGGGCGACATTGATCACAACGCGTTCAAAGCCGGCTGCGGCCAGCGACCGCAACAGCCACACGATGAGCGGATGCCCCCCGACAGGCAGCAGGGGCTTGGGCGTCACGTCGGTAAGCGGCCGCATGCGTTCGCCCCGTCCGGCGGCAAGAATCATGGCCGTCTTCAAAAAGTCAATCCGTCCTGCACCCGTTCGCCATGCCAGGTATCGAGCAGACCCGCCAGCGGCGCCAGCTCGGAATAACGCAACACGGTCTTGCGCACATGCTCGAGCACCCGCGGCATGTCGGCCAGGTAACCGGGCTTGCCATCGCGGTGGCACAAGCGGGAAAAAATGCCCAGCACCTTGAGGTGTCGCTGCACACCCATCCACTCGAAATCGCGATAGAACGCGGCAAAATCCGCCGGCACCGGCAAACCGGCACGGCGCGCCCGCTCCCAGTAACGGATCGTCCAGTCGAGCACGCGTTCCTCTTCCCAACCAATGTAGGCATCCTTGAACAGCGACACCAGATCGTAGGTGATCGGCCCATACACCGCGTCCTGAAAATCAAGGATGCCAGGTCCGTCTTCCACCACCATCAGGTTGCGACTGTGGTAATCGCGGTGCACATAGACCGGAGACTGCGTCAGGGCGTTGTCGAGCAGCCGCGCGAACACCAGATGCAGACGGCGCAACTGCCCCTCGTCCGGCTCGACGCCAAGATGGCGCGCCAGATACCAGTCAGGAAACAGCTGCAGTTCGCGTTCGAGCAACGCACGGTCATACACCGGCAGCATATCGGCACGGCTGGCCGCCTGGATGCGCACCAGCGCATCGATGGCTGCAAGATACAACGCATCGGCGGTCTCGGCATTGAGCGCCGACAGATAGGTGGTATCGCCGAAATCGGTCAGCAGCAGGAACCCCTGGGCGACATCGCGTTCCAGCACGCGCGGTACACGCACGCCCGCGCCGGCGAACAGTTCGGCAACACGGATGAATGGCAGACAATCTTCATGCTGCGGCGGCGCATCCATCACGATATAATGCTCACCATTGGACAGGTGAACGCGAAAATAACGACGAAAGCTTGCGTCAGCACCGACACCGGTCAGCTCAGACACGAGACCGGGAAAGACCGTCATCAACCACGACAGGATATTCTTTTGACGCTGCATGAATGTTCCAGGCGAAATAGGCCACTTGCGTGCATTCTAGCACCAATCGAACCACCATCCGTACAATGCCGACTCGCCTGACCCTCCTTGCGGCCGCCGTCGCGCTGAGCTTCGCTCCGGTCGCCGATGCCGACCCGCTGCCGATGCTGCAACCGTCCGGCACGCTGACCTTTCCTGACAAGTCCACGCCCAATCCGCCGCTGTTCATCAGTGCCGATCAGATGGACGGCGTACAGGACAAATTCCTCAACGCCAGCGGTTCCGTCGAGTTGCACCGTGGCGTTGCGGTACTGACAGCACACAAGATCCATTATACCCTGAGCGACGATACGGTCACGGCCAACGGCGACGTGTGCCTGGTGCAGCAAGGGCTCACGCTGCTCGGTCCGAGCCTGCTGATGCACATGCAACAGCAGACCGGCACCATGGACCGCCCGGTGTATACCTATGTCAACCCGATGCCGATGGTGTCCAAGAACGGCTCGCCCGGCGTGCGTCAGGCACGCGGCGATGCCTCCGCCATCCAGTTCGAAGGCAACGACCACTACCGGCTCGACCATGCCACCTACACCACCTGCCCGGCAGGAAACAATGACTGGCAACTGCATGTCAAGGACCTGTCGCTCGACATGGTGCAGCAGGTCGGCACGGCACACAATGTGGTGATCGATTTCCACGACACACCGATCCTGTTCACGCCGTGGATCAACTTCCCGCTCAACGATGCGCGCAAGAGCGGGTTCCTTGCGCCGACCATCGGCACCACCGGCAACAGCGGCGGTATCATCAGCCTGCCCTGGTACTGGAATATTGCGCCCAATTACGACGCCACGATCGACCCGAGCATCATCACCAAGCGCGGCATGCAACTCGGCGGAGAGTTCCGCTACCTCACGCCCAGCATGCACGGCAGCATCGCGGGCGATTTCCTGCAGGACCACCTGACAGGCACCGACCGCTGGGACCTGTTCGTCATGCACGACGAAACATTCACCCCCAACATCAGCGGTCATCTGGTCTACCAGGCGGTATCCGACAACAACTACTTCCGCGACCTGTCCAACCAGCTCAACCTGACTTCGCTGGCCACGCTGGACCAGGAAGGCTCGATGACGTACCACACGTCATGGTGGTCGGCGACCGCGCTGGTGCAACAATTTCAGACGCTGCAGGACCCGCAGGCGCCCATCGTGCCGCCGTATGCACGCTTGCCGGACCTGTCGTGGCAGGCCGACAAGATCCTGCCCAGCGGGGTCGAAGCCAACATGTACACCGATTTGACCGAATTCGTGCATCCGACCCTGGTCAATGGCACCCGTTTCGTCGCCTATCCGAGCATCAGCATGCCGCTGACCACACCATGGGGCTACCTTACGCCGAAATTCGGCGTGAACTATACGCAATATGCGCTGGGCCTCAACAACACGGCGCCGCAGTCGCAATACACGCGCACGCTGCCGATCACCAGCCTGGACACCGGCATGTATTTTGACCGCAACGTGCAATATTTCGGCCACGCCTATCAACAGTCACTGGAACCGCGGTTGTACTACCTCTACATTCCGTACCAGAACCAGAACCAGTTGCCGAATTTCGATACCGCCATTCTCGACCCGGTCAACTATGCCACCCTGTTTACCGAAAACCGCTATGTCGGCTACGACCGGATCAATAATGCCAACCAGATCACCATGGCCATGACCTCGCGTATCACCGATGCGCAGACCGGGCTGGAGCGTCTGCAATTCTCGCTGGGGCAGCGCTTCTACTTCACTCCGCAAATGGTCACGCTGCCTGGCGAAACGCCCATCACCAGCACATCGAGCGATATTCTCGGCGACGTGGGCGGGCAGATCAATGAAAGCTGGCGTGCCGAAGCGGCCGTCAGTTACAATACGAGTTCTGGCCAGACCGACGACCAGAGTCTGGTCCTCAATTACCAGCCCGAGCCGGGAAAAGTCATCAACTTCAGCTACCTGACCGTCAGCGGACAGGTCGATCAGGTCGACATTTCCACGCAATGGCCCATCAGCCGCCACTGGTATGGCCTGATGCGCTATGATTATTCGCTGCTGGACCAGCAGGTTGTCGAAGGACTGGCCGGCATCGAATACAATGGCGGGTGCTGGGCGATTCGCACGGTGATGCAAACCATCGCCACGGCGGCCAATACCACCAGCACTTCGTTATTCGTCCAGCTCGAACTGAACGGGCTGGCCAATTTGGGCTCCAATCCAGATGACGCACTCAAACTCAGCATACCGGGATACATCAACAGCAATGAAATCATACCGCGCACGCATTAAGCACTCCTTGCACGCACATACGTGCGCCGATATGGATCTGACTGGCCGACCCAGTTCCTGGCTTGCCATCGCGCTGCTGATCCTGCTGCCGGGCCTTGCCCTTGCAGATGCCCCGGCAACCGCACAGGTTGCGCCTGCCGCCCAGACCACACCCAGCGCCCAGGTGGCGCCGACCGGAGAGGCCGCCGCACCACCACCCCTACCGCCAGCTCCTGCAACGGCAGCCGCTCCGCTGACCCCGGTCGATGACATCGTTGCCGTCGTCAACAACGACGTCATCACCCGCCATGAACTCGACGAACGCTACGACCGCGCCGTCCATCAGCTCGAAGCCCGCAAAATCGCCCTGCCGCCACGCGCCATCCTGGAAAAGCAACTGCTCGACCGCATGGTCAGCGACCGTATCCAGCTGCAATTTGCCGCGCAGACCGGCATCCGCGTCGACGCTCCGACGCTTGACCGTGCCATCGACAGGATCGCCGAGCAAAACAAGATGAACCTGGGCCAGTTCCGTGACGCGCTGGCACGTGACGGCGTTGATTTCAACAAGTTCCGCGACGACATCCGCAACGAGATCATCCTCACCAAACTGCACCAGCGCGAAGTCGACAGCAAGGTCACCGTGAGCGAAGCGGAAGTCGACGCCTACCTGGCTTCGCAGGCTGCCCAGGGCGCCAATAACGAGTACCATCTGGCCGTCATCAGCGTTGAGATTCCCGACAACGCTGACAGTGCCCAAATCTCCGCGGCCCAGCACAAGGCCGATGAAGCACTGGCCAAGCTGCGTGCCGGCGCAGATTTCAGCCAGATTTCGACCATGTATTCGAACGCGCCGAACGCACTTGAAGGTGGTGATCTCGGCTGGCGGCCCGCCGCGCAGATTCCGCCCGATTTCCTGTCCATCCTGCAAGCCCTGAAACCAGGAGAAGTCAGCAACGTGCTGCGCAGCAACACCGGGTTCCACATCTTCAAGCTGGTGGACAAGCGCAGCACCGACCAGCCGACCATCATCGACGAGACCCATGCCCGCCACATCCTCATCAAGACCAACGAACTGGTCAGCGATGCGGATGCGAAGAAACGGCTGGAACAGATTCGCACGAAGATTCTGGACGGCAGCGCCAGCTTCGAGGACATGGCGAAGAAATATTCCGACGACTCCAGTGCCTCGAAGGGCGGTGACCTCGGCTGGTTGTCGCCGGGTGAAACCGTGCCCGAATTCGAACAGGCCATGAACGCACTCAAGCCCGGGGAAATCAGCGAACCCATCAAATCGCCCTTCGGCTATCACCTGATCCAGGTACTCGAACGCCGGCAGAAAGACGTCACCGACCAGAAGCGGCGCCTCGTTGCCCGCCAGGCCATCCAGCAACGCAAGTCTGAAGAGGCGCAAACCGAGTGGTTGCGCGAACTGCGCGACCGCGCCTACGTCGAATACCGCCCACTCAACCCATGAAATTTCTGGCACTGACGGCGGGCGAGCCGGCAGGCATCGGCCCCGATCTGTGCATCCAGTGGGCCAGCCGGCCGCGCCGGCATGACGTGGTCGTACTGGCCGACCGCGAAGCGCTGCTTGAACGCGCTCGCCTTATGCAAGTCCCGTTGCGGATTGTCAACTACGAGCCTGGCACGCCGGCAGTTCGGCAGCCGGGCGAACTCACCGTGCTGCATCTGGCACAGGCCCGGCCTGCACAGGCCGGCATTCCCGATCCTGCCAACGCACAATACGTATTGTCATTGCTCGATCGCGCCATTGCTGGTTGCCGCTCGGGAGAATTTTCCGCACTGGTGACCGCTCCGCTGCACAAAGGCATCATCAACGATGCCGGCATTGCCTTTACCGGCCACACCGAGTACCTTGCTGCGGCAACGGCCACGCCACATGTGGTGATGATGCTGGTCGGCGGCGGCCTGCGCGTCGCGCTTGCCACCACCCACCTGCCACTGCGTGCGGTGGCCGACGCCATCACTGCCGACAGCCTGACCCGCACGCTGGACATCCTGCACCAGTCGCTGCGCACCCAGTTCGATATTGCGCAACCGCATATCCTGGTGGCCGGCCTCAACCCGCATGCCGGAGAATCGGGCCACCTCGGTGACGAAGAACTGCGCATCATCGGTCCGGTACTCGACCGGCTGCGCGCCCGCGGCATGCATCTGTCCGGCCCGCTCCCGGCCGATACCCTGTTCCAGCCCGCGCTGCTGGCCAATGCAGACTGCGTGCTGGCAATGTATCACGACCAGGGGTTACCGGTGCTCAAATACGCGTCCTTCGGCAGCGGGGTCAATATCACGCTCGGCTTGCCTTTCATACGCACCTCGGTCGACCATGGAACCGCATTCGATCTGGCCGGCAGCGGCCGCGCCCTGACCGGCAGCCTCGATGCCGCCATCGATCTGGCTGCGCAACTCGGAGCCGGCCATGGCTAGACATATCGCCCGCAAGCGTTTCGGTCAGCATTTTCTTCGCGATGCCGATGTGCTGGCCGACATCGTACGGGCCATTCGCCCCCGACCCGGGGACAACGTGGTGGAAATCGGTCCCGGTCTCGGTGCATTGACCCGTCCGCTGCTCGAACACCTGCCGCACCTGAACGCCATTGAACTCGACCGCGACCTGATCGCACACCTGCAGCAACGGTTTTCGCCGCAGCAGCTCACGCTGCACGCCGCCGATGCACTGGCCTTCGACTTCGCCAGTCTGGGCGAGTCCCTGCGTATCGTCGGCAACCTGCCATACAACATCTCGACACCGCTGTTGTTCCACCTGGCGCACTACGCTGATCGCGTGCGCGACATTCACGCCATGCTGCAAAAGGAAGTCGTCGATCGCATGACCGCACGACCCGGCACCGCCGATTATGGACGACTGTCGGTCATGTTACAGTACCATTTCGACATGGAAGCCCTGTTTGACGTACCGCCGGAAGCATTCGATCCACCACCAAAAGTACAGTCGGCCGTAATACGCATGATCCCGCGTCCACCGCATACCCGGCCAGCCGTCGACGTAGCGCGGCTGGAGCAACTGGTCGCCCGGGCATTTTCACAGCGGCGCAAAACCCTGCGCAACACACTGGCTGGGCTGTGCGACGAAAATGATTTCGTCCAGGCCGGAATTGACTCGCGTCTGCGCGCCGAAACACTGTCACTTGATGATTTCGTCCGTCTCACCCAACGTCTGGCACAAGGCCAGAGCAAGGAACCTTCGCATGAATCTGACTGACGTCGCCGAACAATGCCTGAACAGCATGGGCCTGCCCTTCACTCGCGTCCCGGGCATGCCCGTGATCAACCTGGCTGTGGACATTGAACAAGGCAAGCTCAACCTCTACATCCATTGCCATGAAGCCACGCACCGGCTGTTCGTCTACACCCGACCGCAGGATCTGCCGGTGGCCGCGGAACGCATTGCGGCGCTGACCGAGTTTCTCGCCCGCGCCAATTTCGGTCTGCCGCTGGGCAATTTCGAGATCGACTGCAATGATGGTGAATTCAATTTCAAGAACAGCATCGACATCGCCGATGGCATGCTGACTGCGGCAATGGTGCAAACGCTGGTGGTGTTCTCGCTCGAATGCTTCAACCGCTACCTGCCCGGCATCCGTGCAGTGCTGGACGGCGGCGTGCCCCGGGATGCCATCGAAGCCATCGACGGACCGACCCGCATCGTTATTCGCTGAATCTTCCGGTACGGCCACATGGATGGCGAACAGTTCAACCGTATTGCGCTCGATCCGGCACGTTCGGTGGTAGTTGAAGCCTGTGCCGGCAGCGGCAAGACCTGGCTGCTGGTTTCGCGCATCTTGCGCCTGCTGCTGGACGGCGTCGATCCCTCGTCGATTCTGGCCATCACCTTCACCCACAAGGCCGCCGGCGAAATGCGCCACCGGCTGCACGAATGGTTGCAGTTCTGTGCCAGTGCCGATGATGACGCGGTGCGCGGCTTCCTGCTCGAACGCGCCGTCGAACCCGAGGCGCTCGATGCGACACTGGTACGCGCGCGCCTGTTGTTCGAAATCGTGCTCACCGCCCGCCCCGGCATTCGCCTGACCACATTTCACGCCTGGTTCCACGAACTGATTCGTCACGCGCCACTGACCGCCGGTTTGGCCGGCTACGCACTGACGGAACAACAGGACAGCCACCTCGCACTGGCCTGGAAGCGGCTCACGGAACAACTCGATGCCCATGCGGACAGCACGCTTGCCCACGACATGCAGGCACTGCTCAGTGAATTCGGCATCAGCAATACCCGCACGCTGCTCAACGAATTCATGGCACATCGCACCGAATGGTGGGCCTGGACCGAGGGCCAGGCCGATCCGGTACACTGGGCTGGCGCGCAGTTGTTCACCCCGCCCGCACACGACCCGGCCGAGGCGCTGCTTGACGATCCCGGGTTGCTGCACGCGCTGCATGAATATGCCTGCCAACTGGCGCAGGATACTCCGCTACGGCAGCAGAAATCCCGGATGTTGTTGGCCATCCTCGCACAGCAACAGCCGGCGCAAGCCCGCTTCCTTGCGCTCTGCCGTGCCATCCTCAAGAAGGATGGTACGGTGAACAACACCATCAAACCTGGCAAGAAAGCTCGTCTGTACGAATTGCACGTCGAAATCAGCGAACGTCTGATCGAAGTCGCCCAGGCACATGCCGATCTGGCCACATGGCAGTTCAACCAGCGTGTCTTCCGTCTGGGCGAGGCCTGGCTCGAACAGTACACCAAAGTCAAGCGGCAGGCCCGGGTAATGGACTTTGCCGACATCGAGTGGCACTCCGCACGGCTGCTGTCCGACAGTCAGAGCGCCGGCTACATGCTGCTGCGGCTTGATGCGCGCTACAGCCACTTGCTGCTCGACGAATTCCAGGACACCAATCCGGTGCAATGGCGCATACTGCAAGCCTGGATCGATGCCTCGGGACAGAGCATCACCGCACCCGGTCTGTTTCTGGTGGGCGACCCCAAGCAATCGATCTACCGTTTCCGCGGCGCGCAGGCCGGGCTGTTCGAACTGGCTGCCGACCTGCTGCAACAGCGCTTTGGCGCTGCCCGACTGCACCAGAACCGCACCCGACGCAATGCACCGGCCATCGTGGCGGCAGTCAACGACTGCTTCACCCGCCTGGGCATGGCGAACTTCCAGCCCCAGGTGGCCCATGACGCACAGCGCAGCGGCTGGGTAGAAGTGCTGCCGCTCGCAGCGGACGAACCACGGCCAGCCACTGACCAGTCGCCATGCCGCAATCCGCTCGACACCCCAGCCAGCACTACCGTCACCAATGCCCGCATCACCGAAGCAAGGCAGATCGCTCAGCGTATCCGTCAGGTGGTCGGCAACTGGCAGGTCGAAGAGGTATCCGGGATGACGCGGCCGCTGCGCTACCGCGACATCATGCTGCTGGTGCGCAGCCGCCGCCACCTACCCGTCTATGAATCGGCGCTCAAGCAGGCCCGTATTCCCTTCGCAAGCGACCGGCGCGGCGGCCTGCTCGACAGTCAGGAAGTTGTAGACCTGACCGCGCTGCTGCGTACGCTGAGCGACGCGGGCGACAATCTCGCCCTCGCACGAATACTGCGATCGCCCATTTTCGCCTGTACTGACGATGATCTGCTGGCGCTGCGTCGCCAGCAACTCGCCGACACATCAACCAGCTGGTCAGACTGCCTGCGGGCACTACCCGAACCCAGCGAAGCACTGACAGCGGCCCGCCGCCTCCTCGATTACTGGCGCGAGGCGGCCGGCCATCTGC
>JAJXUP010000026.1 GCA_021782795.1 Pseudomonadota bacterium | reverse complement strand
CGGCTGCCGCGTCAGATCCAGAACGGCGCGCCAGTAACGAGAAAATCCTGATGGTGCACGACGACATCGCGCCCGTCAGCCAGAATCACACCAAATCCGGGCGCCTCATGGCTGCCCGGCACATCAGTGCCGCGAGTGTGCAGGTCCAGCGCCACCTGGTGATTGGGCGAACGCACGCAAGAAAACGGCCAGCCGCGCCAACTTCCGCCGATGGCGCGGTGCACGTGTCCGACCAGCAGATGACGAATGCGCGGCCTGTACGGTTCCAGCACGCAGGCCAGCGGTTCCGCATTGCGCAGCGCGTACTGATCCATGGAAGGAATACCCACCTGCAGCGGTGGATGATGCATCACCAGCCACAACGGTTCGTCGGCATCCAGTGTCGCCAGCGTGCGCTGCAGCCATTCCAGCCGGTCAGCGCCGTACTCACCATGGGCCACACCGTACTGCAAGGTGTCCAGCAGCAGGAAACTGCCCAGCGGGGTTGACACCCGCTGCTGCAGGTACCCGTGCGCATCGACCGGGGTCTGCGTAAACACTGCCCGCAGGTTCGCCCGGTCGTCATGGTTGCCCGGCAGCAGATAACAGGGCATGGGCAAGCGTTGCAGCTGCTGTTGCAGCCAGGCATAGGCCGCAACGCCACCCCGGTCGGCAAGATCGCCGGTCAGCAGGCAGAACGCCGCATCGGCATGCTCGCGTACGATAACCTGTATGGCCTGCTGCAACCGTGTGGCCGGATTGGCGCCAAACATGTCCGCGCCGTCATCCGTCAGGTGCAGATCGCTCAGATGCAGCACCTTCATGCGCTCAGTCATGGTGCTCAATCGGGTTCCCGTACAGTGGCTCGGCGCCAAAGTGGGTACTCACCGCGTACGCTGCGCCACAGGCGAGCATGACCGGCAGTACCAGGTGAAACTGGCTGGTCATTTCCAGCACCATGACGATGGCCATCAGCGGCGCATGCGTGACAGCCGCGAGCACAGCCGCCATACAGATGATGGCCATCACCACCGGGTCGCCGGTCAGCGAACCGAACAGATAACCCGTAGTCGCTCCGACAAACAGCGTCGGCGTGAAAATGCCGCCGATCGCACCAGATGCCGTACTGGCCACCGTTGCCGCAACCTTCGCCACCAGCACGATTGCGACCCAGTCCCAGGGCAAGCCACCATTGAGCACTTTCGACACCACGGTGTAACCATTGCCCCAGACTTCCGGGACGGGTGCAGACAACAGTCCGACCACCACCCCCCCTAGACCCAGACGCAGCCAGAGCGGACCGATCTTCGCAAACAGCCGTTTCATCCGGGCAATGAGCCGCAGCAGCCCCAACCCCAGCACACCGGAGACAATGCCCCCGGCCAGAGCGGCAAGCAGCCTCGCGGGAGTGACCGACAGGGACGGAACGACCGGCATGACATACAGCGGGCTGGGTTCGACCATCCAGAAAATGAGCGCACTGGCCGTGACCGCCGAGATCAGTACCGGCGCCACAGTGTGGCGGGCAAAGAAACCCAGGGCGAGTTCCAGCACGAACACGACGCCGGCAACAGGTGCGTGGTAAGCAGAAGCAATGCCCGCCGCGATGCCACACACCAGAATCGCATTGCGCTGACCCTCCGGAATGGGAAATATGCGTGCCAACCGGGAGGCAAACCATGCCGACAGCTGCACCATCGGTCCTTCACGACCGATCGCCGCACCCGAGCCGACAGACAGCATCGAAGCCAGTGTGCGCACCGCATTGGTACGATCGTTGAGCCCGGTTTTTCCTTCGCGCGCCGCATCGATGTAGTCGATATGCGCGTCGGTGGTCCAGCGCGCGCCGACCTGCAACACCAGCCCCGCCAGAATGCCGCCCACCACCGGGACGATTACCCGGACCCCGGGCGCGAGCGACAACGCATTATGCACCAGGCTGCCGGTGTGCCGTGTCAACAGCCACTCGACCGCACTGGTCAACAGGTGGAACGCATACATTGCCAGCGCACCCAATATGCCGGCGAGAAATGCAGCGAGCCAGAGCAGGGCGGTGTCTTTTACGTTGGGTCTGGCAGCGTGCTGTGTCATCTTTATTCTTGTTCATGGCAGGGAATACGGTGGCCGGCCTGGCCACAGGGACGGTACCGTCAGTCGGCGCGGCGCGTCCGCGCACTCATCCGGCCAGTTCCGGTCGCCCGAAATAATACCCCTGTGCCCAATCGATTTCCAGATCGCGCAGTCGATTGGCAGTCGCTTCGTCCTCAACGTACTCGGCAATCGTGATCAAATCCAGATCATGTGCGATGTTGCTGATGCGGCGCAGAATCTTCTGCACGCGCTTGTCGTGAATCTGCTGAACCAGGGTCCCCTCGATCTTGAGATACGACACCGGCAATTCTGCCAGATAGCGGAACGAGGAATAGCCACTGCCGAAGTCGTCGATCGCCAGCCGCATGCCGAAATCAAGAAAAGGCGCCAGCTTGGACTTGACCGCTTCCATGTCCCCCATGAACTGCCGTTCGGTGATTTCGATCACCATCGGTTTTTGCGGACCACCGGCGATACCGCATTGTTCGCATGCCTGCCTGGCTTCGTCGAACAACGCCTGGATAATCTCCTGATGCAACAGGATATCGGCCGACAGATTGACGAAATGCAGCCGGTTGGTGATGCCGCCATGGGTATTGGCGACGCAGTGCCCCATGGTGCGCTTGATGATCTGGAAGTCGATCAGGTGTGTGAGCTGCAGCTCGCTTGCAGCCTGGATGAAATCAGCGGCAGGCAACACATTGCCCTGTTCATCGATCAGGCGTGCCAGCGCCTCTTCAGCCACCTGCACCCCGGTTTTCAGATCGACGATCGGCTGATAGGCCGGCACCAGCCGGCCTGCCGCGATGGCCGAATCGATCTTCCTGATGATGGAATGGATTTCGTGCTGTTCCATCGCCACCACAATGCGGTTACGACCGGTTTTCTTGGCTTCGTACAATGCGGCATCCGCTGCCCTGAGCAGGATCTCCGGCGAGTCACCATCCCGCGGACAGCTCGCGACGCCGATGCTGACCGTGGTCTGGATCTCCCGCCCGTTGAAATCAATGCGCAGCTGCTCGACGCCACTGCGCAGCTGCTCGGCGATCTGCATCGCCTCGCGTTCGCCGGTATCCGGCAGAATCGCCAGAAATTCTTCGCCACCCCAGCGCCCGACCCAATCGCTGCGCCTGAGCAGGCGGCCAAACAGGTCACTCACACCGCGCAGCATCTTGTCACCGGTTTCATGACCATAGTTGTCGTTGATCAGCTTGAAACGGTCGAGATCGAGCAGCAACAGGCTGAAATGACGGGCCGCGCGTTTCGACTGCGCATGCATGCGCGTGAAAAACTCCTGCATGGCAGCCCGGTTGAGCAGACGCGTGGTCGGATCGATGGTCGACATCTCTTCGAGCTTCATGCGCATGCGCGCCTGATCCAGACCAACACTCGCCAGCTGGGTAAAAGCAAAGAACGGCTCGATGCCGACCTGCTCAAAATAACGCGCCGTGCGGGAAAAAATCACAATCAGCCCGCGCTGTTCCATCTCGTGGTCGCCAATGGGCAGCGTCAATCCTTCCTTCAGACCAAAAAAAGCGGCCTGTTCGCGCCAGATATGGAAACTGGCATCGCTTTCCACATCGACGACCACGGGCATGTTGGCTGCCAGCGAGCGTCGCGCCGGCCCCTTCATCGCTTCGGGCGAGCGATCGATGCTGAGCGATTGCACGTATTCCGCCGCCACACCGGCTGCATAGGAGGGGCGGATCACTTCCCGTTCCGGATTGCCGAGATACATCCATGCCAGACAGATATGGCTCGATAGCGAAGCGAGGGCATTGCATGCCGCCCGCAGCACATCGTCTGGCGTATTGCCCAAGGCCAGGCTCGATGTCGCCGACAACAATGCCTGATATATCAGCAACTTTTCCTGGATCGGATCCATGAGAACCCTGAAGTTTGCATTCGCCATGGTGCGCATGTTTGCACATTAAAACGCCAATCACAACCGCAGCATCATTGCCCAGGCGCTTTTTCCTGCTGACCGACGCTTGCGGCAGGCAGATTTTTTACGCGGATCTTTGTAGAATGACGCCTTTGACTCTCATTATCATTCAACATGACTGTCCCGGATGCCCTTGAGAAACAGTACAAGTCCATCCCGCTCGAACACCGGCTGGACATGGCGCTGAGCGACGCCCTGCCAGCCGAATACCGTCCCTTCATGGTGCGGGAACAATGGATGGTGGTGAAGTGCTACTTTGCTCGCCGCGCCGACCTGACGGCCGACGAAGTCGCGGCACTGCTGGCAGATCAGGACCATGTGATCCGGCTGTGCATCGCCAAGCGACCCGACCTGCCGGCTGATCTGGTCGAAGCCTGCGTGCACGACCGCGACCCGAACGTGCGCCACGCCATTTCACGCAATCCCTGCCTGACGGACACCCAGCGCCAGCACCTGCTGACAGATGTCGATCCGCTGGTGGCGCGCGCCGCCGCCAAGGGTGCCAAACAGGTTCAGTACCGCCAACGCCCAGGACAGGCCGTGCTGATCCGTTGAGGCACCTCACTGCAGTGTCTGATCACGCAGCGCCACCAGAGGCGGCACACGGCTGATGCCCCACAGCCCCGCCATGCCCGCCAGCGTCACGCTCAACCCGCCTGCCGCGGCGGCAATCGCCCACAACGCAGGATCAAAGCGCCAGACCAGCTGAAACAGCGCACTCAGCCGCCAGGCGAGCATGCTGGCCCCGGCAGCGGCCAGCACCCCCGATAACACACCTATGGTCGCAAATTCGGCCACCTGAGCCGCCCACAGCTGTTCGCGCCGGGCGCCGAACACCCGCCACAACGCGGTTTCCTGCACCCGCTCCCTGCGGCTCGCCATCAATCCTGCATACAACACCGCCAGTCCGGCCGCCACGCTGAACACAAACACAAACTGCACTCCCATGCTGACGCGATACAACATCTGCTGCAGTTCCTGCAAAATGGCAGACACATCGATGACGACCAGATTCGGCTCGGCACGCACCAGCCCATCCAGACGATCATCCTGTCCCGGCGGCATGCGGAAGCTGGTAATGAAACTCGTCGGCTGGCCGCGCAGCAAGCCTTCCGTTCCGATCACAAAGAAATTGACATGGAAGCTGTCCCACTTCACGGCACGCAGACTGGTAATACGCGCACTGACCGGCGTACCGGCCACATCGAATCCAAGACGGTCGCCCAGCCGCAAATGCAACCGCTCCGCGATTCCCTGCTCCACCGAAAACTGGGGTGGCGCGCCTGAACCCGACCAGCCCGATCCGGCCGACACGCCATCCTGCGCTCCGAGGCTGACGGCGTACGACAGATTGAACTCGCGGTCGAGCAACCTGCGCGTCTGCGCATCCGCATATGCGCCACTGCGCACTTCGTGGCCATTGATCGTCACCAACCGGCCACGAATCATCGGGTACAACTGTACCGCAGGCAGGCCGTTGCGACGAAACCAGGCGAGAAAATCGGTACGTTGATCCGGCTGCACATGAATGATGAAACGGTTGGGTGCATTGGCCGGCAAAGTGGCTTGCCAGCGTTGCAGCAATTCGTCACGCACCACGGTGAGCAACAGCAAGGCCAGTATCCCCAGCGTAAACGCCACGATCTGGATCACGCTGCCCAACGTGCGCCGGCGCAGGTTGAGCAGCCCCTGGCGCCAGCTGCCACGGCCGCGCTCCCCGATCCAGCCGATCATCTGCACCAGCAACCAGGCGACTGCAGCGGTCGATCCCAGCACCCCGCCGACCCCGACAAGCACCCGGGCCGTCAATCCGGCATCGCCAGTTTGCCAGAACAGCAGCGCCGTCAAAGTCACCAGTCCGGCCAGTGCCGCCAGCACACCATCGTACCGGCTACCGCGCCCGCTGGCTTCGCGACGCAAAATACGTAGCGCCGGCACACGGCGCAACGCCAGCAGCGGTGGCAGGCTGAACCCGGCCAACAGCACCAACCCCGCCAGGGCAGCCTGAACGAAGGGTAAGGCCGACGCCGCCGGCAGTTCGAGCTGCGCCAGCCGCCCCAGCATCTGCGCCAGCACTGCCTGCCCACCCCAACCCACCAGCCCCCCAATCAGCGCCGCAAGCACACCGAGCACCGTAAGTTGCGTGGCGTATAGCGTGATGATGCGGTGCTGGCTGGCACCGAAACAGCGCAACAGGGCGCAGGCATCAAGATGACTGCGCACGAACTGGCGCGTCGCAAGCAACACCGCGACGGACGACAGCAGCACCGAAAGCAGTGCGGCCAACCGCAGGTAACGTTCGGCCTGATCGAGCACTTCGCGCACCTGCGGCCGGGCATCCTGCAGACTCAACAGCCGCTGGCCACGCTCCAGGCGGGGCAACAACACCTCACGTTCGTGCTGCACATCCCGGCTCTCGCCGGCAAACAGCGCATGGTAATCCACGCGGCTGCCTTCGACGACCAGTCCGGTGGCCGGAAGATCGGCAATGTTCATCAACAGACGTGGCGCGAGGTTGATGAAATCACCGCCACGGTCCGGTTCGCTGGTGAGCAGGGCTGCGACGCGAAAATGGGCGTCACCGAGCTGGATATCATCACCCACCCCAACCCCCAGCGCCTGCGCAAGCTGGGCTTCCAGCCACACAGCGTGACGCGGTGGAATGATGTCGACCGGCCAGTCGGGCTGGCCCATGCGCCAGGCAATGCGCAGCCGGCCGCGCAACGGATACCCCGGACTGACCGCTTTGATCATGGCCAGCACATTCTGCCGTGCCGTGCTGACCATGCTGGGAAACTGTGCCGTCTGGGCGACACGCAGACGCCGGGCTCGCGCCGCGGCGAGCACTTGTAACGCAATCGGATGATCCGACGCCAGCACCATGTCTGCACCGAGCAGGCGGTTGCTTTCCAGATCCAGTGCAAGGTGCATGCGCAGGGTAAACGCATTTACCGAAGCCAGCGCCGCCACCGTGATGGCCACGGCGGCAAACAGTGCACGCAATTCACCGGCGCGCCATTCGCGCCAGGCCAGCCTGAGCGCGAGCCAGCCGGAGTTCATGGCTGCAACCGCCCGGCATGCAATACCAGTCGTCGGCTGCAACGTGCGGCAAGTTGCGCATCATGCGTCACCAGCACCAGCGTCGTATGCTGGTCCCGGTTCAGTTCGAACAGCAATTCGATCACGTGCGCACCGGTGTCCGCGTCCAGATTTCCGGTCGGTTCATCGGCGAGCAATAGTGCCGGCTGTACGGCAAACGCCCGCGCGATGGCCACCCGTTGCTGCTCCCCGCCGGACAGCCACTGGGCGCGGTGCCGCAACCGGTCCGCCAGGCCCACCCGGCCGAGCCAGAATTGCGCACGCTCGCGCGCATCGGTCACCCCCTGCAATTCCAGTGGCAACATGACGTTTTCCAGCGCACTGAGCAGTGGCAGCAACTGGAACGACTGGAACACGAATCCCATGTACGCGCCACGCAGACGGGCGCGCGCATCCTCATCGAGCACCGTCAGCGACTGGCCGGCCAGCCACACCTCTCCTGATGTCGGCAGATCGAGTCCGGCCAGCAACCCGAGCAGCGTCGATTTTCCCGACCCGGACGCACCGAGGATGGCCAGTGATTCGCCGCGCCGCAGCTCAAGGTCAAGCGGATGCAGGATGGTCAGCTGTGCATCGTGCAGCGGCACTTGCCTGGAAAGACCGCTTGCGCGCAAAATCGGAACATCATCATCCATGGATCCGCCGTGCGTTACGCAAAGTATTTCTGGTTGATTTTCCTGCTGTTCACCAGCGCCGCATCCGCCACGCGGCCCACACCCGTCATTCTGGTGTTCGGCGACAGCCTGTCGGCCGGCTACGGTCTGGCAGCGCACGAAGCCTGGCCTGACCTGCTGCAGCAACGGCTCATGCATTCCCCGGCCACCGCCACCTGGCGCGTGGTCAATGCCAGCATCAGCGGCGAGACCAGCGCCGGAGGTCTGTCGCGCCTTCCCGCCGTGCTCGCGCAGCACCGGCCCGACATCGTCATCCTCGAGCTTGGCGCCAACGATGGCCTGCAGGGGTTGTCTCCCACGGCACTGCGCAGGAACCTTGCGCGCATGCTCGATCTCGTCCGCGCGGCGCATGCGCGGGCGCTCCTGGTCGGCATCCGCCTGCCGCCCAATTATGGCACGAGCTGGAACAAAAAGTTGCAGCTCACCTACGCCGATCTCGCGCAGCAACGGCGCGTGCCGCTGCTGCCCTCGCTGCTCGACGGCATCGAAACCCGCGCCGACCAGTTCCAGGCCGATGGCCTCCACCCCGTGGCGCAAGCGGAGTACCGCGTGCTGGACAACGTGTGGCAGAAGCTGCAGCCCATGCTGGTCGGCGCGCATTCACCCTGACCCCAATCCCGAGGATCATTTGATGAAATATCTGCATACCATGGTGCGCATCAGCCATCTGGAACCATCGCTCGACTTTTACTGCAATGCACTTGGTCTGGAAGAAGTGCGTCGCCATGACTATCCGCAGGGCAAGTTTACGCTGATCTTTCTGGCCGCCCCGGGCGACCATGAGGCGCAAGTCGAACTGACATGGAACTGGGAAGCCGAAACCTATGGCGGCGGCCGGAACTTCGGCCATCTGGCCTATGAAGTCGACGACATCTATGCAGCATGCGAACGGCTGATGCGGCACGGCGTAGTCATTGCCCGCCCTCCGCGCGATGGCCGCATGGCATTCGTGCGTTCGCCAGACCAGATTTCCATCGAACTGCTGCAGCGCGGCGAACCGCTGCCGCCTGCCGAGCCCTGGCTATCCATGCCCAACACCGGCGACTGGTAAACCGCTGGGGTAGACTGGCCTCAAATGACCATTCCTGCTGCATTGACAGACCGATTCCTGCTTTGATAGCGTACCCCAAACCATCCGCCCGGGCCGATGGAACGGGTGGCCGCTGCAGGGCAGGCGGCCGTTCAAACCATGATAACGAAAGCAGATCAATGATTTCAGGAAACCACCCGTCCAGACTCACGCTCTGGCTCGGGGCCTTTACCGGCTTTTACCGGCCTCAGGTGGAAGAAATCCGCGAACTGGACCCGGTATCCAGGTTTCTTTATGCTGCCCGCAGCGTCATCCTGATCATCTCGGCTCAGGCCGCCATCATTGCCGGCCTGCTCGCCATCGCCGACCACCGTTTCCACTGGATCGAATTTACCGGGATATTCGCCGGGTTCATCGTGGCGCACATGATCAGCAATCTGAGCAACGACTATTTCGGCTACAAATACGGACACGATGTGCCGGATTCGCCGCGCATGCACTATACGGTGCATCCACTGGCCAGCGGCGTACTGGAAATACGCACCCTGCTTACCGGCCTGCTGGTACTGGCCGTGCTGGGTCTTGCACTGGCGGGTGCCTTCATCGCCGAGCGCGGCTGGCTGGCAGTGGCGTTTTTTGTGGCAGGAACCGGGCTGATGTTCTGGTACGATGCCGTACCGCGCTCGCTCAAGCGTATCGGCCTGGGCGAATTCGCCGTGCTGCTGGTGTGGGGGCCAGTGATGATTGGTGGCGGCTACGCCATGATTACCGGCACACTGTCATCCACCGCATTGCTTGCATCGCTGCCCTATGGCCTCGGCGTCATGTCCATCCTGATCGGCAAGCACATCGATCAGGCCGGTTTCGACGCATCGATGGGCATTCGTACGCTGCCGGTACTGTTAGGCGACCACGCCGCGCGGACGCTCAATATCGCAGCAATCGCATTGATGTATCTGCTGATCGCCAGCCTGATTCTCGCGCATCGTCTGAGCCCGTTCACCGTCCTGACCTTCATCGCCCTGCCCCGGGCCATTCACGCCATTCACCTGATGAGCAGCACACGCCCTGCGGCCGCGCCGCGCGGCTACATCGGCTGGCCGCTGTGGTATCACCGCGCCTGCCTGACACACAACCGCCTGTTCGGCTGGCTGTACATTCTCGGCCTGTCGATGGCGGCCATCTGGCCCAGACTCGACGGCTGAGCGCGCCACGCCGCTACAGCGCCCGTTGCGCCACCACCACCGCCTCCGCGCCATTGGCGAACAGATATACGCTGGCAGACATGCCGGCTTCGGAGCATGCGTGCGCGATTTCATCCGGCCGCAAAAAATGGTTGCCTTGCACGTGCTCGCTCAGGTTCTGGAACGCCATGCCTGGCCGTCCGGGTTCGCGCAGCACGGCCCGCGCATCGGGCCAGGCCGGTTCCCAGATCACGGCATAGCCCCCCGGTTTCAGGTTATCGTGCAGCCAGCGGAACAGTGTCGGCGCATCCTTCTCCCACACATGATGCAGGGCGCGGTTCATCGCGATCAGATCGGCCGGCTCCTCAAGCACCATCTGGTGAATGTCGCCATGCACGAAATCCAGCCGGTCGGACAACCCCTGCTCCTGCGCCAACCGGCGGGCATGATCGACATTCTCCGCGAAACCATCGATACCCAGCCCGCGCAGGCGGCCACAGCGCCGCACCAGCGCACGCAGATACCAGCCATTGCCGCAGCCGAGATCGACCGCCAGCCCGCCACGTTCGTCCACGGCGGCGAACACTGGCACCGCCGGGCAGATGGTCTGCTCGAACAACCCGGCAAAACTGGCCTCCAGCATCGGTCCGAACCACGGTAGCACCGTCGCGCGTTCGGCAAGCGCGGATTCCCCCGGCCGCTCGCCGGTACGCATCAACCCGGCCGCACGCTCGGCCATGTGCGCGGACAGCACCGACTGCACCGCTACCGGCATCAACGTGTCCGGCGCGCCCGGCCGCATCGCCTGGCCGGTTGCAGTGAGGTGGAATTGTCCGTTGTCACCGTCGAGGTAACCGAACGCATAAGCTGCATCGCACCAGCGCAACACATACCCTGCATCCATCCCCGTCCGTTGCGCCAGCACATCGGACGTCATCGGCGCGGACGCGTGCAGCGCATCAAACAATCCGTTGACCACGCCGATGAATGCCACATTCAGGCTCAGCGCGCCCTGCGCCATCTGGCGAAAACGGGTCTTGAGGTCTTGCGTATCCATGAACAGTCCCGACATAAATCACGAAGCGTACATGATGCCACACCGCTGTTCCGACGCAAGCACTGCGAGGATCGCTGCAGCGCAAGCCGCTTCGTTGTAAAATGCGGGTTCTTCAGATTCGCTCCGGGTTCCTATTGTGATTGCAACGCAAGGCATTACCATGCAGTTCGGCGCCAAGCCGCTGTTCGAGAACGTCACCGTCAAGTTCGGCGACGGCAACCGCTACGGCCTGATCGGCGCGAACGGCTGCGGCAAGTCCACATTCATGAAGATCCTTGCCGGACAACTGGCGCCGACCAACGGAAACGTCAGCATCGATCCGGGCGAAAAACTCGGCTGGCTGCGGCAGGACCAGTTCGGCTACGAAGACCAGGTGGTACTGGACGTGGTCATGCAGGGCGACGCGCAACTGTGGGCGGTCAAGCACGAACGCGATTCGATCTATGCCAACCCCGACGCCAGCGAGGACGATTACATGCGTGCCGCAGAGCTGGAAGGGCAGTTCGCCGAACTTGACGGCTATTCCGCCGAAGCACGCGCCGGCGAACTGCTGCTCGGCCTGGGCATTCCCGTCGAACAGCACAACGGCACCATGCAGGCAGTCGCACCGGGCTGGAAACTGCGCGTGCTGCTCGCGCAGGTATTGTTCGGCAATCCGGACATCATGCTGCTCGACGAACCGACCAACAACCTTGACCTCAATACCATCCGCTGGCTCGAAGACGTGCTGGACAGCCGTAACTGCACCATGATCATCATCTCGCACGACCGGCACTTCCTCAATTCGGTCTGCACCCACATGGCGGACCTGGACTACGGCAAGATCCAGATCTTCCCCGGCAATTACGACGAATACATGACTGCCGCGCAGCAGCAACGCGATGGCATGCAGGCCGCCAACGCGCGCGCCAAGGAAAAGATTGCCGAACTTCAAACCTTCGTGTCGCGCTTTTCGGCCAACGCTTCCAAGGCACGCCAGGCCACTTCGCGCCTCAAGCAGATCGACAAGCTGAAACAGGATATGACGGTCATCACCCCGTCGTCGCGCCAGTACCCCTACATCCGCTTCGAGCAGGAAAAACAGTTGCACCGCAACGTGGTCGAGGTGGAAGGTCTGTCCATCGGCTATGACAGTCCGCTGTTCGACCGGCTCGACATCATCGTCGAAGCCGGCGAACGCATCGCCATCATCGGCGAAAACGGCGTGGGAAAATCAACCCTGATCAAGACACTGATCGGCGAACACACATCCCTGGCCGGCAAGATCAAATGGTCGGAAAACGCCCGCATCGGCTATTACGCGCAGGATCATTCCGACGAATTCGACAGCGAACTCAACCTGTTCGACTGGATGAAACAATGGGCCGGCGCCGGTGACGATGACCAGGCAATACGCAGCGTGCTCGGCAAGCTGCTGTTTTCCGGCGACGACGTCAAGAAATCGGTGCGCGTACTCTCGGGCGGCGAGCAGGGACGCATGCTGTTCGGCAAACTGATGCTGGGCCGGGCCAACGTGCTGGTGCTCGATGAACCCACCAATCACCTTGACATGGAATCGATCGAATCGATCAACACGGCGGTCGAATTGTTCAAGGGTACAGTCATCTTCGTATCGCACGACCGTTCCTTCGTCTCTTCGCTGGCAACCCGGATCATCGAAATCCACGACCGCAATGCCGACCTGTTCAACGGCAACTACGAGGAGTTCCTCACCAGCCGTGGAATCGCGGGATGAACGACAAACGGCTGGTGGTGCTGATTTCGGGACGTGGCTCCAATCTGGAAGCCATCCTCGCAGCCGGCCTGCCGGTAGCGGCCGTGCTGAGCAACCGCGCCGACGCCAGCGGGCTCGCCATCGCACGCAAGCATGGCATTCCCGCCGAAGCTGTGCCGCACACCGATCACCCCGACCGCGAAAGCTTCGACGCCGCCATGATGCAACGCATCGACGTCTGGCAACCCGATCTGGTGGTGCTGGCAGGCTACATGCGCATCCTCACCGGCCACTTCGTACAGCACTACCACGGCCGACTGATCAACATCCATCCGTCGCTGCTGCCGAGCTATCCCGGGCTGCGCACCCACGCGCGCGCGCTGGAAGATGGCGTGAAAGTTCATGGCTGCACGGTACATTTCGTCACGCCTGCCCTCGATCATGGCCCCATCATCGTCCAGGGGGCCGTTCCGGTACTGGCGCATGACAGCGAAACCGGCCTCGCCGCGCGCGTGCTGCGCGCCGAGCACCGCATCTATCCGCAGGCCATCCGCTGGTTCCTGCAGGGCCGGTTGCATATCGATCCGCACGGTCGGGTCGAACTGTCTGCCGCAACCCGCTCCGAACAAAGTGTGCTGATTCCGGACGACTGAACATGGCCCGCTCGCGTGCGCAGCCAGCCAACGCCGCAAAACTGCGGCCTGGCACGCGCCGCAGCCTGCGACTGTCGCGCCATGCACTGCTCTGGGCCATCCTGTTGTCCCTGCTGCTGCATGCCCTGCTGCTGGGCGGCTTCCATCTGCCAAACCTGCGAGGAAACCTGCTACAACCTCCCCCGCTCGAAGCCCGCCTGCAGCCACTGCCACGCCCTCCTGCTGCTGCAGCACCACCACACCCGCAACCGGCACACCATGCACATGCCCACCAGCCTTCGGCGCCACCACCGGTCATTCCATGGCCAAACAGCTCGCCGGCCACCCCAGCGATGCCTGCCGCACCCGCTGTCTCGCCCGCACCCGCTGTCTCGCCCGCACCCGCTGCGACGCCGTCTCCAGCCGCGGCCACCTCGCCCACCGCAACCGCAACAACAGCATCGACACGGCTCACGCTGCTACCCAGCCATTACGAAATCCAGTTCAACCTGCTGCTGGGAGAAAACGGCCCTCGACTCGGCCGCGCCAGTTACGTCTGGCAAGCCGATACCAACCGCTACACCCTGGTCAGCATCACCGAGGCGCGCGGCCTGCTCGCCCTGTTCCAGCCTGGCCGCCTGGAACAGATCAGCAGCGGCCACATCGGTCCGGATGGCCTGATACCGGACGACTTTGAAATCCAGCGCGGCAGCGACCGTCCCGACCAGGTGACTCACGTCCACATCGATGCCGGACGACTCACTGCAACCATCACCCACAAAGGCCGCCAGTTCAGCGAACCCGTACCCGACCACGTACAGGACATTCTCAGCGTGATCTTCCAGCTGGCGCTGCGCCCACCGTCTGGCGTCGACGAGCAACTGCACGTGACCAGCGGCAAGGCATTCAACCCCTACCGCGTACACCTGGCCGGAGAAGAAATGCTCGACACTCCGTTGGGAAAACTGCGCACGCTGCACCTGATCCATCCGGCAGAAACCGGGGACGAAGCCATGGAGATCTGGCTCGCCGAGGACTACGATAACGCCCCGGTCAAGATCCGCATGACAGACAGCCGCTTCGGTGCCATCGTGCAGATCATCGCCGGTATGGGTGAAGGCCCGGCCACGCCCTGACTGCGGTGCGCAATTGATTCAGACCCATGACGTCATCAGCATCGATGGAACCCGCTGCAGGCTGAATATGATGCGTACCGTTTGTATCAACCTGTCAGCGCACAGACCCATGGCTGCGCTCCGGTCCAGACAACACAATGCAGCAGCCCCCATTCCCGTCCTTGGGGATGCAGTGATCAATTCACCACGGATCGTGTGGAATTGATCACCGCGTCCCTAGCAATCACCCCACAACGCCTGCATGGCCGCCATGACCGCCACTGCCGCGGTTTCGGTACGCATCACGCGCGGACCGAAACGCAGTCGGACAAATCCTGCCTCGACCGCCTGCGCCTCTTCTGCTCCAGTGAACCCGCCTTCAGGGCCGGCAAGCAGGAACAGGGGGCCAGACGGTGGCCTCTGGTCGCGCAGGGATGACGTGCCCTCGGGATCGAGCAGCCATTTCCCGGCCCCATCGGCGCGGGCCAGCGCCTCGGCCATGCCAGCCACTTCGGTAACCGCAGGAACCTGATTGCGACCACACTGCTCGCACGCCGAAACAGCGAGTTTGCGCCAGTGCTCGAGGCGCTTGCGTTCGCGGGCGGGATCGAGCCGAACCACGCTGCGCGCACAAGCCAGCGGCCAGACCTCGCTCACACCGAGTTCGACACTCTTCTGCAGGGTGTAGTCCATGCGGTCGGCCGCAGAAATGCCTTGCAACAGTACGATGCGCAGCGGCGACTCGCGGCTCAGTGCGCGGGCGGCTTCGCAATGCACGGCGACCGTGCGGCGGTCGATGCGGACGATACGCGCCACCGCTTCGCGACCGTTGCCGTCGAACAGGGTGATTTCTGCGCCGTTCGTCAGGCGCAACACGCGCGCGGCATGGTGCGCCACAGCGTCCGGCAATTCAAATTCCGCTGTTGCATCAGGGAGATGTTCGACAAAAAAACGCTGCATGGGCTTGGAAAAAAAATCCGGAGTACCGTGGTATGATGGACATCTTACCCAAATCATTCTCATTTTCGGAGCGTTTTACATGGTAAGCCTGCAAACACCGGTATGCCAGTTCGGCTGGCAGGCTCCCGATTTCGACCTTGCCGGCGTGGACGGACGCCGCCATACACTGCAGTCATGCATGGGCGAGAACGGACTGCTTGTGATGTTCATCTGCAATCACTGCCCTTACGTGCAGGCCATTCTGCCCCGGCTGATCCGCGACTGTACCGAATTGCGTGACCTGCACGGCATTCCCAGCGTCGCCATCATGTCCAACGATCCGGCCGAATACGCAGAGGATTCGTTCGACAACATGATCAGCATCGCCGAACGGCTGGCCTTTCCGTTTCCGTACCTTTTCGACGAGACCCAGGCGGTCGCACGCGCGTGGGACGCCATCTGCACGCCGGATTTCTTTGGTCTCAACCGCGCCGGCCAGTTGCAGTACCGTGGCCGCTTCGACGCCTCGCGCAAGGAAACGGCACCCGACAATGCCCGCCGCGACCTGTTTGAAGCCATGGTACACGTCGCCGTCACCCAGCAGGGACCGCTCGACCAGATTCCCGGCATGGGCTGCTCCATCAAATGGAAACACGAGAATTGAATCCACCCGACATGCTCGACCGCATCCGTACCATCGTCAAGGATATCGCGCAGACCGAGGTCACGCCGCGTTACCTCAATGTCGCCCACAGCCGCAAGCCGGACGGCAGCCTGTTCACCGAAGCCGACCTGGCCTGCCAGAATGCACTGGTCGAGGCATTGCGTGCTTTGGCGCCGTTGCCCGTGGTCGGCGAAGAAATGAGCGATGACGAGCACCGCGAACAATGGCTGGCCGGACAGGCCGGGATGTGGTGCATCGACCCCATCGACGGCACGTCCAATTTCGTCAACGGCATCCCGTATTTTGCGGTTTCGGTGGCGCTGATGCGCAACGGCCGCAGCGAAATCGGCGTGGTCTACGATCCGATCGCTGACGAAATGTTCAGCGCCGAACTCGGCCGTGGCGCATGGCTCAACGGTACGCCGCTACCCATCGCCCGGAAACACAAGGAATTGCAACAGACCATGGCCGGCATCGAAATGAAACGCCTGCCGATGCCGTTGCTCAGGCAAGTCTCGCTGTATCCGCCCTACTGTTCGCAGCGCAATTTCGGCGCCAGCACGCTGGACTGGTGCTACGTTGCCGCAGGCCGGCTCGACCTCTACCTCCACGGTGGCCAGAAGCTGTGGGATTACGCGGCCGGCAGCCTGATCCTGCAAGAAGCCGGTGGCGCCTTCCGCACGCTCGAACAGGAAGATTTCTGGGCCGACGATCCATGGCAACGTTCGGTCGTAGCCGCACTGGACAGCGAGCTCTATACGGACTGGTGCACCTGGATCGAAGTCGCAAGGAAAATCAATCCGGCATAATCGCATGCGAAAACAGGGCACTGGGCGTTCCCGGGCCGACGCATGCAGCCGCGACGGACTTGCCGAAACCGGACGGGTCAGCGATAATCCGACAATTCGACCGCGCAAATGAAATGCGGTCTGGCCCGGACGGGAACCCGGGCGTAAACGATTTACATACCTCCAAGGAAATACACGATGGCAACTCGTAACGACCTGGCAAACGCGATCCGCGCGTTGGCAATGGATGCCGTGGAACAGGCCAAATCCGGCCACCCTGGCGCACCCATGGGCATGGCTGAAATCGCCGAAGTCCTGTGGAACCATCACTTGCGCCACAATCCCGCCAACCCGAAATGGGCCGACCGTGATCGCTTCGTTCTGTCCAACGGCCACGGTTCGATGCTGATTTACGCACTGCTGCACCTGACCGGCTACGACCTGCCGATCGAGGAAATCAAGCGTTTCCGTCAACTGCATTCCAAGACCCCCGGCCACCCGGAATACGGCTATACGCCCGGCGTGGAAACCACGACCGGTCCGCTGGGACAGGGCATCACCAACGCCGTCGGCATGGCCATGGCCGAAAAACTGCTGGCCGCGCAATTCAATCGGCCCGGTCACGAAATCGTCAATCACCATACCTACGTGTTCCTTGGCGACGGTTGCCTGATGGAAGGCATTTCGCATGAAGCCTGTGCGCTCGCCGGCACCTGGGGCCTGGGCAAACTGATCGCCTTCTGGGACGACAACGGCATCTCGATCGACGGCCACGTCGAAGGCTGGTTCACCGACAACACGCCCAAGCGGTTCGAAGCCTACGGCTGGCACGTGATTTCCGGCGTGGATGGCCATGACGCCGTCGCCGTGGAAGCCGCACTGCAACAGGCCAAGGCCGTAACCGACAGACCGAGCCTGCTCTGCTGCAAGACCATCATCGGCAAGGGTTCGCCCAACAAGGAAGGCACGCACGATGTGCACGGTGCCGCGCTCGGCGCAGCCGAAGTCGCAGACACCCGCGCCAATATCGGCTGGAATCATCCGCCGTTCGAGATCCCTGCCGATGTCTACGAAGGCTGGGACGCGCGCGTCAAGGGCGAGGGTCTGGAAGAACTGTGGAACAACAAATTCTCCGCCTATGCCGAAGCCTATCCGGAAGAGGCCGCAGAGTTCACTCGCCGCATGGAAGGCGAACTGCCGGCCAACTGGGAATCGTTCCTGCGCAACGCGATTGCCGCCACCAACGCCAAAGGCGAAACCGTGGCCACGCGCAAGGCATCGCAGCTTGCCATCAACGCACTCGTACCGGCGCTGCCGGAATTCGTCGGCGGTTCGGCCGACCTGACCGGTTCCAACCTGACCAACTGGACCGGTTGCCATCCGGTACACGGCAAGACCACCGGCAACTACATTTCCTATGGCGTGCGCGAATTCGGCATGTCGCACATCATGAACGGCATGGCACTGCACGGCGGCATCCTGCCGTTCGGCGGCACTTTCCTCATGTTCTCCGAATATGCTCGCAATGCGCTGCGCATGTCGGCACTGATGCACCAGCGGGTGATCTATGTGTTTACCCATGATTCGATCGGTCTGGGCGAAGACGGTCCGACGCACCAACCTGTCGAGCAGACCGCAACCTTGCGCATGATCCCGAACATGGATGTCTGGCGTCCGTGCGACACCGTGGAAACCATGGTGGCCTGGGGCCACGGCGTCAGCCGCCTCAATGGCCCGACCTGCCTGATTCTCAGCCGGCAAAACCTGCCGTTCATGACGCGCAGTGAAGCCACCCTCGGCCAGATCGAACGCGGTGGTTACGTACTCAAGGACATGGATGGCTTCCGCGCTGTACTGATTGCCACCGGCTCGGAAATCGAACTTGCCGTCAAGGCACAGGCAGCCCTGGCCGAACAGGGCATCGCCACCCGCGTGGTCTCCATGCCGTCGACCACGGTGTTCGACCGCCAGGATGCTGCATGGCGCGAAAGCGTGCTGCCGAAGGGTATCGTGCGTGTAGCCATCGAGGCCGGCGTCACCGGTTTCTGGCACAAGTACGTGGGTCTCGAAGGCGCAGTGGTTGGCATGGATACGTTTGGCGAATCCGCGCCGGCTGGCGACCTGTTCAAGCACTTCGGCTTCACCGTTGACAACGTGGTAAACGCTGTCAAGGGCGTACTGTAAATAACCGGGGCAAAGGCTGGCGGCACAGCGCCGCCAGCCGGGTGCCGGCGCCGCAATGCCTGGAAGGCGCGGCCAGCTTCCCGAACGGAAGCGGCTTGCGCCACGGCGTTCGTGTCTGTCCGGCTTGCCACCAAAACAGTTTTCTACCTTGCATGGAGTACTAGCACTATGACTATCAAAGTTGGCATCAATGGATTCGGCCGCATCGGCCGCATGGTCTTCCGCGCCGCGATCAAGGATTTCTCCGACATCGAAATCGTCGCCATCAATGACCTGCTCGAACCTGCTTACCTTGCCTACATGCTGCGGCACGATTCGGTACACGGCCTGTTCAGGGGCGACATCGCCGTCGACGGCAACACCCTGATCGTCAATGGCAAACGCATCCGCCTGACCGCCATCAAGAACCCGGCCGAACTGGCCTGGGGCGACGTCGGTGCCGACATCGTCGTCGAATCCACCGGTCTGTTCCTGACCAAGGAAACCTGCCAGACGCACATCACCGCGGGTGCGAAAAAGGTCATCATGTCCGCACCGTCCAAGGACGACACTCCGATGTTCGTCTATGGCGTCAACCACAAGACCTATGCCGGCCAGGATATCGTGTCCAACGCCTCCTGCACCACCAACTGTCTGGCGCCGGTGGCCAAGGTGCTGAACGACACCTTCGGCATCAAGCGTGGGCTGATGACCACCGTACATGCGGCCACAGCAACGCAGAAGACCGTGGACGGCCCGTCCAACAAGGACTGGCGCGGCGGCCGCGGCATTCTGGAAAACATCATTCCAAGCAGCACCGGTGCAGCCAAGGCCGTGGGCAAGGTGATCCCGGAACTGAACAAGAAACTCACCGGCATGTCGTTCCGCGTGCCGACTTCGGATGTGTCCGTGGTCGACCTCACCGTCGAACTCAACACCGAAGCCACCTACGAGCAGATCTGCAATGCCATGAAAGCTGCCGCTGATGGTGAAATGAAGGGCGTGCTCGGCTACACCACCGAAAAGGTCGTCTCGACCGACTTCCGTGGCGAAAGCTGCACCTCGACCTTCGACGCCGAAGCCGGCATCGCCCTGGACGGCACCTTCGTCAAGGTAGTGTCCTGGTATGACAACGAATGGGGCTATTCCTGCAAGGTGCTGGAAATGGTTCGCGTCATCGCCGGCTGATCAGCCAGTCCGGCCGGGCGTCTTGCGCTCCGGCCGGAATCTGTGTGACTGTTCAGGATTGGCCGCGGCCAATCCTGAACAATTACCCTGGAGAAAAACATGAGTTTCATCCGCGTCACCGATCTCGATCTGGCCGGCAAGCGCGTCTTCATCCGCGCCGACATGAACGTACCCGTGGCTGATGGCAAAGTCACCTCC
>JAJXUP010000025.1 GCA_021782795.1 Pseudomonadota bacterium | reverse complement strand
GACCGGAGTGGACGGATCTCTGGTGTACCGGTTATCACGCCAGTGGTATCGCCGGGTAGCTAAATCCGGAAGAGATAAACGCTGAAAGCATCTAAGCGTGAAACTCGCCTTAAGATGAGATTTCCCTGGGGTTAACCCCACTGAAGGGTCGTTCGAGACCAGGACGTTGATAGGCTGGATGTGGAAGCGCAGTAATGCGTTAAGCTGACCAGTACTAATTGCCCGTGCGGCTTGACCCTATAATTGCGAATCCTGCATGGCAGGAGCGGAACAGTGCCGCAGTTGATGTAGACCCCGACTTCTTCCGAGCGATCCGGTCACCGACCGGGTCACGATTACGTCTGACGACCATAGCGTCCCGGAACCACCCCTTCCCATCCCGAACAGGGCCGTGAAACGGGACAGCGCCGATGATAGTGTGGTTCGCCCATGTGAAAGTAGGTCATCGTCAGACTCCCCACAACCAGAAGCCCCGGCCACGTGCCGGGGCTTTTGCATTTCGCGTCGCAACCCGGTGCCGCCTACCGCGCATCCCTCAGCCGTCCCTTCCGTCCCGCAACCGCGCCAGCGTATCAATCGGCGCAGGCTGGATGGCCCGCAGCACAACACTTTACCGGTCCGGATACCTCCGATTGCTGGATGAGCGTAACCGTCCGACGCAGGCATCTACCGAAACGGTGATTTCCCGCCAATACTAGTCCCCACTTATTTTACGTGGGGACTTATCAATGGTTTCAGCCGTCATTCCCATTCGCCATCGCCGACGTTTCAGTCGGGAATTCAAACGCCAGCTGGTGGATCAATGCACACCCGGTGTCCCGTTTGCGGGAATTGCTTTATCGCATGGCATTAGCGCCAATCTGTTGCGTCGTCGGATCGGGAAATTCCGGGTTGATGTCAACTTGACAGGCTGGTACGGCCAGCACATCGACCGAGATACGGGTTCTGCTGTCCGTGAGCCATTTCCAGCCATGAAATCTCTGCCACAAGATCGAATCCGGGGTATGTTCTTCATCGGCGAGGCAGCGCGTTGCACCCTCTGGACTGCTTCGGGAGTACAATTTTTCTGCCGGTCTGACTTGAGGAGGTGATGAATGTCTGGCTACCGCTATATTCGTTTTTTTTTACAGGTTGGTATCGACGACGTGTCGCTGGTGGGTGGGAAGAATGCCTCGCTGGGGGAAATGACGCGCCACCTGACCGGGGAAGGCATTCGCGTGCCAAACGGTTTTGCGGTTACAGCTGACGCGTACCGCTTCATGCTCGATCAGGCGGGCGCGTGGGATGCGTTGCACGCGGCCCTGGATGGCCTGGATCCGTCTGATGTCAGCGATCTGGAGCGGCGCGGCAAGCAGGCGCGCGAGATTGTATACGGCGCCGGATTGCCCCAGGCGTTGGCGCAGGACATTCTCGGGGGCTACCGTGAGTTGCGCGAGCAATATGGCGAAGATGCAAGTTTCGCCGTACGTAGTTCGGCTACGGCAGAAGATCTGCCAGGGGCAAGTTTTGCCGGGCAGCAGGAAACCTTTCTCAATGTGCGCGGCGAGCAGAGCCTGCTTGATGCTTGCCGACGCTGTTTTGCCAGTCTGTTCACTGATCGGGCGATACACTATCGGATCGATCAGGGGTTTGACCATTTTCGCGTCGCGCTGTCGATCGGTGTGATGAAAATGGTGCGCTCGGATCTGGCGTCGTCAGGCGTGATGTTCACACTGGACACAGAGTCGGGCTTTCGTGACGTCGTCTTCATTACCGGGGCGTGGGGCCTGGGTGAGAATGTGGTACAGGGCGCAGTGGATCCGGACGAGTTTTACGTACACAAACCGGGCTATCTGGCTGGGCACCGTGCCGTGTTGCGCCGGAACATGGGCGACAAGGCAGTGAAAATGGTATATGTGGAAGGCGAGACACGGCATGTGACGCGCAATGTGCCGACACCGCGTGCCGATCGCGAGCGGTTCTGCCTGAGCGATAACGAAGTGCTCGAACTGGCTGGACATGCGCTGACCATCGAGCGGCATTATGGTCGGCCCATGGACATTGAATGGGCGAAGGATGGTGTGGACGGTGGACTGTATATCGTGCAGGCCCGACCCGAGACGGTGGCTGCACAGCGCAGCGCAACCGGGTTGCGTAATTTCGTGCTCGACGGCCGCGGTGCGGTGCTGGTGACCGGTCGCGCGGTAGGCGAGGCGATTGCTGCCGGCTCGGCGCGAGTGATTGCCGATGTGGCACACCTGGCGGCATTTCGTCCTGGCGAAGTGCTGGTGGCGGACATTACCACACCGGACTGGGAACCCGTGATGAAAACCGCAGCCGCAATTGTCACCAACCGCGGTGGGCGCACCTGCCACGCGGCGATCATTGCACGCGAACTGGGGATTCCTGCCGTGGTGGGTGCCGGCGATGCCACGTCAGCGATCCAGAATGGCGCACCGGTAACGGTCTCCTGCGCCGAGGGCGACACGGGGCATGTGTACGGTGGGCAGATTGCCTATCATGTGGATACGATCGAAATTGCCGAGATGGCGCGGCCGGTAACTGCCATCATGATCAACCTTGGCAATCCGGACATCGCCTTCCGCACGTCGTTTCTGCCTAACGATGGTGTGGGATTGGCTCGCATGGAATTCATCATCAGCGAATCCATTCGTGCTCATCCGCTGGCGCTGCTGTATCCTCAACGCGTGACCAGCGAGCATGAGCGCACGCAAATCATGCGCATGCTGCGTGGCTATGCCGATGGCGAATCGTTTTTTGTGCAACGCTTGTCGGAGGGAATCGGCACCATTGCCGCGGCGTTCTGGCCGAAGCCGGTGGTGGTGCGCATGTCGGATTTCAAGTCGAACGAGTACGCCAGTCTGCTGGGAGGGGCCGGATTCGAACCCACGGAAGCCAATCCGATGCTCGGTTTCCGTGGCGCATCGAGGTATGCACATCCAGCTTATGCCGAGGGTTTCCGGCTGGAATGCCTGGCCATGCGGCGCGTGCGTGATGACATGGGCCTGACCAACGTAATACTCATGTTGCCATTCGTGCGACGGGTACAGGAAGCCGATCAGGTGCTGGAACGCATGGCGCAATACGGCTTGCAGCGCGGACAAAATGGTCTGGAAGTGTATGCCATGTGCGAGATTCCAAATAATGTCATTCTCATCGACCAATTTGCCACCCGTTTCGACGGATTTTCCATCGGATCAAATGATCTTACGCAACTGACGTTGGGAGTGGACCGCGACAGCGAAATCGTCGCTTTCGATTATGATGAGCGCGATGATGGCGTCAAAGCGATGGTTCGACTGGCAGTCGAAGGCTGTCGCCGTAACGGCATTCATTCCGGATTGTGCGGCCAGGCACCGTCCGACTATCCCGAGATGGCGGCCTGGCTGGTCGAGATCGGCATCGACAGCATGAGCCTCAATCCGGACACCGTTCTGGCCACCACCCGTCATGTGCTTCAAGTGGAACGAGAGTTGGGTCGGCACAGGCCCGGCACTGAATGAGTAACATGATAAGTCCTGCACCAACAGGGCGGTGCCGTGACGGGGTATGGTATCATGGCCGCCGTTTGTCCCGGTTGGGGACGGTGTGTACGTTTGCGGCAGGTGAGTCATGAAAGAACATATCCAGAGATTCAATTCCTATGCGCTATCGGTGATCGAACACGTCGGACTGATGGTGATTTCCGTGGCCACCGTGGTGTCCATGGCCAGCGAGATCCTCAAGATGTATGACCGTCTCGAAGTGACGCTGTCTGACCTGCTGATGCTGTTCCTCTACCTCGAAGTGATCGCCATGGTGCAGCGCTATTACACTTCGGGCAAGATGCCGGTGCGCTTTCCGCTGTACATCGCCATAGTCGCCCTGGCCAGATACATGATTCTGGACATGAAACTGATGACCGAATGGCGCATGATGGCCATCGCCGCGGCAATCCTCATTCTGGCGCTGGCGATTCTGCTCATTCGTTATGGGCATGTGCGTTTTCCCTACTCCAGTGACGAAAACCTGCAGCGTAGCGAACATCGCGAAGAACGCGACTGACTGTGTGGCTAGGCGCATTGGGAACGCAGCGTGGTCAGCAGGTAACGTGGAAGATGCGCGGGGCGTGGTAACCCGGATTTCGGTTCAGACGGATACGTGAGGAAACGGCAATGCAACTGCCGTCCCGCATCAGTTCCAGGAGTGTCGACGTCGGGAGTGCTGGATGCTCAGGCGGGTTCGATGCGCAGATTGCGCGGCAGGCCGATGATTTTTCGTCCCACACAGAGCAGGATGTCAATTTCCCGCCCACTGCGGTTCTGGTTGGCACGCCACTCGGTCAGGGTGCGCTGATCAATGGGCAGCATGATTGGCTGCCGCGCTGCAGCGCCGGCTCCGGAGAGGTAAAACGGTTGCTGCCGGGGGAATTCGCCGGTTTCGAGAATCAGTGTCGCACTCGATCCGCTGCTGTTCAAAGCATCGGGGCTTGCGGGGCCGGTCAGTGGCGGCTGGTGCACGGCATGGATGAAGTCAGCCTGGTCGAGCGCGCTGCGGCTTGCAGCGCAATGGTATTCGAGCCACAGCCAGGCGGCAGGACTCGGAGAAACGAGGTGCACGAGCGTGCTGGCGTCGGCCAGGGTAAGCAGGATGGCCGCGCCAGCGGGCGACAGCGGTGCCGGGGCCTGCAGACCATTCTGGATTTCCACGGCCCGTCCCGGTTCACTCATTGCCCGTAAAATAGTGCGGTAGCAGCGCTGCGTATCGCGAACCGGGTCGGAAAAACCCCGGGCGAACAGGTTGCCACGCATGAGCGCGTGATTCGAGGCCGGTTGATTCATGTTCCACACTCCCCCCTGTACGGCGACACCATGATCGAACCATTTTCGCCATGGGGCTGGCGAACGTGGAAGTCGCGGAAAGCGCGGCGTACCGTCATGCACAATCTCCGTCGTGTCGGCGATTGCGTTGGGCATAGCTTACGACGGAATCATTACCGTCCGATGAATGTGCAGCGCGCGAGGGGGGCGCGGACGGACAATGAGCGCCGGTCCGGCCTGACCGGCCGGGGTCGGGTCAGAAGACGAAGCGTTGCGGCTGCTGGGCATGAACCAGCGGCCTGATGCAGGTTTCGAACAGCGTTTCAGTGCGCCATGACTGTTCTGTTGTACGTGTGATGCGCTGGGCTTGCATGGCCGGTGCGTCACCGACGATGGCGAACAACCGCCCACCGATGGCCAATTGCTGCAGGAAGGTATCGGGCAGAACCGGGGTCGAACCGGTCAGAACGATGGCTTGCCATGGCGTCTGGCTGGCCCAGCCGAGGGCTGCATCGCCGGTGACGAGGGAGACATTGGTGATGTCGCAGGCCAGCAGTCTGGCCTGTGCCTGGGCGGTGAAGTCGGGGTGAATGTCGATGCTGGTGACATGCCCGCCGCTGGCAGCGAGCAGCGCGGTCAGGTAACCGCTGCCGGTGCCGACCTCGAGGATGCGATCTTCCGGCCGGATGGCGAGTTCCTGCAGGATGCGGGCTTCCATTTTCGGCGTCATCATCACTTCATCGTGGCCGAGCGGGATTTCCGTGTCGGCGAAAGCCAGTTCACGCCATGCGGTTGGCACAAACGCCTCGCGGCGCACCTGCTCGAGCAGATCGAGCACACCCTGGTCAAGCACATCCCAAGGGCGAATTTGCTGGGCAATCATGTTGAAGCGGGCTTGTTCGATGTTCATGGCGCGTGTAGTGATGAATGATCGCTTGCGATTATTCCATAATTCCGATACTTTTACACCTGTGCTAGGGGTCTCCGGGCATCCGGGGCGAGATACACCCTTTGAACCTGACACGGGTCATGCCGTCGTAGGGAAGCATTCGATGCTCCTTACGCTTTGAAAATATCAAGGAGCATCTCCATGAGTGATCCCATCCGCTTTACTGCCGCTGAAGCGCAGGTCGATCAGGCTGCAGTGCAGCCGTACCCCAATTCGAACAAAGTTTACGCCAGCGGATCGCGCGCGGACATTCGCGTGCCGATGCGCGAAATCCGCCAGTCCGATACGCCGGCTGCGATGGGCGCGGAACCCAATCCACCGGTGTACGTCTATGACTGTTCCGGGCCGTACACCGATCCGACGTTCAATGCCGATATTCGCACGGGCCTGCCACCGCTGCGCACCGAATGGATCGTCGAGCGCAACGACACCGGGCCGCTGGCCCAGCCGGGCTCCGCCTATGGCCGTGAGCGGCTGGCAGATGCCGGCCTGGACCACATGCGTTTCCCTGGCCTGTCGCGCAAGCCACGCCGCGCTGTGCCGGGGCGCGTGGTTACGCAGATGCATTATGCGCGTGCCGGAATCATCACGCCAGAAATGGAGTTCGTTGCCATACGAGAAAACCTGCAGCGCGAGCGTTACCTTGAATCGCTGAAAGCGTCCGGCGCAACCGGAGAGCGGTTGCATGCCCTGCTGGCACGCCAGCAGGGCGGACAGGCGTTTGGTGCGGCGATTCCGAAGAGCGTGACTCCGGAATTCGTTCGCGACGAGATCGCGCGCGGTCGCGCCATCCTGCCGGCCAACATCAATCACCCGGAAGCCGAACCGATGATCATCGGCCGTAACTTCCTGGTCAAGGTGAACGCCAATATTGGCAATTCCGCACTTGGATCGTCGATTCAGGAAGAAGTGGAAAAAATGACCTGGGCGATCCGCTGGGGTGCCGATACGGTGATGGACCTGTCCACCGGCAAGCATATTCACGAGACGCGCGAATGGATCGTACGCAACTCGCCGGTTCCGATTGGCACGGTGCCGATCTATCAGGCACTGGAAAAAGTTGATGGCAAGGCGGAAGAACTGACCTGGGAGATGTTTCGCGACACCCTCATCGAGCAGGCGGAGCAGGGCGTGGATTACTTCACCATTCACGCCGGGGTACGTCTGGCGCACGTGCCGCTGACCGCGCGGCGCATGACCGGCATCGTGTCGCGCGGCGGTTCGATCATGGCCAAATGGTGCCTTGCGCACCACAAGGAAAGCTTCCTCTATACCAATTTCGAGGAAATCTGCGAAATCATGCAGGCCTATGACGTCAGCTTCAGCCTCGGTGACGGGCTGCGTCCGGGGTCGATCTACGACGCCAACGACGAAGCCCAGCTTGCCGAACTGAAGACCCTCGGTGAGTTGACGCAGATTGCCTGGCAGCGCGACTGCCAGGTGATGATCGAGGGGCCGGGCCATGTGCCAATGCAGATGATCAAGGAGAACATGGATCTGCAGCTGGAGTGGTGCTACGAAGCGCCGTTTTATACGCTGGGTCCGCTGACCACCGACATCGCCCCTGGCTATGACCATATTTCGAGTGCGATCGGCGCCGCGCAGATCGGCTGGTATGGCACGGCCATGCTGTGCTATGTCACGCCCAAAGAGCATCTGGGGCTGCCCGACAAGGATGATGTCAAGGAAGGGATTATCACCTACAAGCTTGCAGCGCATGCCGCTGACCTGGCCAAGGGGCATCCGGGTGCACAGATTCGCGACAATGCGTTGTCGAAAGCACGGTTCGAGTTCCGCTGGGAAGACCAGTTCAATCTCGGCCTCGATCCGGACAAGGCGCGTGAATTCCACGACGAGACTCTGCCCAAGGAATCGGCCAAGCTGGCGCATTTCTGTTCGATGTGCGGCCCGCATTTCTGTTCGATGAAGATTACACAGGACGTGCGTGAATATGCTGCAGGGCTGGGCGTCGATGAAAGTCAGGCGCTGAGTGCGGGCATGCAGGCCAAGGCTGTCGAGTTCGTCGAGATGGGTGCTGAAATCTATCGCAAGTCCTGACCTGCGCGGGCTATAATCTGCGCACCGTTTACCAACTGACAGGAAAATGCCGTGGATCTACTGTTGTTCGTCAAGGCGCTGATACTGGGCCTCGTGGAAGGTTTGACCGAATTCCTGCCCATTTCCAGCACAGGACACCTGATCCTGGCGGGAGACCTGCTCAACTTCAACGATGACCGTGGCAAGGCATTCGAAATCATCATCCAGGCGGGCGCGATTCTGGCGGTATGCTGGGAATACCGCGTCCGGTTGCTGGATGTCGTCCGTCGGCTTGGCCAGCCGGATGCCAACCGTTTCGTATTCAACCTGTTTGTCGCGTTTCTGCCGGCGGCCATCCTCGGCCTGCTGTTCGAGCACCGTATCCAGCAATATCTGTTCAGCCCGATTCCTGTGGCGACGGCGTTCATTGTCGGTGCGCTGGTGATCCTGTGGGCGGAAAAGCGTGACCATGTGGTGCGTATCGACAGCGTGGACGACATGCGCTGGACCGACGCGCTCAAGGTCGGCATTGCACAGACCTTCGCCCTGATTCCCGGCACTTCGCGTTCGGGTTCGACCATCATCGGTGCGTTGCTGTTCGGCCTGTCGCGCAAGGCGGCGACCGAGTTTTCCTTCTTTCTCGCCATCCCGACACTGTTTGCTGCCACCGGCTACGAAACCTGGAAACACCGCGATATCGTGTTCCATTCGGATGGTAATCTGATGCTGTTCGGCGTTGGTTTCGTGGTCTCTTTTCTCAGTGCCCTGATGGCAGTGCGTGCGCTGTTGCGCTACATCAGCCGACACGATTTCACGGTGTTCGCCTGGTATCGCATTGCCTTTGGCATTGTGGTGCTGGTGACGGCATGGGGACACTGGGTGGACTGGACCCCCAACTGACCAGCCGTGACCGGTCAGCCGGTCACGGGGTCAGGCTTCGCTGAACTGCCCGGTCAGTTCAGCGATTGTATCCAGCAGGGTATCCTCCTGATAGGGTTTGCCGAGGTAGGCATTCACGCCCAGGCTCATCGCATGTTCGCGGTGCTTGTCTGCGGTACGCGACGTGATCATGATGATCGGAAGGTGTGCCGTACGGCTGTCGGCGCGCAATACCTTGGTCAGTTCAAATCCGTCCATGCGCGGCATCTCGATATCGAGCAGCATGATGTCGGGTTGTGTGTTCTTGAGCCACTGCAGTGCATCGACACCGTCTTTTGCGGTGACCACATCGTAACCCTCGCGTTGCAGCAGGCGGCTGGTGATCTTGCGCACCGTCAGCGAGTCGTCGACCACCATGACGGTGCGTTTGTGCGCGGCCACAGCCACTGGCGCAGCCGGTGCGGGTTCGGTTGCCGGTTCGTACTGACGGTGGCGCAGCTGAACCGGGTCGAGGATCAGCACGATCTGGCCGTTGCCCAGTACCGTAGCCCCGGCGATGCCAGGCACACTGGCCAGTTGTGGACCGATGTGCTTGACGACGATTTCCTGGTTGCCGGTCATGCGGTCGACAAGGACTGCTGCACGCTGGTTAACGCTGCGCAGCAGCAGGACCAGGTTGTAGGCCTGCAGAACGGGCTGCCGGTGCGGATCACCCAGCAGGTGCGGCAAGTAGGCGAATGGGTAGTTCTGGTTTTGCCAGACGATGTGGCCGGCCTCCATGTGTTCGAGCAGTTCGGCCGACTTGAACTCCTGAACCTGTTCAATCATGATTGACGGGATGGCGTAGACCTGATCGGTGGCATATACCAGCACCGCCTGCGTCACGGCGAGCGTGAGCGGTAGGTAGATTGTGGATTGCAGCCCTTTGCCGTGGGTCGATTCGAGTTCGATGCGGCCACCCAGGCGGGTGATTTCGTTCTTGACCACATCCATGCCGACACCACGGCCGGCAAGCGTCGTGACCGATTCCGCCGTGGAAAAGCCGCTGGCGAAGATCAGTTGCGTCAGCTCATCCTCGCTCGGGGTGGCCTCTGCGGATAACAGTCCATTGCGAATACCGCGTTCGCGAATGGCGGAAAAATCAAGGCCTCGGCCATCGTCGCGGAGCGTCAGAATGAGTTCGTTGCCCTCCTGACGTGCAGTAAGCACGATCTCGCCGTATTCTGACTTGCCTGCTGCCAGCCGGTCTTCGGCGGATTCGATACCGTGGGCGACCGAGTTGCGCAGCAGGTGTTCTACCGGCGCGACGATCTTGTCAAGTACGCTGCGGTCGAATTCGACCTTTTCGCCGACCAGTTGCAGGCTGGCTTTTTTGCCGAGATCCTTTGCGGCGAGCCGTACCGTACGGTGCAGACGCACCGAAATGCTCGACAGGGGCACCATGCGGATGTGCATGAGCGACTGTTGCAGGTTCTTGGCCAGCCGGCCTTGTTGGGTAATGGCGGCATCGGTTTCGTTGAGGCCGAGCAACAGGTTCTGCTGCACGGTCTGGATGTCGTTCACGCTCTCCGCAATCATGCGAGTGAGTTCCTGCAGGCGGGTGAAGCGATCGAATTCGAGTGGATCGAACTGGGCATCTTCATTGCGCATGTGTGACAGCGTGGATTGCATTTGCGATTCGGCCTGAATTTCCAGTTCGCGCAGCTGGGTGCGTAGCCGTTCGGCATTTTCCGTCAGTTCGAGTGCGTTGGAGCGCAGGTTGCTGGTACTGCTTTCGAGTCGTGAACGGGTGATGTTGATTTCGCCGGCTTCGTTGACCAGACGATCGACGGTGTCGGCGCGTACCCGTAGCGCCTGCGCCGCCAGTTCGCTGTCCGAGACCGGCATGGCCACGGCAGCCTGCTGTGCTGTCTGGGGTGCAGCAGGTGTTGCGCTCACTGGTTGATCCGTTGCAGCTGGCGCCTGTGGTTCGGCGGCTGGTGGATTGCGCAGTCGCTCGACGGTCAGGTTGATCTGGTCTAGCGCGCTTTCGAACGAGTCAAAATCGATCGGCAGGTCATGGCGCAATGATGCCTGGCGCACGATCTCGGTTTCGAGTTCGTGGGTAAGCTCGCCAAGCTGCATGGCGCCGGCCATCCGCGCACTGCCTTTGAGTGTATGCAGCAGGCGTTGCAACTGCAGTTCGGATTCGCTTGAAGGTGTGTTGCGCCAGTCGCGCATCGCCTGTTCGATGGCGGGCATCAGGTCGCTTGCTTCTTCGAGGAAGATCGGCAGCAGCTGCTCGTCCACGTCGTCGTGCACCTGGGATTTTTCTGTCGCTGCGGCTTCGTCCAGACTGGATCTTGCGGGCATTGTCGCAGTCTGCGAGTTTTCCGGGCCCATGCCTTCGGTCAGGGGATGCGTGCCTGTCTCTGTCTCGGCCAGGGTGGTTGCTTCGTCTGGCCAGTGGGCGTCCGTGATGTCGTCCGAGTCTTCGGCTGCAGGGGGGGTGTCCGGTCTGGTGCTCTGACCGGCGATGCGCTGCAATGTTTCAGCGAGCTGAGTTTGCGCCAGGGGTTGCTGGTGCTCCTGAATCTGCTGCTGCATGTGTTGTAGCGCATCAAGTGCGGCCCGCACCACAGGGTGGTGTTCGTCAGCTACAGGCTGATTCGAAACCAGCGGCGTCAGATAGGATTCGAGTGCGTGCGACAGTTCGGCAATGGCGCTGAACCCTGTGAGCCGCGCGATTCCAGCCAGCGTATGCGCTGCGCGCATGAAATCGTGATTTACCGCGGTGGCATTGCTGTTGCCGCTGAGGGCGAACTCGCTGTTGAGCGTGTTCAGGTGGACCTGAGCTTCTTGCAGAAAGATTTCAAGCAGTGCGGCGGGGACCGGGTTATCACCAATGGTGATCAAGGCTTCGTCGTCTGCTGCCTGATGGGCAGGCGCTGTTGTGTCAGGGGTTATTGCTGCAGGTTCGTACACGGTTTCCGATTCAGCCACGGCTTCCGCTTCAGCCGCGATTTCCGGCTCGGTCACGGTTTCCGCTTCAGCCACGGCTTCCGCTTCAGCGGCGATTTCCGGCTCGGTCACGGCTTCCGGTTCAGCCGTGATTTCCGCTTCAGCCACGATTTCCGGTTCAGCCACGGCTTCCGGTTCAGCCGCGATTTCCGTTTCGGCCACGGCTTCCAGTTCAGCCACGGTTTCCTGTTCAGCCATGGCTTCCGGTTCAGCCGTGATTTCCGCTTCAGCCACGGTTTCCGGCTCGGCCGTGATTTCCGTTTCGGCCACGGCTTCCGGTTCAGCCGCGGTTTCCGGTTCAGCCACGGTTTCCGGTTCAGCCGCGGCTTCCGCTTCAGCCGCGGTTTCCGTTTCAGCCGCGATTTCCGTTTCAGTCGCGGTTTCCGGTTCAGCAGCGGTTTCCGCTTCAGCTACGGCTTCCGGCTCGGCCGCGATTTCCGGTTCAGCCGCGATTTCCGGTTCAGCCGCGATTTCCGGTTCAGCCGCGATTTCCGGTTCAGCCGCGATTTCCGGTTCAGCCGCGGTTTCCGGTTCAGCCGCGGTTTCCGGTTCAGCTACGGCTTCCGGCCCGGCCACGGCTTCGTACCGGGCGTGTTCGCCAGTCAGCAGTGCTTCGCGCATGCGGTCGGCGTGTGCAGCAAGGGCTGCATGGTCGTTTGGATCGGGCTGGGCGTCGGCCAGCGCTTCGATCCAGGCGCTGAAGTGAGAGTGGGCGCGTTGCAGCCATTGCTGCAATTCAGCGCTGGCGGTGCGTTCGTCCTGCAACCACAGATTGAGCAGTTGCTCGGCGGCCCAGGCGGTTTCACCCAGATCGGTCTGGTTTACCATGCGGCCGCTGCCTTTGAGCGTGTGAAAGCCGCGACGGATTTCGCGCAGGGCGTCGATGGCGGCAGGCTGTTCGGTCAGGGTGTTCAGGTGGACACTCATGTCGGCAAGCACTTGCCGCGCTTCTTCGATGAAGATCGATAGCAGGTCTTCATCGTCGTCGCAGGCGTGCATGTCCTGGCTCGCTGTGTCGACAGGCAATGGCCGCCCTGTGACGCGATCGATGCATTCGAGCGCAAGCGGCCAGGCCGAGTCGTCCTGCATGTGGTGCAAAGCGGCATCGGCCTGAGTGCGCAGGAGTGGGTCGGCGACCAGTTCTGCATCACGGGCCAGTTGTTGCAAAAGCTCAGTCAGTTTTTTTTTTGCCGCTGCGTCGATGTCCTGGCTGCGTAGTGCATCGGTGCGGGCGATGAGTTCGTTCTTGATGGTCTCGATTTCGTCTTCGACACGCTCGCGATTGCTGCTGTCGCCGCTGTCGGGCTGGATCAGTCCCAGTTGCAACAACACCGGACGCAACACGTTGATGGCATTGGGTTGCTGGTAGCGTTCGGCATCGACATACAAGCTGATACCGCTGATGGCTTCAGCGATGAGCGGGAAAGCAGTTTCGTCAAGATGGCCGGATGAGAGCATCATCTGGCGGATCCTGTCGCGCGTGAGTTCGAGCACCCGGTTGGCATCGTCCCACTGCATGATGCTGAGAGCGCCGTGAATTTCCTGTAACGGCTTGTCCAGTCCGGTGATCAGTTGGCGGTCATGGGTGTTGTCGCGGAAAAACTTGTCGAGCGTTTCCTCGATCTCGCGTACATTGTGCTGGATCTCATGTGCGATCTGCACCATGAGCTGTTTTTCCTGCGCCTTGCGCGAAATGTCATCGAGCAACGATACATCGCTGGCGAGACCTGCGAGATCGGTGTCGCTCCAGGCCGCGGCCTGCAAACGTTCCGTCATTGCCTGGCACTGGCGATCGAGGTTGGGATCGATGGTTTCGAAATGTTCGAGCGTATTGTGTAGCAGCAGCAGAGCCGTGGCCATTTCAAGCGTCAGCGGCTCCAGTCGGCGCGGCGCGATGGCGCTGTAATCGATGGCGATACGGTGGATCTCGCTGATCAGCCTGGTCAGAGCCGGTTGCTGGAGCCGGTTGCCAAGGTCGTGCAGTTCGTCGGCGTGTACCTGGAAAAATGCGAGGCTGTCCTGATTGCCGGACGACAGCCGGTTCCACGATTCCTTGGCCTGGTTGACCAGCGCCAATGCCTGACGCACCGCGTCGCGCAGTTCATCGCTCGGTTTGTCCTGTGACGTGGACCGAGGCAGCAGTGCGGGCAGCTGGAACGCCTGTTTTACGGCGGCAATGCGTTCACTGCCATCGCGGCTGTGGGCTACGAAGTAGAGCAGGTCGCGCAACAGGCGTTCGGCAACTTTGCTGGAGCCTTCGATGTGCCGGCGCAGCTGCAGGTCGATGCGGCCACACAGTTGCTTGACTTCAAAGCCGGGTTCGATGGAACGGGTAATCAGGCTGTCGACAAAGGCGGTTGCTCCCCACCAGAACGTGCGCGCCTGGGATGAATTCATTGCGGCTTCGACTTGTTCGACGGCATTGCGCATTTCGGTCAGGCCGGTTTCGGCATCGCGCTGACGCAGAAAGGATAGCAAACCACGCTGGAATTGCGCTCGTGCCTTGCGGTACAGCATGACACGTTGCGGCTCCGGGATGTTGCTGGCCCTGGCGAAATTCGGCGCGCGGGAGTCCATGTCGGGAAAAAACAGGTCGCTTTCCTGGGTACGCGTGATGCCGCGTGCCTCGCGCATGCTGCGATACACGGGAAACAGCAGCAATTCATGGTTGGGTTTGCCGCGCAGCAGATCGTCGAGGTAATGGTCGATTTCGCGTGTGGCAGCGAGTGCCAGTTCCAGATGTTCGCTGTTTGCGGCAATTTCACCGTTTTCCATGGCGTTGACCAGGTGTTCGGCTTCCAGGCAAACGATTGCCACGCCGCGCAGGCTCACCATTTCCAGTGCGCCGACGACCTGGTGAAGGAAGGTGCGCGCCGAACGCAGGGCAGCGGGGTCTTGTGTTGCGCCCTGGAATTGGCGCAGAATTTCGCTCGCCTCGTGCAGTGCGTGACTGACCTCCTCACGAATCCAGCTTAAAGGGGCAATATCGAATTCCGGCGTTGTGTTCATGGTCATATCCGTAATCAGTGACCGGGCACACTTCCGAGCCGGGCTCGGGAGCGTGCGGGGTGCGACGCAGGCGCCAGCATGGCGTGATCCGTTATCCCAGCTTGAAGCCGGAGATCGATTTCTTCAGGTCCGATGCCAGCGCGGACAGTTCGCCGATGGACGACGCCGTTTGCTGCGTACCTGCGGTGGTCTGTTCGGTGATCTGCCGGATCTGCTGCATGGCCTGGGCAACCTTGGATGCCGAGACGGTCTGGTTTTCCGTGGCGGCAGAAATGCTGCGGATCAGTGTGGCAAGGTTGCGTGATACCTGGTCGATTTCGTGCAGCGCCTGACCGGCAGCATCCGACAGCCGCGCGCCTTCCACTACCCCCTGGGTACTGGTTTCCATGGCAGATACCGCATCCTGCGTGTCAGACTGAATGGTCTTCACGATGGCGGAAATCTGTTTCGTCGCCTGCGCGGAACGTTCTGCCAGTCGCTGCACCTCTTCCGCAACCACCGAGAAGCCGCGTCCGGCTTCGCCAGCGGCGGCGGCCTGGATGGCGGCGTTGAGCGCCAGCACGTTGGTTTGTTCGGTAATGTCGGAAATCAGTTCCACGATCTCGCCGATTTCCTGTGAGGATTCGCCCAGTCGCTTGATGCGTTTGGAAGTCTCCTGGATGTTTTCCCGGATACTGTTCATGCCGGCAATCGAATTTTCCACGGCGCGGGCGCCTTGTTCTGCGGCTTCCAGCGACTGGGTGGCCACCTGTGCCGACTGGTTTGCGCTGGCCGATACCTCGTTGATGGATTGCGAAATGCCGAGGATGTCGGCAGAGGTGTTTTCAATTTCCTGCGATTGACGTTGTGCCGCAGCGAGCAGCTCTTCCGAAATGGCTTGTGCTTGCAGCGTGGTGCCAGTCACCTGCTCCGTGGCATGGTTGATGCCCGAGACGAGGTTGCGTAGCTCGTCGATGGTGAAGTTGATCGAATCCGCGATGGCACCGGTAATGTCTTCGGTGACGGTGGCGTTGGCCGTCAGATCGCCATCGGCGAGGTCACCGAGTTCGTTGAGCAGGCGCAGAATCGCTTCCTGATTGCGCTTGTTTTCCGCTTCGCTGAGGAACACACGGCGCCGCGATTCGTTGAGGATGACGAACCCGAACAGTACCAGGCTGGTCAGCGCCAGCAGGCCGGTGATGATGGCCAGGGTGTTGCCCAGCACGCCCAGATTTTTGTAGGCACCGGCCAGATTCTGTGTGGATACGTACAGCGAGTCGCTGCTGCCCAGCAGCGGCAGGCTGCTGCGCTTGAGCGTCAATACCTGTGATACCTGATCCAGCGTGGTCGGCAACTGCTCGTGCAACGGTTTCCAGGTGGCTTCAAACACCGCGAGCCGGCTGCGCGCCGCGCTGTCCGAAACACCGGCTTCGCCGTTCTGGCTGCTCCCGGAACGCAGTCGTTCGGCAAGTGACTGCACGCTGTCGATATCGCTGCGAATCTGTTTCAGGATGGCCTGGTCCTGTGCCAGGTTGCTCTTGCTCATGCGCCATTCCGGCTGGTCGACGAGGCGGCTGGCAATGGCGGTGTTCTTGCCGATGTTTACCGTCAGACCGACCAGCTGGTTGGCCAGTGCCGCCTGGGCGGGCGATCCGCTGCCGTTCAGTCGGCTGGCGACATCCCCGCTCAGCTTGACCAGATCGCCGATCTGCTGCAACAGCATGCCGAGCTGGCTGGACGTGTTTTCCAGCAAAGACTGGCTGCTGGCAATTTTCAGCAACTGACTGTTGGTCGGCTGCCATTGTTTCTGCAGTCCTGCAAGGATCGGCTGTACTGATGATGGTGACGGCGGCAGACCCAGACCGCCGTTGATCAGCACGTGCAGATCCTGGTTGAACTGGTGCTGGCTTTCCTTCATTGCAGTGAAGGTGCCATGGTTACCCGACAGCGATTGCAGTGCCGATTTGCTCAGACGCTGGGTCAGCATCTGCATTTCGCTTGCCCGGGTGATGTAGCCGGTCTTGTTGCTGGTCTGCACCGCATTGAGTGTAAGCAGCAGGCCGGTGATGACCAGGAAGGCGAGGCCAGAGATCATGGTAAGGATGTACTGCTTTTCCACAGGCAGGTGGCCGATGAAAGGAACATCCCCGGGCGAACTGCTGGACATTTTTTTCAGTCCGCTCATGATCAGGGTGGTGTTTTCCGCCGTTGCGGGGCGCTTGCCGCCAGATTTCTGGTCTTCCTTTTTTCTGGAGCCGGAAAAATTGAATGCCATGCCTCTATCTCCACTGATAATCCACCCGGTTTCCGGGAGGAATTTGTAATTGTCGTTCTTGGGTCACGCCTTGCCGGCGGCAAGGAACTCCGCATGGTTGACCAGACTGTCGAGATCGACGTTGTGCCACAATGTGCCTGCTTCGTCGCGGTAACGTTCGTTGTTCCAGCGTGCTTGCGCCACCTCGGGATCGCGTTGCATCTGTTCCAGGTTACGCAGGCCGAGGGCCTGGTCGACCAGCAGCGCGGCCTGGGCCGAGAAGCGGGTGTGGGTGAGCAGTAACCGGTTGCCGGCATGCATGCTGGTGGCGCCAAGTCCGGCATAGGCGGGCAGGTCGACCACAGTGTACAGACGGCCGCGGATGTTGGTGATGCCGAGGAACCAGGAGTGGGTGAGTGGCACACTGGTGACGGGCGGAGGAGCGATGACTTCGCTGATGTCGGCCAGATCGATGAGCCAGTTCTGTCCGCCTACCTGGACAGCCAGCCGCGTGGTGCCGATAGGTTGAGCAGACGACCGCTGGATGCGTTCGCTTAGCGCTTGCTGGAATTCTCTCAGGCTGATGCGTTTGGACATGCGCGGTTTTCCCTGGACGCGATTCCGTCTGGTTTACAGGTTGCGGATTTTTTCCAGCAACGCATTGCCGTCGACTGGCTTGACGATGTATTCGATGGCCCCCTGGCGCAATCCCCAGATCTTGTCGGTTTCCTGGTCCTTGGTGGTGCACAGGATGACCGGGATGTGGCGCAGTTCTTCGTCACGCGAAATGGCGCGCGTGGCCTGGAAGCCATTGAGGCCAGGCATGACGACATCCATCAGGATGAGGTCGGGTTGCGATTGCCGTGCTTTTTCCAGTGCCTGGTTGCCGTCTTCGGCCAGTGTGACCTGGTAACCATGCTTGCCCAGCAGGCTGGCAAGGAAGAAGCGTTCAGTCGGAGAATCGTCCACAACGAGGATTTTCTGGATCGGCATGGCCGGACACCTTGAAGGATTAGTCGGTTTGAGCGCTTGCGTAACGGCGCACAGCGGTCAGCAGTGTATCTTTGGTAAACGGTTTGGTCAGGTATTCGCTGGATCCGACCATGCGCCCGCGCGCCTTGTCGAACAGACCGTCCTTGCTCGACAGCATGATGACCGGTGTGGCACTGTACTGGGGGTTCTTTTTGATCAGCGCGCAGGTCTGGTAGCCGTCGAGACGCGGCATCATGACATCGACGAAAATCAGGTCCGGATGCCCGTCGGTAATCTTGGCCAGCGCATCGAAGCCGTCTTCGGCAAGAATGATGTCGCATCCCGCCTGCTTGAGGAAAATCTCGGCGCTGCGGCGGATGGTGTTGCTGTCGTCGATCACCATCACCTTGATGCCATTCAGCTCGGTTTGCTCTGTCACATTGGCCCCGGTCGTATTTCCCGCCTGGCGCTCGCCCGATGGACGGGGCATTGCCGGATGCGGATATATATAAAAACCTGCGCATACATTTTTAATCTTGTTTCATGCGCTTGGCAAGTATTTTTTATGCAGAACCGCAACTGGTTCCAGTGTTTTCAGTCGATTGTAACGTCAATCAGTCCATTTTTTCAAAATCTTCCTTGCGGGCACCGCATTCGGGGCAAGTCCAGTTTGGTGGCACATCTTCCCAGCGGGTTCCGGGTGGAATGCCATCATCGGGCGCACCTTCTGCTTCATGGTAGATGTGACCGCACAGTAGGCAGATATAGCTGGCATAAGGAATAGAAGACATCTTTGTTTCCGGCTTTTCGGTTAGAATGGTTATTCTAATGCAGAAGCCGTCAGATCTGACGCAGTTTTGAAATGACCCGTACCCCATCGCCCATTGTCCTGACTTTTTCCGCTTCGGATCCTACCGGAGGGGCAGGCATGCAGGCTGATCTGCTTACCCTGACCAGCATGGGCTGCCATGCCCTGACAGTACTTACCGCAGTGACCGCGCAGGATACGGTGGGTGTGGAAAATTACTGGTCGATCGAGGCTGATGCGATCATCGATCAGGCGCGCTGTGTCCTCGAGGACATGCCGGTGGCCGCCTTCAAGATTGGCATGCTGGGCAGTGTGGCGGCGGTGGCAGCGATTGCGTCCATCGTGGCTGACTATCCGGATGTCCCGTTGGTGTTTGATCCTGTGCTGGCGTCCGGCCGCGGTGACGAACTCGGTGACGACGATACGCGTGCTGCCATGATCGACATGCTCGTCCCCCAGACGACGGTGTTGACCCCCAACAGCATCGAAGCGCGCAGTCTGTTTGCCGAGATGCATGCCGGCGTAGCAGGGGTCGGACTGGAGGAATGTGCCCGGGCACTGCTTGATACAGGGTGCGAATATGTGCTGGTGACCGGTACCCATGAGCAGACCAGCGAGGTCACTAACGTGCTCTATGACAGTCAGGGCGTTGTGCGCTCCGACAGTTGGGCGCGTCTGCATGGCAGTTACCACGGTTCCGGTTGCACGCTGGCTTCCGCCATTGCAGCCACGCTGGCGCATAACATGCTGGTTCCCGAGGGCGTGTTCGAGGCGCAGGAATTCACTTACGAGACGTTGCGAGCGGCCTTCCGTCCTGGCATGGGGCAGCATATCCCCGATCGCCTGTTCTGGGCGCGTCACGGAGAGTCGCGATGATCTCGGGATTGTATGCCATCACGCGCGAAACGGATGACACCGCGCGGCTGCTTGCTCAGGTCGAGGCGGCCCTGTACGGTGGTGCCGGTGTGATCCAGTACCGCGACAAAAGTGGGGATGCTGCGCGCCAACATGAGCAGGCGAGTGAATTGCTGAATTTGTGCCACCGTTTCGATGTGCCGTTGATCATCAACGACAGCCTGCGTCTGGCCGATCTGGTCGGCGCAGATGGTGTGCACCTCGGTCGGGATGATGGCACGGTCCGTGAGGCACGCATCATCCTCGGGCATGACCATATCATTGGCGTATCATGCTATCAGTCGCTGCCGCTTGCACTGGCAGCGCAGGAAGCCGGTGCGGATTACGTGGCGTTCGGGCGCTTCTTTCCTTCGGGCACCAAGCCGGGGGCCCAGCGGGTCGAGATCGATCTGCTGTACCGCGCGGCGCATGTGATTCACCGGCCAATCGTGGCGATCGGTGGCATCACGCCTGACAACGCGGCCCAGTTGATCGATGCTGGTGCGGACGCGGTGGCTGTCGTCGGTGCCCTGTTTGACAGCGCGCAGATTGAAGAGACGGCGCGCCAGTTTGTGGATTTGTTCGTAGATGAGACGGAAGACTGACATGAACCAGAATGAACTGTTGTTTGCGCGCGCGCAACGGCATATTCCGGGGGGCGTGAATTCTCCGGTACGTGCCTTCCGTTCGGTAGGCGGTACGCCAAAATTCATTGCATCGGCACATGGCGCACGGATTCGCGACGCGGATGGCAGGGAATTCATTGATTATGTCGGTTCATGGGGGCCGATGATCGTTGGGCACGCCCATCCTGACGTGATCGCGGCAGTGACCCGGGTGGCGCGGGACGGATTGAGCTTCGGTGCGCCTACTGCAGCGGAAGTGGATCTGGCCGAATTGCTTGTCGAACTGGTGCCCAGTCTGGAAATGGTGCGGCTCACCAGCTCCGGTACCGAAGCGACCATGAGCGCGTTGCGCCTGGCGCGCGGTTTTACCGGACGCGACCGCATCGTCAAGTTTGCTGGCTGTTACCATGG
>JAJXUP010000024.1 GCA_021782795.1 Pseudomonadota bacterium | reverse complement strand
CGATGGTGACTGCGCCAAAACCGTCATTGAGCGTGCAGGCGCCTTCGCACAGACGATCCTGCGGACAGACGCGGCCGCACACCTCGGGCAGCGAGTTGGTGGCATGCGAGAGTTCGGCAGCTTCAAACAGTTTGCCTTCGCTGATCAGCTGAAGCCAGTTGGGAATGTAGTTGTGTACGGGACATTTCCATTCGCAGTACGGATTCCCGCACGACAGGCAGCGACCTGCCTGGCCGCCGGCCTGAGAGGCATCCATGCCCGCATAGATTTCGCGGAACTGGATGCGGCGTTCGGCCGCCGGAGTCTTGGCGCCATCCTGGCGTGGCAGGTTGAGAAACTGGAATACATCAGCCATGTGTCGTGTCCTGGTTCTTCAGCGGCCGTGGCGGCGCAGGCCGCCGGGTGCGCTGACTGTCTGTAGCATAACGGGTGCGCTCGTCTTTTGATGCATGTCTGTCGCCCGTCAGTCCTTGAGCAAGCTGTCCAGCGTGGCGGCCTTGGGTTTGACCAGCCAGAATTTTCCGGTGATGTCGGAAAAATGATCGAGTATCCAGCGAGCCCGTGCGCTGCCCGTGCGCTGCAGGTGCATTTCAATGCGACTGCGCAGGAAATGCCGGTACTCGACCGTGGTTTCAGTGTGGATGCGATGGATATCGATCAGCTCGTTGTTGTAGCGGTTGGCGAACCTGTCCTGCTCATCGTACACCAGCGCGAAGCCGCCGGTCATGCCAGCGCCGAAGTTGATGCCGGTTTCGCCCAGTACCAGCACGCAGCCGCCCGTCATATATTCGCAGCAGTGATCGCCGGTGCCTTCCACGACGGCAAAGGCGCCGGAATTGCGTACGGCGAAGCGCTCGCCGGCCACCCCGGCGGCAAACAGTTCGCCGCCGGTCGCGCCGTACAGGCAGGTGTTGCCGATGATCACGGCTTCGTGCGAGGCAAAGGTGGATTCCGCTGGCGGGCGGATGGCGATGGTACCGCCGGACATGCCCTTGCCGACATAGTCGTTGGCATCTCCCTCCAGCAGCAGTTCGAGGCCGTTGTGGTTCCATACGCCGAAGCTCTGGCCGGCCGATCCGGTCAGGTGCACCTTCAGGCAGCCTGGCGGCAGTCCTGCTGCACCGTGTTTGCGGGCAATTTCACCGGACAGGCGCGCACCGATCGAGCGGTGCACGTTGCGGACGGCATAGTGCAGTTCTGCGGGCGTCTGGCTGTCGATGGCCATGCGTGCATCGCGTACCATCTGTTCGGCAAGTTCGCCCTTGTCGAACGACGGGTTGGAGTCGGTGATGCAGTATTGCGGTTCGCTGGCCGGCACTCCACCCTGTTCCAGCAGTGGACGGAGATCAAGCCGAGCCTGGCGTTCGGTGTCGCCGGCTTCGATGCGCATCAGGTCGACACGGCCGATCAGTTCGGCCATCGTGCGCACACCCAGACGCGCCATCCATTCGCGGGTTTCCATGGCGACAAAGGTAAAGAAGTTGACCACCATTTCCGGCAAGCCGATGAAATGCTGGCTGCGCAGGCGTTCGTCTTGCGTGGCGACGCCGGTGGCACAGTTGTTGAGGTGGCAGATGCGCAGGTATTTGCATCCCAGTGCGATCATCGGAGCCGTGCCGAAACCGAAACTCTCTGCGCCGAGGATGGCTGCCTTGATCACGTCGTGACCGGTCTTGAGGCCGCCGTCGGTCTGCACGCGCACGCGGCCACGCAGGCCGTTGGCACGCAGTACCTGCTGCGCTTCGGACAAGCCAAGTTCCCAGGGCGTGCCGGCGTACTTTACGCTGGTGAGCGGCGAGGCGCCGGTGCCGCCGTCGTAGCCGGAAATGGTGATGAGGTCGGCATAGGCCTTGGCCACGCCGGCGGCAATCGTGCCGACACCAGGTTCAGCAACCAGCTTCACCGACACCAACGCCTGCGGGTTGACCTGCTTGAGATCGAAAATCAGCTGCGCCAGATCTTCGATCGAGTAGATGTCATGGTGCGGCGGTGGCGAAATCAGCGAGATGCCGGGTTTGGCGCAACGCAGGCGGGCAATGGTTTCGGACACCTTGTGGCCGGGCAGTTGTCCGCCCTCGCCGGGCTTGGCGCCCTGGGCGATCTTGATCTGCAGTACTTCCGCGTTGACCAGATAGTGTGCGGTGACTCCAAAGCGTCCCGATGCCACCTGCTTGATCTTCGACATGCGCATCGTGCCATAGCGTGCCGGATCTTCACCACCCTCACCGGAATTCGAGCGGCCGCCGATACGGTTCATGCCTTCGGCCAGCGCTTCGTGGGCTTCCGGGGACAGCGCGCCGAGTGACATGCCTGCCGAATCGAAGCGCTTGAGAATGGCCTCTACCGGTTCCACTTCTTCGATCGGGATGGGCGTGACGTCGTCGCGCAGTTTCATCAGATCGCGCAGCATGGCGATCTGGCGACCGTTGACCAGATCGGCATAACGGCGATACAGCGCGTAATCGCCGGTCTTTACGGCCTGTTGTAACTGCAGCACCACATCCGGATTGTATGCATGGAATTCTTCGCCATGGACGAACTTGAGCAGACCACCCTGGGCGACCGGGCGTGCCGGGTTCCATGCCGCGCGCGCCAGCGTTTGCTGGTCGGCGGCGAAATCGGCGAAATTGGCGCCGGAGATGCGCGACACCGTGCCGGCCAGACACAGTTCGACGACTTCCTCGTGCAGTCCGACGGCTTCGAACAGTTGTGCTCCCCGGTAGCTGGCCACAGTGGAGATGCCCATCTTGGACAATACCTTGAGCAGTCCCTTGTCGATGCCTTTGCGGTAATTGGTCAGAGCCTTTTCCTGCTTGAGGCTGATTTCGCCGTCGCGCACCAGTGCGCCGATGCTTTCATAGGCCAGCCAAGGGTAGACGGCAGTGGCGCCGTAACCGATCAGGCAGGCGATCTGGTGCGGGTCACGCGCGGCACCGGTTTCCACGACCAGGTTGCAGTCGCAGCGCAGACCGGCGCGGATCAGCGCGTGGTGTACGCTGCCAACGGCAAACAGGGCGTGGATCGGCAGGCGATCCTGGGAGATGCGTCGGTCGGACAGCACAAGAATGACGCTGCCGGCGTGTACCGCCTGCACGGCGTCTGCGGCAAGCTGCTCGATGGCGGCACGCAGACTGGTCGTTTTCGGGTCGTAGTTCAGTTCGAGCGTGTGGCTGCGGTATCCGGCGTCGTTGAGCGTGGTGAGCAGGATGAACGCGTCATGCGACAGCAGCGGCGAAGGCACTTCATAGCGACGCGCGTGCTGGGGCGTTTCCTCGAACAGGTTGCGTTCGGGGCCGAAGCAGGTATTGAGTGACATCACCACGGCTTCACGGATCGGGTCGATGGGCGGATTGGTCACCTGGGCGAACTGCTGGCGCAGGAAATCGAAAGGCGAGCGCACCCGCTGCGACAGCACGGCCATTGGCGTGTCGTCGCCCATCGAACCGACGGCTTCCTGTCCTTCTTCGGCGAGCACGCGCAGGATCTGTTCGCGTTCCTCGACCGTGAGTCCGAACAGTTTCTGCCGGGTGGCCAGAAGATCGGCGGCAGGAACAGCAAGCTGACCGTCCTGTTCCATGCCCAGCTCGAGTCGGCGCGATTCCCGCAACCACTCGCGGTACGGATGGGCGTGCTTGAGTTGCGCCTCGATGTCTGCCGGCATCAGGATCTGGCCGGTGGCCAGGTCTGCGGCGATCATCTGGCCGGGTTTGATGCGGCCCTTGCGCACCACGTCTTCAGGCCGGTAGTTCCACACCCCGACTTCGGACGCGATGGTGAAGTGGCGATCGCGGGTAAGGACGTAACGTGCCGGACGCAGACCGTTACGGTCGAGCAGGCAGGCGCCGTAGCGGCCGTCGGTCAGCACGATGCCGGCTGGTCCGTCCCACGGTTCCATGTGCATCGAGTTGTATTCGTAGAACGCGCGCAGATCGGCATCCATTTCCGGCACGTTCTGCCACGCTGGCGGAATCAACATACGCAGGCTGCGGAACAGGCCGGCACCGCCCATGACCAGCCCTTCGAGCATGGTGTCGAGGCTGCACGAATCCGAGCCGTTGCGCTGCACGATGGGCCGCACAGCGTCCATGTCAGGGATCAGTGGGGTGGCGAATTTCCGTTCGCGCGCCAGCGACCAGTTGCGGTTGCCCTGCACGGTGTTGATCTCGCCGTTGTGGGCAAGCATGCGGAACGGCTGGGCAAGCCGCCATTCGGGCCAGGTATTGGTGGAAAAACGCTGGTGGTACACCGCCAGCGACGAGGCAAAGCGTGTGTCAGCCAGATCGGGATAGAACACCGGCAAGGCGGCCGGCATGACCAGACCCTTGTATAGCACGACATGGCCGGACAGGCTGGGAATGTAGAAGGTACGGTCGTCGACGAGCGCTTTTTCCGTCAGGCGTCGTGCGATGTACAGCCGGCGCTCGAAGGTCTCGGCGTCGAGGGCGTCCGGGCAGTTGACGAATATCTGTTCGAAATGCGGCAGGGTGGCCAGTGCGTATTCGCCGCATGCGCCCGGATCGACTGGCAGCGTGCGGTAGCCCGCCACGTCGAGACCCTGGGCGGCGAGGTGGCCGTTCAGGGTCTGGCGCGCATGTTCCGTCTGTGCCGCGTCCGGATGGAAGAACACGATGCCGGCAGCATAGTGACGATTGAGTTGCAGGCCGTTTTCCTGCGCCACGGCGCGCAGGAAAGCGTCCGGTTTCCTGAACAGCAGCCCGCAGCCGTCGCCGGATTTGCCGTCAGCGGCAACCGCTCCGCGGTGGGTCAGGCAAGCCAGTGAATCGATGGCGGTTTGCACGAGCCAGTGGCTGGGCTGGTCATCCAGCTGTGCCATCAGGCCGAAACCACAACTGTCCTGTTCGAAATCGGGGCGGTACAGCGTCCCCTGCAACCGGTTTTCTCTGTTCATCGGTGGAATACAAAAGTTGGAGCGAAATAGTCCAGATTGTACTGCGTTCGAGGTGAACGAAGCAATACGGATGCGCAGTACCCGATGGGCAGGCGGACAGCGCACGGCGCTAGCCGGGATTGTCTCGCGACGGTGGTGGGTGGCAAGACGCGTTCGCGCCACGATGGATTCACAAAAGCTTTATGTTGATGCCACGGAAAGGTAACATTTTGCTGACAGAATGGCCCCCGTTTTGCATTTAGTCTGACGCACCGCTGTCAGGCTACTGATTCAAGGCTGAATATGGGGGTGGCAGGATGTTCTGGCATGACGAGCCGAAGCGCAGCGCGCGTATCGAGCTGATTCCAATGATCGACGTAATGATGTTCCTGCTGGTGTTCTTCGTGCTGCTCAGCCTGAATGTGATCCCGGCCAAGGGGGTCAGGACTGAATTGCCAGCCGCTTCCCAGCGTGAGGACATTCGTCCGGCACGCCATCTGGTGATTGTGATTGCGCGCTCGGGTGAACTGTCGATGGACGGGCAGTCCTGCAGCCTGGGCGGGCTGTCGGCGCGACTGACGCAGGCAACGCGGGCAGGCGGTGCCGTGGACGTTGTGGTCAGCGGCGACAAGGGCGTGGACATGCAGGCGCTAATCGATGTCATGGATGTGGTCAAGGCGGCCGGCATCCAGAGCATTGCGATTGCCAGCAAGCCGCGATAAGCGCCGATGAGCGTCGACATGTTTGCCTATCGCGATCGGGTGGCCGGCAGCGTGGTATTGCTGCTGCTGATGCTGCTGACCGGGGTGCGCGGAATACTGGTGATGCGACCGGACGTGCGGCCACCCGTTGCGGTGCAGGTGCGGCTGGTAACGCTGCCGAAGGATGCACCGAAACCGGTTGTCCATCCTCCCAGACCGCAGCCGTCACCGCCGCGGCAGCCCCTGATGCCGCACCCACAGCCGCATCCACGGCCGCAGGCGGTGCCGGTTCGCGTGCCTGCTCCAGCCGCTGCGGTGGCTGTGGCGGCGGTGCCAGTGTCGACGCCTGGCCCGGTGGCAGCGGCGCCCGCGCCCGCTCCGGCGGCCGCTGCCGGCAATGAGGCGCCCGCTCCGGGAGAAGACTTTGCTGGCGAGGCCGGGTTTGCGCGCGCCGTGCGGGAGCGAATCGAAGAACAGAAGATATATCCGGCTGCTGCACGTCAGCGCGATATGCAGGGCGTGGTCGAGCTGCGTTATGTCATCGACCGCAAGGGGCGGTTGCTGGCCGCGGAAGTGGTGACTTCATCCGGTTACGAGCTGCTTGATCGAGCGGCGCTGCGGGCGGTGCGCTCGGCGAGCTTCGGCGCCATGGCAGACACGTTCTGGCCGGGCGAAGACAGGAAGGAATTCAGAACCAGGGTGGTGTTCAAGCTGGTTGATTGACCGGCTTTTTTATTCATGTGTGTTGGGGAAATGAAAATGGTGAAAGCGGGTTTCAGGATGCGTCCACTGCGGGCGGCGGTGCTGGCGGCGTGCATGTGCATGCCGGCAATGACACATGCGGATGATCAGGGCAGTGCCGTGACGACGCAGGATGTATCGGTGCTGGGGCAGGGACAGACACGCGAAGTGCAGACGCTGACCCAGGCGCAGCTGCAGCAGCTGGCTCCGGGCACCAACCCGCTGCAGGCACTGGCCGTGTTGCCTGGTGTGCAGTACGAGTCTTCGGATCCGCTCGGCAATTACGAGTGGTCGGCCGAATTCAATATTCGCGGCTTCAACCAGAACCAGCTGGGCTTCACGCTCGATGACATCCCGCTGGGCGACATGAGCTATGGCAACTACAACGGTCTGGACATCGGCCGGGCGATTGCACCGGAGAACCTGTCGGTGGTGTCGGTCGCGCAGGGTATCGGCGCGCTGGGTACTGCATCGACCAGCAACCTGGGCGGCACGGTCCAGTTCCAGTCGGCTGATCCACTCGATACAGCGCATTTCACGGCGGCCGATACCGGCGGCAGCGCCAATCTGAACCGGGTGTACATGCGCTGGGACAGCGGCACGTTCGGAGCCAGCAACGCGGCCAAAGCCTATTTCAGTTATTCGAACAATGCCACCAGCAAATGGAAAGGCTGGGGCGACCAGACACAGGAAATGTTCAACGCCAAGCTGGTATACCAGCTGGGTGGCGAGAACAAGCTGTCGTTTTATTATGATGCCTCCACGCGCGACGAAACCGACTACGCGGATTATTCGGTCAATGAAGTCAATGTTCTGGGCTGGGGGCAGGATAATTACGCGCCGAACTGGACGCGCGCAGTCAATGCCGCCAATGGCATTTACAGCGGTGGTGTGCAGAATCTGCAGGATCCGCTCGACGCCTTCTACTATCTGGGCCGCGGTCTGCGCAACGACGAGCTGGCTGGCGCAACCGGCCAGTTCAAGCTGGCGGACAACCTGCGCGTGAAGGCCGTGGTCTACGGTCACATGGACAAGGGTGAAGGCGACTGGTACACGCCGTACGTGGCCTCGTCACCGACTGTGCCGATCTCGGTGCGTACCACCGAATACGGCATCCATCGCGAAGGCGTGAATGCTTCGTTCGACTGGCTGCTCGGTATGCATGACATTACTGGCGGCGTGTGGATCGAACACAATGTGCATGATCTGGCGCGACGCTATTACGCCATCAACGGTCCGCAGAGCACGGATTACTTTCTCACCAATCCGTTCTACACGCAATTTCAGCAGGAATTCGTGACCAATACACGGCAATTGTACCTGCAGGATACGCTGTCGTTGATGGATGACCGGCTGACGCTGGCTTACGGCATCAAGTCGCAGCATGTCAGCATCGATTCGGTCAACCAGATCGGCGGTCTGGCCGCGGGCAACATCACCACTGACGGTGTGCTGCCCCAGATCAGCATGAATTACCAGATCGACCCCCACAATGAAGCATATGCCTCGCTGGGCAAGAACATGCGTGCCTTCCAGCCGGGTGTGGCCGGACCGTTTTCTGCCACGCAGGCGGCGTTTGATGCCACAGCGTCGAGCCTGAAACCGGAAACCTCCACCACGCTGGATATCGGCGTGCGTACCCACCGGCCGGGTCTCGAGGCCTCGCTGGACCTCTACAATGTCGACTTCCATGACCGGCTGCTGATCATTCCGGACTGCGCCGGCATCGTGGGTTGTCCGAACAGTCTGGCCAACGTCGGCAACGTGAACGCCAGGGGTCTGGAAGCGGCGGTCAACTGGTCACCCGTGGCGCACTGGTCGTTGCTCAATAGCCTGACCTACAACGATTCGCGTTACCTCTCCAATTACTATGCCGGAACGACGCTGGTGAACACCTCGGGCAAAACGGTGGTGGACGCACCCAAGCTGATGTACGCAATGCGACTTGGCTATGAGAAGCAAGGGTTTTTCGCCAATCTGACCGGCAAGTATACGGACAAGCGCTACATCACCTACACCAACGATTCGTCGGTGCCGGCCTTTGTGCTGTTCGACTTCGGTACCGGATACCAGTTCAAACACGTGGGTGCGTTGCAGGATGTGCGGGCACAGCTGAATGTCTACAATCTGTTCAACAAGGATTATTTCAGCTCGGTCGGCACCAACGGTTTTGTCGCATCCGATCCGACCGGTTCGTACTATACCCTGCAGCAAGGTGCGCCGCGCATGGCCTTCATTTCGTTGAGCGGTCGTTATTGAGCAATCTGGTGACATGGTGTCGGGCGCGAGTCTGGCACCATTCCTGTTTGAACGGAAGGGAATTCCAATGAATTTCATGGCAATACATGACGCTGTCATGTATCTGATGGTGGCTGTTCTGCTGGTGGCTACCTGGGTGATCGTGGAGCGCTTCATTTTCTTCGCGTCGGTGTTGCGCGATGGAAAGACGGTGGCCGAATTCATGAAATCGCATCTGCACGACGCCGATCTGCACCACGAGATCCTGGCAGAATGCAGCGGGCGCCGCAGCCCGCAGGCGCAAGCACTGTGCGAGATCGTCAGCGCCCCCAGACTGGGACACGAGCAGACCGAGCATTTCGTGCAATCGATCTACGTCGCCAAGCAGTCGATGCTGCAGTCGCGGCTGTGGATACTGGATACGGTGATCACGCTGTCGCCCCTGCTCGGTTTGCTGGGCACGATCCTGGGCATTATCGATGCATTCTACAACCTGTCCTCGGGAGCAGGCAGTTCGGATCCGGCGGCGGTGAGCCGTGGCATCGGTACGGCGCTGTACGCCACGGGGTTTGGTATTTTCATTGCGCTCTACAGCCTGATGTTCTTCAACTTCTTCAGCAAGACGGTCGAACAGATCAGTACACAGATCAAATTGCTGGCGCTGACGTGGCTGTCCAGCGCCTCGAATGGGCGCAGCGGCGCCCGGCAAGGCAGCGGCGAAGTGGCGCTGCAGGCGGTCAAGGCCTGAGATGCGGACGTCACAGAATATTCCGGCCGTAACCAGCCTGTCGCTGATGCTCGTTGCCGGTACGTGTGTCGGTACTGCGCTGGCGCAAGACAGCACGGTACAAGCGTCGACGAGCACGCCGATCCGGCATGTGATCGTCGTGGTGGGCGAGAACCGAACATTCGACAACCTGTTTGCAACCTATGTGCCGCCAGGCGGGCAGACCATTGCCAATCTGCTGTCGCGAGGCATCGTGCGCGCCGATGGCACCCCCGGGCCCAATTATGCGCAAGCGCTGCAGCGCATCGCTCGCCAGGACGGCAGGTATTCGGTCACGCCGCAACGTGCCGGAAGCTATGCCGTACTGCCGCAACCCTATGCGGACGGAAGTTTCGGCCAGCGTCAGGATGTGCCGGACGAGCGCTTTCCCGGCGACATGCCGCCCGGTCCGTTCCAGATTACCCGTTACGTCAATTTCGGCGCGCACACCGGCGATCCGGCGCACCGGTTCTTCCAGATGTGGCAGCAGTACGACGGAGGCCGACAGGATCTGTTTGTCTGGGTGGGCGAAACCATTGGCTTCGGTGGCGAGAATGGCGTGCCTGGCCTTGTGCCTGGCCACACCTATCAGGGTGGGGTGGCCATGGGCTTCTACAACATGCAGTCTGGCGATGCGCCGTATTTCCGCACGCTTGCGGAGCGATTTGCAATTGCGGACAATTATCACCAGCCCGTCATGGGGGGTACCGGCCCCAATTTCTATGCACTTGCCACCGGCGACGTGGCGAGCTATGTGCTGGATGGCCAGCCGGCGCGGCCACCGGCCAACCAGATCGAGAATCCCGAGCCGTTGCCTGGCAGCGATAACTGGTACCGGCATGATGGCTACCGCGGTGGTTCCTACGTTGCCTGCGCTGACCGGGATCAGCCGGGCGTGGCTGCGGTGTACCAGTATCTCGACCGGCTGCCGTACATACCGTTTCGCCATGGCAACTGTGCGCCCGGCACGTATTATCTGGTGAACAATTATGAGCCGGGGTATTCGTCCGCTGGCGTGCCGGCGGTGCTCGGCCCCGATCGTTTCGTCGTGCCGCCGCAAGAGACGCCCAACATCGGTCAGGCGCTGTCCGAGAAAGGGGTGTCATGGAAATGGTATGCCGGAGGTCGCGGCGATGGCCAGCATCCGGACAAGGAATATTGCACGATCTGTGATCCATTTACCTATTCGCGCACCGTCATGACCGGGGTGCTTCGGCAGAATCTGGTCGATGGTGCGGATTTCTACCGCGATGTGAAGGATGCCGGGCATTTTCCCGCGGTGGCGTTCATCACGCCTTATGACAGTGTGTCCGGCCACCCGGGATATGCGATGGAGCCGAGCTACGATGGTTTCGTGGCCGACATCGTCGATAAAGTGCGCAGCAATCCGGAACTGTGGCGCAATACAGTCATCCTGATCACGTTCGATGAAGGGGGCGGGTATTATGACTCGGGATACATCCAGCCGATCGATTTTTTCGGCGACGGTACGCGCATTCCGCTGATTGCCGTTTCGCCATGGGTGAAGACGGGGTATGTCGACCATACCTATTATGATCATGTCTCGATTCTGAAATTCATCGAACACAACTGGGGCCTGTTTCCGTTGTCGGGCCGCAGCCGTGACAACCTGCCCAATCCGCAGCACAGTGCGGCCTCGCCCTACGTGCCGCTCAACCGGCCGGCCATCGGCGATCTGATGAACCTGTTCGATTTTTCGGTACCCCGTGCCGCTGCGGACGTCAGCTCAGCAGGCGGCGGCGGGTGAATCCGGTGGCCAGCCAGTAGCTGGCGCCGGTCCACAGCAGCAGATTGAGTACATGCCAGCCGATGGCCGTGGGGATCGTGCCGAGGATGAGTGGCCGTGCCAGTGCGATGGCATGGCTGAGCGGCAAAAACATGGCCACAACCTGCAACAGTTGCGGCATGCGTTCCATCGGGTAGAACACGCCGCACAGCAGTACCATCGGTGTGATGGCCAGCGTGAAGTAGTACATGAAAAAATCGTAGCTGGGCGACAACGCGGTGACCACCAGCCCCATGGCGGAAAACGTGAGTCCGATCAGCAGCACCAGCGGGATTGTCCACAGGCTCATTGTCCAGTCGTGTTCCAGTCCGAGCGTCCAGATCACGGCAAGGATGGCCAGTCCGGACAGCATGCTTTTCGACGCGCCCCAGGCCAGTTCGGCCAGCAGCACGTCATCCAGTGCCAGTGGTGCGTTGAGCATGGCTTCCCAGGTTTTCTGCACATGCATGCGCGAGAAGCCGGAGTAGAGCACTTCGAAGCTGGCGCTGTTCATGGTGGAATAGCAGAGGGTGCCGGCCGAGAGAAAGGTGAGGTAACTTGCACCGTCGATGCGCGGCATGAGGCTGCCCAGGCCGTAGCCGAAGCCGAGCATGTAGAACATCGGGTCGGCCAGATTGCCCAGAATGCTGGGAATGGCGAGTTTGCGCCAGACGAGGAAATGTCGCCGCCACACGGGCAGAAAACGCAGGGACAGGCGGGGTGGGGCAAAGGCGTTCATGCGTCGCGCAACTCCCTTCCGGTCAGTTTGAGAAACACATCCTCCAGGTTGGAAGGGCGCTGTACATAATGCAGGTCAGGCGCATGCTGCAGTGCCGCGCGCACCCGGTCCGGGTCGCGGCCGTAGCAGTAGAGCGATTCGCCCGAGAGTTCGAGCCGTTCGCAGCACGAGCCATGGGTTTCGGCCCACTGCGCCACCGATTCACCGAACACCTCGGTGACGAACGGTTCGATTTCGCGATCGATCAGGTCGCGCGGCCGGCCGCTGGCAATGGTCTGGCCGTGGTCGACGATGGTGAGACGATCGCACAGCCGTTCGGCTTCTTCCATGAAATGAGTGGTGAGCAGAATGGTCTTGCCCTGCTGTGTCAGCCGGCGCAACCCTTGCCAGATGACGTGGCGCGCCTGCGGGTCGAGGCCGGTGGTCGGCTCGTCGAGCACGATCAGTTCCGGGTCATTGATCAGGGCGCGCGCGAGCGTCAACCGGCGTTTCATGCCGCCGGACAGTGTGGCGATCGGGCTGTCGGCCTTGCCGGACAGTCCGGCAAATTCGAGCAGCGCTGGAATGCGTGCGCGGATGGTCAGGTCGTTCAGGCCGAAATAGCGGCCGTACACCAGCAGGTTCTCGGCGGCGCTGAAATCGGGGTCGAGGTTGTCCATTTGTGGCATGACGCCAATGCGCTGGCGCGCCTCGCGCGCCTCGCGCGGGATCGCCATGCCGCCGATGCGGATTTCTCCGGCATCCGGCTGGACCAGACCGAGCAGCATGCGCAACGTCGTGGTTTTGCCGGCACCGTTCGGGCCGAGCAGGCCGAAGCATTCGCCGGCGCCGATGTCGATATCGAGCCCGCGCACGACTTCGGTGGCGCCGTACCGTTTGCCAAGCGAGCGAATGCTTACGAGCGGTGGCATGCTGCGAGCGCCTCCAGTTTCAGTTCACCGAGCTTGCCATGATAGAAATGGCCGGCACCGGCGATCGGGCGGAATTCGGTGCGTTGCGCCAGGGCAAATTTCCATGCCGCGTCGAAAGGCACGATTTCGTCCTGTTCTCCGTGGATGATGGTGGTCTGCGCCGGCAATTCACCGAAATCATACAGGTTGACCGCCGGGCTGATGAGCAACAGGCGCTGCGGCGCCAGTTGTTGTGCCACGCGGTGCTGGACGTAACCGCCAAAGGAGAATCCGGCCAGCAGGATCGGCAGGGTCGTGTCGTAATGGGCCCGGACAAATTCGATGACGCACAGCATGTCGTCGGTTTCGCCGTCGCCACCGGTGTATGTGCCGTCACTTTGTCCGACGCCACGGAAATTGGGCCGTACGGCCACCATGCCTTGTTCGTGGCATAACTGGGCGATGCTTTGCACCACTTTGTTGTCCAGGGTGCCGCCATGCAGCGGGTGGGGATGGGCGATGAATACCAGGCCACGCCGCTCCGACCCGGGATCGTTGACCAGGGTTTCGATGAACCCGGCGCTGGAAGGTATGCGAAGCCGTGCGCGTTTCATTCCTGTTTGAGCCGATCGACGATCTGGTCGCCGAGCAGGTGGTGTTCGATGATCTCGTCGATATCTGTTTCGTCCACATAGGTGTACCAGACCTCCTGCGGATAAATGACCAGCAGGGGGCCTTTTTCGCAGCGACCGAGGCAACCGGCGCTGTTGATGCGGCAGCGACCGTCGGCATCGAGTCCCAGCGAGGCCACGCGGCGTTTGGCATATTCGCGCATGGCACTGCCGCGGCAGGCCGCCTGCCCGGTCTCGCGTTCGTGAGTGCAGAAGAACACGTGGTATCGATAATGGCTCATGACGCAGTTCGCTCTGAAAACAGCGCGTAGTGTAGCACGCCTGCCTGCAATGGCGCGGGTCGGGCCGCGCGGGTAATTGCAATTTGATGTGAGTGGCATTAACATGTCATTAACATCATATCCGGGTTATGGCATGGAGAACCGTACCGCGCGCCTGACGCTGCTGATCGATCCTGTCAAGAAAGGCATTTTCGAAGAGGTCTGCGCCAGGCAGGACCTGACTCCGTCGCAGGTGGTGCGTCAGCTGATCCGCGATTATGTGCAGCAGCATGGCACCGCGGACCAGGCGGCGCGCATGCCGCATCGCAAACCGGGGCAGTAGCCATCATGTCGACGCTGGCCGGGATGCTGCCGATCGACTGGATGATGGCGATCATTCTGTTCTGGCTGCTGCTCGGGCTGGCTGGCCTGCTCTCGCACAATCCGCGCTTCATCGTGCAGATCGTATTCCCGCTCGGCGCCGTCGCCGCGCTGGCACTGGCGCTCGCCGCACTCGCTGGCACGGCCCAGACGCAGGTGGCGACAGCGCCGCTCGGGTTGCCGAACCTGCCGTTTCACCTGCGGCTCGATGCGCTGTCGGCCTTTTTCCTGTTGCTGCTCGGCGCAGCCAGCGTCGGCATCAGCGTGTTCTCCAGTGGCTATTTTCGTGCCATGCCTGTAAGCAAACTCGGCCTGCTGTGTCTGGAATACCATGTTTTTCTGGCCAGCATGGCGACGGTGCTGTTGGCAGACGACGCCTATCTGTTCATGCTGGCGTGGGAGACCATGGCCTTGTCGTCGTACTTTCTCGTGACCACCGACCATGAACAGCCGGAGGTGCGCCAGGCCGGTTTCCTGTATTTGCTGATGGCGCACGTCGGGGCGTTGGCGATCCTGATGAGTTTTGGCGTGATGCTGGGTGCGCATGGAGATGACAGCTTTGCCGCCATGCGCCATGTGCACCTGACCAGCACGTCGGCCAGCGTGGCGATGCTGCTTGCGCTGGTGGGCTTTGGCGCCAAGGCTGGCGTATTGCCGTTGCATGCCTGGTTGCCGGAGGCGCATCCTGCAGCGCCGTCGCCAGTGTCGGCCCTGATGAGCGGCATCATGCTCAAGACGGCGGTCTATGGCCTGCTGCGTATCAGTTTCGATCTGCTTGGCGTACCGCAGTGGTGGTGGGGTGTGCTGTTGCTCACGCTCGGACTGATCACAGCCCTGTTCGGCGTGATCTTCGCCGCCGTACAGGTGGATATGAAACGGTTGCTGGCCTATTCCTCGATCGAGAACATCGGCATCATCCTGATCGGCATTGGTCTGGCCATCATTTTCCATACTTCCGGGAAGGGCGCGCTGGCTGCGCTGGCCTTGACCGCGGCGCTGTACCATGCGCTGAATCATGCCTTCATGAAAGGGTTGCTGTTTCTGGGCACCGGTTCCGTGCTGCATGCCACCGGCGAGCGCCACCTGGGTCGGCTGGGCGGGCTGATTCATGGCATGCCGCGGCTGGCGCTACTGATGCTGGTGGGTGTCCTGGCACTGGCCGGCTTGCCACCGCTCAACGGTTTCGTGTCCGAATGGTTGACGCTGCAGGCATTTCTGCTGTCGCCGGGGCTGCCGCAACCCTATCTCAACATGCTGGTACCGGTTGCTGCGGCAGCGCTGGCTTTGGCGGCAGCGCTGGCGGGCTTCGTGATGGTGAAATTCTATGGGGTGGTGTTTCTTGGTCGGTCGCGGGCACTGGCCGCCGTGCCGCCGCACGATGCCGGTGCGCGTGAACAGCTGGGCATGGCATATCTCGCGCTGGGTTGTGTGCTGCTGGGCACGCTGCCGACATTCGTCGTGCTGGGTATCGACCCGGTGGCAGCCGAACTGGTGGGCCATTCCCTGGCGGGCAATGTCCGCTCGACAGGCTGGCTGCTGCTGACGCCGATGCGTGCCGAGCGGGCGAGTTACGGACCACTGGTTCTGTTGCTGGTCATCGGCACGGGGGTGCTGTTCACGGCCTGGATGGTCCGGCGCTTCTACCATGGGCGCCTGCGCATCGCGCCGGCATGGGATTGCGGGTTTCCCGAACAGAATGCGCGCATGCAGGACACTGCGGAAGGTTTTGGCCAGCCGATCCGGCAGATATTCGAATGGTTCATGGGTGTGGTGAAGCACATGCCTTCACCATTTGACGTGACGCCGACATTTCACAGCAGTGTGCACGACCGGTTGTGGGATTTGTGCTATGTACCCGTGCAGCGCGCCAGCGAGATGTTGAGCGCACAGATCGGCCGGTTGCAGCAGGGACGTATCCATGTGTACCTGTTGTACAGTTTTGTCACCCTGCTGGTGTTGCTGGCGTTCGTGCAATGAAGATCACAGACCTCCTGTTCCAGTTGGTGCAGAATACCGTGTTGCTGGTTGCGGCGCCGCTACTGCCGGGCTGGATCAGCCAGTGCCGGGCGTGGCTGCAAAACCGCAACGGCGCTGGCGTGCTGCAGCCTTACCGCATGCTGCTCAAGCTGTTTCACAAGGATGCGGTGCTGGCCGATCAGGCCTCGGTGCTGTTTCGCGTCATGCCATACGTGCTGTTTTCATGCATGTGGCTCGCGGTGGCGCTGGTGCCGGTGCTGGTCACCGGGCTGCCGCTGGCGCCCGCAGTGGACGTGATCGGGCTGGTAGGCATTTTCGCCCTCGCGCGGATGTTCATTTCACTGGCGGCAATGGATGTTGGTACGGCATTCGGCTCGATGGGCGCGCGGCGCGAGATGCTGGTAGGCTTCCTGGCGGAACCGGCGTTGCTCATGGTGCTGTTCACCGCCTCGACCATCAGCCACTCGACTTCGCTGACCACCATCGTGGAAACGCTGGCGCAGCAGCATTTCGTGCTCTACCCGAGCATGACCTTTGCGGCAGTGGCGTTCGTCATGGTGCTGCTGGCGGAAAACGCGCGCATTCCGGTGGACAATCCGGCCACCCACCTTGAGCTGACGATGATACATGAGGCCATGATCCTGGAGTATTCCGCGCGCCACCTGGCGCTGGTCGAATGGGCCGGGGCGCTGAAAATGCTGGCATACATGACACTGGGTATCGCACTGTTCGTGCCGTATGGCATCGCAGCCCCAGGCGACTGGAGTGCGCTGCCGCTGGCCGTGGTGCTGCTGGTGCTGAAGCTGGCGCTGGCTGGGGCGGGGCTTGCGCTGATCGAAACCCTTTCGGCCAAGATGCGCATTTTTCGTGTCCCCGAATTCATGGGCACGGCGTTCCTGTTTGCCGTGCTTGGCCTGCTGACCCATTTCCTGCTGGAGGCGGCATGACGCACATTCCGTTTACCGGACAATTGATCAACATGTGCGCCTCATTGCTGCTGCTGATTGCATTCGCCATGCTGTCTCAGCGCCGGGTGTTGTCACTGGTGCACCTGTTCGCCATGCAGGGGCTGATTCTTGCGTTCAGCACCACGGTGGTAGCGTATTCTTCCCACCAGAGCCACCTGTATTTTTCTGCCGGACTCACGCTGGTGCTGAAGGGAATCATATTGCCGGTGATTCTGCACAAGCTGGTACGGCGGCTGGATATTCTCTGGGATGTGGAGACGCTGTTCAACATTCCGACCATCATGCTGGTCGGGCTGGCGCTGGTGGTGTTTGCCTTCAATCTGGCTGCGCCGATTTCGCATATGGCTGGCACCATCACGCGCAGCACGTTGGGTGTCGCCATGGCCAGCGTACTGTTGTCATTCCTGATGATGATTACGCGCAGCAAGGCCGTACCGCAGGTGGTGGGCTTTCTTGCCATGGAAAATGGCCTGTTTTTCGCAGCAACTTCGGCGACGTATGGCATGCCGATGGTGGTTGAACTGGGCATTGCCCTGGATGTGCTGATTGCGATGTTCATCCTCGGCATTTTCTTTTTCCAGATCCGTGTCGCATTCGACAGTCTTGATCTGAAGCACATGGAACAGCTGAAGGACGATTAGAGGTGGAAATTCTCTGGGTGATCCTGTTTCCCTTGTGTGGCGGCATCGTCATGGCGTTGTTTGGCAAGCACCGCCTGGCGCCCGAGCTGAATTCCGCGATGAGTCTGCTGACGCTGATCTCGGCAGGGGTGCTGACATGGCGTGTGATTGAACACGGGTCGTTCACGGCGCTGGACGAAGAGTTTTTCGTGGATGCGTTCAATGTGTTCCTTGTGGCGCTGACTGCATTCGTCGGATTCACCACCTCGCTGTTCTCACGGCCATACATGCGTATCGAGCAGCACCATGGCAAGCTCTCGGCGAACATGCTGCGCTTGTACTACAGCATGTACCAGCTGTTCTGCTTTACCATGCTGCTGGCATTGCTGACCAACAATATGGGAATCCTGTGGGTGGCGATGGAGGCGGCCACGCTGACCACGGTGCTGCTGGTGTCCCTGTATCGGACGCCGGCTTCGCTGGAAGCGGCATGGAAGTATTTCATCCTGTGCGGCGTGGGCATTGCCCAGGCGCTGTTTGGCACCATCCTGTTGTATTTTGCTGCGGAACGGCTGCTCGGTGCCAACGGGACGGCGCTGTTGTGGACGCACCTCAATCAGGTCAAGGGCCAGCTCGAGCCTACGGTGTTGTCGCTGGCGTTCGTATTCCTGCTGGTGGGCTATGGCACCAAGGTTGGTCTGGCGCCGTTGCACAACTGGCTGCCGGACGCGCATGCGGAAGGACCGACGCCGGTTTCCGCCGTCCTTTCCGGCTTGCTGCTCAATGTGGCGCTGTATGCCGTGGTGCGCTCCAAAGTCCTGGTGGATGGCGCGCTGGGGACGCATTTCGCCGGAAACCTGATGATGGGGTTTGGCCTGTTGAGCGTGGTGATGGCGGCATTCTTCCTGTCGCGGCAGAAGGATGTCAAACGCATGTTCGCCTATTCGTCGATCGAGCACATGGGGCTGATGACTTTTGCGTTCGGCATGGGCGGCGCTGTGGCGACGTTTGCCGCGCTACTGCACATGACGGTGCACTGCCTGACGAAGTCGGCGATCTTTTTTGCCGTGGGTCATGCGGCGCAGAAGTCAGGCAGCCAGATCATGGAGCAGATTCGTGGACTGATCAAGACCAGCCCCACGGTTGGGTGGGGGTTGTCGCTCGGTACGCTGGCGATCCTGGGCATGCCCCCGTTTGGCGTGTTTACCAGCGAATTTCTCATTCTGGTCACCACCATGCATACCTATCCATGGATTACACCGGTTTTGCTGTTGGCTCTGGGTGTGGCGTTTGCCGCCATTTTTTCACGCATGCAGGTGATGGTGTTCGGCGAGACTACCGGGCAGCGTCTGCCTCACCCGCCGGCACTGGTGCCCACTTTTGTCCACCTCGGACTGGTGCTGATGCTCGGGGTGTATGTGCCGCCTTATCTCGCGCAGTGGTATCACCAGGCCGCTGCGCTGATTGGATAGCATGATGCCGCTCGATGACTATAAACCCAGGCTGGTTACGGTGTCCGGTCCGATGCCGGTGCGGAAGCTGACGGTACACGCCGCCGAGTGGCGCAGTCTGGGCGAGGAGGTGCGCGGCGCTGGCGGCAAGTTGCTGGCGTTGTGGGGAATCGATGACCGTGCGCGCAGCGGAAACTTCCTGCTGCATGCCGCGCTGGTGTTTGCCGAAGGTGTGCTGGTGATGGTGCTGCCGGTGGCGCAGGCCGATGCCCGGTTTCCCGATCTGTCGGATGTGTTTCCGGCAGCGGGGCGCATGCAACGTGCATTGGCTGACCTGCTGGGTGTGAGCGCCGCAGGCGCGGATGCACGTAAATGGCTGCGGCATGCGGCCTGGCCTGCAGACACTTATCCGTTGCGGCAGGAGTTCGACGTGACGCTTCGCGGCGCTGCCGGCACAGATGACTACCCGTTCGTTACGGTTCAGGGTGGCGGCGTGCATGAAATTGCCGTCGGTCCAGTGCATGCGGGCACCATCGAACCGGGTCATTTCCGCTTTTCGGTGGTGGGCGAGAAAGTGCTGCGGCTGGAGGAACGGCTGGGCTACGCGCACAAAGGTATTGAGAAACGTGCCGAAGGACTGACGCTGCAGCAAGGCGCCAGGCTGGCCGGTCGGGTGTCCGGCGACAGCACGGTGGCATATGCCTGGGCGTATGCCCAGGCGGCGGAGGGGCTCACCGGCACCACAGTGCCGGCGCGGGCGCAGTGGCTGCGCGCGCTGTGGCTTGAACTGGAACGGCTGCATAATCATCTGGGTGACCTGGGGGCGCTGGGCAACGATGCCGGACTGGCCTTTGGTCTGGCTCAGTTTGGCATGCTGCGGGAAGATGTGTTGCGCATGAACGGCGAATTGTTCGGCCACCGTTACCTGATGGATTGCGTCATACCCGGTGGGGTGGCCGTGGATGTTGATGCGATGGCGCATACCCGACTCATCGAGACGCTGTTGCATGTCTCGGCGGAGATGGCACGGTTGAAATCGATTTATGATGAGCACGCCGGGGCACAGGACCGCTTCCTTACTACCGGGCGCGTCCCGCCCGAACTGGCCGCGCAGCTTGGGCTGACCGGGCTGGCGGGGCGTGCCAGTGCGCAGGCATGGGATCTGCGCGTGCAGTTCCCCTGTCAGCCGTACGATCAGCTCGATGTCGGTATGGTCACACATCGCAACGGGGATGTGGCGGCGCGGGTGACCGTGCGTTTCGAAGAAGCGACGGAATCGATGCGGCTGATCCGTTCGATCCTGCACAAGATGCCATCGGGCGCGATTGCCGGTTCGCTGGGTGCACCCGTGGCGGACGGGCCGGGGATTGGCTGGGTGGAAGGCTGGCGCGGCGAAGTGATGGTGGCGCTGCACACCGATGCGGACGGGCGCATCCGGCGTCTGCATGCGCACGATCCCTCCTGGCAGAACTGGCCGGTGCTGGAACATGCCATCATGGGCAATATCGTGCCGGATTTTCCGCTCATCAACAAATCGTTCAACCTGAGTTATAGCGGGGTAGACCTCTAGGGAATCTCTGAACGAATCGCCAATCTGTTAAAATTTCGCCATAACCTTTGCCTGACTTAACCCAATGAAACAGAACACTTTTGCCGCCCTGACCTACGCTGCCAAGAAGAAGCAG
>JAJXUP010000153.1 GCA_021782795.1 Pseudomonadota bacterium | reverse complement strand
GTTCGAGCAGAATGCTGGCGGTGGCATCGTCACCGCGTTGCATGCAGCGTATCGCCTGTTCGTTGAGCCGGCCCGGATTGACGTGGACATCGGCAGCGGTTGCAGACGGGGTGCCGCCGCTGGCCAGTCCGGTGCACAGCAGTAGGGTCAGCGTGAGTGATATGCGGAGGAAGATCGGCATGGCGGCGGCCTCAGAAGCTCGAAGTCGGCAGGACAGGATTGGGAGGCAACGCCACTGGCTGGGCTGCCGCAGCGCCGACCGCATAGCGCAGGTACAGCAGGAAGGTGTTGGGTGCATAGTATGGGGAACGCTCGATTTCGAGCCGGCTGCCCACGAACAGTCGCGAGGTTGCCTGGTACTCCGAAGCGGCGCTGAACGAATAGCCGCTACCGGGACCACTGCTCGTGCTGTACCACGGATTGCCTGCCGAGGCCTGCAACTGCGGGTCGGTCGGGAAATAGGGCGAGGCGTCAGTCTGTGACCAGGAGGTGAACACCGAAGCGCGTATGGCCCAGGACCAGCGGGCATAGCGTTGCGCCCAGGTGACCGGCAGTGCCAGCGAACGGTAGGTCTGCGGGCTGTAGTAGCCACCCTGACCGAAGGTGAATTCGCCGGAGTCCTGTGTGTCATGCCAGTCCATTGCGGTCAGTCCGAGAGAAAACAGCCGGTCTTCCTCGTTGACGATGCGCCAGGTTTCGCCGGCCATCGCCCGCACGCGCTGGTTGCTCTGTACATTGGTGCCGGTGAGTTCGTGTACGCCGAAGCTTGACCAGAACCCGAGCGTACCGCCGTTGTCGAGACTCAATCCGGCGCGTACCCCGGTGGCGAGTACGCCGCCCCAGACCAGGCCAGTACGTGGATCGGTGGTGCCGGCAAATGACAACAGCGTGCTGGTGTCCTGGCGGCGCGAGGCATCAAGCGACCAGGAAAACGGCCCTGCATCGCCTTTCCAGCGCAGTCCGCCGACCAGATTCCACACCGGGAACCCGAGTGGCGTGGTGCCGAAATCGGCACGCAGATGGTCATTGACGTAGCCGGCGGTCAGGGATGCGCCCTGTGCCTGCTGGCTGGCCTGGCCCGCGCAGCTGGCGTTTGACAGCAGCAGCGTGCCGAAAGTGCGTGTGGCATACGATCCGCTGCAGTCGAGCGTGCCGGCCTGCAACCGCACCAGATCGCTACGTGCAAACCACTGGCCACCCCCTGACCAGGGGGCTTTCCACTCGAACGGCAGTTGCCAGGCTTCGAATTGTGATTGTCCTGGAGTGCCGGCGCGGGTTTCCCAGTCGAGCGCCGAGGAAATCCACGGGATATCCTGATCGAGCATGCTGGCCAGCCGTCGGTACTGGTAATCGCCGCCGGCCGAATCCGTCGCTGCCGGGTCGGCAGCTGGCGTGACGCTGAAGCTGCCGTCGCCAGTCGACGCAGGACGCAGCGCGGACAGGGTGCGTGAGTCGTCGATGGCTGGCTGTTGCAGCGCCAACGCATGCTGCAATGTGCCGATGGCCAGCCCGGTCTGGCCACGCGCATAGGCGATGCGGCTGGCTGCATCGAGTGCGCGGGCGTTGTCGGGTTCGCCGGCCAGCACGGCGTCGACATACTGCCGGGCGACGGTCCAGGCATGCTGGTCAATCAGCCAGTTGGCCAGGTTGAGGCGTGCCCATGCAGGCGCTGGTTGTCCTTGCGAGATCCATTGTGCTGCCAGGCGGATCATCTGCTGGCGTTGATGCTGCGCGGCCAACAGCGTGAGCCATTCGATGCGGGCGTCGCTGGCATCGGGATCGCGTGCGACCAGGTCACGGCACAGGGCGATGGCTGCGGTGAAATTTCGCTCGGCAGCGAACGTGCGCGCCATGGCAAGCTGCAAGGCAGGATCGTCCGGCCGTTGTGCCAACTGCCGGGCAAGCGTGCGCTGTGCGACATCGGTATTGCCGGCACCAGTCTGCGCCTCGGCGCTGCGTATGACCGCGGCATTGTGCCGGGCGGCCGATTCATCTTCGTGGTGCTGGCGCTCGTTGCGCAGTGCCACCTGTAGCGCGCGCTGATAGTCGTCCAGTTTGGCCGTGCGTTGCGCCGGTTCGATCTGTTCCATGCAGCTGAGCGCGGCGGCGGTATCGCCCTGGCTGGCGAGAAACAGCGCCTGGGCGTAATGCGCGTCGGCGGCGGTTGGCTGGCGTTTCAGCAGGGCATCGAACAATGCACGGCCGCGCGCGGCTTCGCCCTGCTGAGCATGCCGGCGCGCCAGATCGAGGCAGATCCAGGGATTATCCGGATCGAGCCGGGAGGCGTGTTCGAGCAGTGCCACCGCTTCGTGTTGGTGCTCGGGACCAAGACGGTCTGCCTCATCGCGATAGAGTGCGGCCAGACCGGTTTGCGCGTTGTGCTGTTGCGGGTTGGCGGCAAGCGCCTGCTGGTAGGACTGTGCTGCACCGTCGATATCGCCGCTTGCAGCGAGGGCGGCAGCCAGCGCGACCAGAGCATCAGGCTGGCCCGGTTGCATCGCCAGCGCGGCGCGCGCCTCGCGGGCAGCCAGCGCGGCCTGGCCGGCATCGCGTGCGCGACCGGATGCCTGCATATGTCCCCAGAAGCGTGCCGTGGCGAGCAGACTGTTCCATTTGCGACGCTGGCTGGCATCGCTGCGCGCGGCGCGGCGAAAACAGTCTGCTGCTTCGGCATAGCGTGCCTGACGCAACCGTACCATGCCCAGGCCGCCGATGGCCTGCATGTCGTCCGGGCGCAGTGCGAGGGCATGTGCAAATTCGCGTTCTGCGCCTGGCAGATCGTTGGCCTCGAGTCGCTGCTGTCCGGCCGCAATGGCGAGTGTGGCGGGATCGAGCTGCTGCTGGCGCTGCGCGTTCATGGCGGACAGTGTCTGGTTCAACGCTGTGCGCACGCCCTCATCCTGAGGGTCGAATGCCTGATACTGGCGCAGCTGCGCAATCACCTGGCGCGACTGCGCACTGCCCGATGTGGACGGGGCCTGGCGCAGCACAGCCGAACGCCATGCCTGTTGCGCTGCGCGGCCATAATCAGGGTCACGGCTCAGTGCGGCGAGTTGCTGTACTGCGAGCGGATCGACCGGCGCGTGGGCGGTGCGCAGTTCGGCCCAGGCCAGACGGATGCGCAGGCTGTCCGGATGGTCGCGCAGCAGCTGGGTCAACCCTTGATCTGCGGTCTGCCAGCCATTGGGCGTGCGCGCCACCCATTGCCAGTATTCGAGCGCCAGGTCGCTGTCGGGTGGGCCATTCGGGCACAGTGCTCGTGCCGCATCCACTGCGGCCTGCGGGTGTCCGCCACGCGCCAGCAGACGTGCGCGTTGCCAGCGTGCGCGATCGGTGGTGGCAAGACGCAATATGTCATGGATACGCGTGATCGCTGGGTCGTCGGGTCGTACGGCATGCAGTCCGGCCAGCGTGGCCAGTGTGCCGGGGCGGTCGCCAGCCTGGGCCTGCAATGTGCCCAACAGGATCAGTCCCTGGAGATTGCGCGGCGAGATCCTGAACAGTTGCCGCAGCTGATTACGGGCGCGTTCCGGATGGTCGCGATCCATCCAGAAGCGCGCGCGTTCGAGCAACGCGGTCTGCGGGTCGTGCATGAGCGGCGCGGCGGTTACCGGCGCAGCCTGCAGGACTGGGTCGGCAGCACTGGTGGTCGCTGAATGGCGTTGCGGCACCGTTGAGGCGTTCGTGCGCACGATACGGAATACAACCTGACCGTTTGCGAAATCCTGCGGCGGCAGCAGGGCACGAACCCGTGTGCGGCCATGGGCGCGGTAAAATCCGGTGAGCCGGTCGGCCAGTTGTTCGAGCTGGGCCCGGGTGAGGCGTTTGCCGCGGGCATCGGCGATCTGTCTTGTCAGCTCTTCGGCTGGAACGGCCTTCGAGCCGGTGATGCGGATTGATTGCACCAGCACGCTATCGTTGCCGGGCGTGGGCACGGCCAGGCACTGGCCGGTCGCACTTTCGAACGCCAGCCCGGCCAACAGCGTCAGTGCCCTGCGGCGCAGGTCATGCCGGCATCGCATCGGTCGCTATTCCTCCAGCCTGCGGCGCGCAATACCGGCCAGTGCTTTGCGCAGCGAAGCGGCGGCAGTCAGGATTGTCAGCAGGGCGAAGATGACCAGCAGTACGGGGTGGTTCGATAGCCAGAGCCAGAGCCGCACCCACCACGGCAGCTGGCCGGTGGTGTAGAGCTGGCCGGCCAGGTAGCTGTCGATGCGGTCGGTGTGGAAAAAAGCCTCGCTGCCCTGAATGGCCTGCTGTTGTCCTGGTGTGTCCAGGGCATTGAGGATCAGACCGAGCTGGTCGGGGGAGGATGCGACCAGCGCAACGACGCTGCGGTGAGGTGTGAGCGGCGATTCGAA
>JAJXUP010000152.1 GCA_021782795.1 Pseudomonadota bacterium | reverse complement strand
AGTAAGCGAGCGGGCATGAGCGAACTGCATGACAACACCCAAAAGGGCATAAACACCCAGCGCGTCATCGAGGTCACCGAGGACGATTTGCCCCTGCACTGCCCGATGCCGCAACACGCGGACTGGAACGCCCATCCGCGCGTCTATCTGCCGATCGAGGTCCGCGGCGACGCGTTGTGTCCGTATTGCGGCACGCTCTACCGCCTGAAAGGCAAGCCTACTGGCGGCTCGCACTGATAGAGCCCGCCAGGCTATCGGGATTTAAAGACATTTATCCGCGAAGGGCGCGAAGAAGCGCGAAGAAAAAACAAAAGAGGGGCTTCGCGCACCTTCGCGTCCTTCGCGGATGAATCGTTGTTCCCAGCACCACATTGACCAATCTCTGCTCGGCTCTGGCATGAGTATTGCTTTATTTCTCGTCGATAGTCCTTAAACCCGAACGAGAAAACACCATGAAGATGCATTCCGCTACGCCGTATTTGCTGTTCTCCGCCTTGATGCTCAACGCCACCGCGTCGCAGGCGGTGGTCGTCTATGAGAACGACTTCCAGTCGGCCGCCGGCAGCGCGTGGTCGCACACCCAGCTGCAAGACACGCCCACGCCCTACCTCTTCGGTGCGCGCAGTTTTCTGGGCGAATTCGGCAACGACACCGTCACCCTCAATCTGTCCGGCCTCGCGGCGCACAGCGCGTTGACGCTATCGTTCGACCTTTACCTGATCCGCACCTGGGACGGCAGTTCGAGTGGCACGGCGTTCGATTTCGGCAACGACAGTTTCAAGGTTTCCGTGGGCAACGGCCCGGTTTTACTGGATGAAACATTCAGCAACGGCAACCCGGCCGGCCAGAGCTTCGGCCCGGCCGCCAGCAACCCCTATTTCACCGGAGCGGCCGAAACCTATTCGCTGGGTTATGTGGTCGGCAGCGACATCCTGACGGGGCCGCAGGTGATGGATTCGGTCTACACACTGAACTACACCTTCGTCCACAGCGGCGGCCAGCTCACGCTCGATTTCACCGGCTATGGCTTGCAGGCGATGGAAGACGAAAGCTGGGGCCTTGATAACGTGCGCGTGTCCATGGTGCCGGAGCCCGCTGCGGCACCGCTGCTGGCGGCAGGCGTACTGATGCTGGCCTGGCGGGTGCGTCGGCGCACGCAAGCGTCCTGAACGCTCGCGGCTCAGCAAAAGGGCGGCCAGTGGCCGCCCTTTTATTTGCCCCGCGCACCTGGCGACGTTGCCGAAAGTGCCGAAATCCCAACATCTCAATATCCCAACATCTCAAAACGGAATAAAGAACTCCGCGCCCAGATACAGCGACGCCGATTCGTTCGAGGATTGCGCCAGACCGCCTTTGAGCGTGAGCGCCGTAGACTGCCCCAGCGGAATATTGCCGACATACATGCCCACTTGGTAAGCGTCGTAATACAGGTCGCCCTGTACGACCAGTTCCGGTCCGATGAACAACTGGTTTTTCAGCGTGGTCTGCAAACGCAGGCGCGCCCAGTAGTTGAAGTCGCCCACCAGGTAGCTCACGATGCCATTGCCGCGCCAGCCTTCGGCGACGTCGGTTTCGCCCTCGAACTGCAGTCTGGCGTGCCATTGCCCGCCCAGATTGTCGTTGTCCGGATCGTTCGGGCTCAGCCGCGTGTCGGCGTAATTGGCGCCCAGGTAGGCCGCCCACCAGCTGCGTGCCGTACTGCCCTGATAACCCAGCGCAGCCTCGACTGCGGTCGCTGCCGAATCAATGTACTGATACGGCTGCTTTTCATAGCGGTAAGCGTTGTAATCGAGCCAGTAGCGTTGCACAAAGCCCTGGCCCAGACGCTGGCCGGACAGCGGCATCACCACGCCCAGATAGCCATACTGTTTGTCGCGGCTGGCCTCCACGCCGGTCAGCACGATGCCTTCCTGCGCCCAGGCGGGAATTGCCCACAACGCCGCGCCGAGCAGACCCAGCACCCGTAATGTCGATTTCATCGATGGATACACTTCAAGAATTTGTGGTTGAACCATGCCATATCTCATGCAGCCATGGCCGTGCCGGGCGCAGGCGCGTCGATCGACACGTACGCCAGCCTGGGCGCAGCCGACATGCTCAGCAAGGTCATGCGGTACAGATACAGGCTGCCCAGTCCGGTGAGAATCGTTTCATGCCTGCCCGAAATGACCAGCAGCGAACGCAGGCCCGAGCGGCCGTGCACCAGCAGACTGCAGCGCCGGCCCGTTTTGAGCGTCTGGTAGACCAGCAGACGGATCTCGCCGTTTTCCGGCTGGGCATCGACCAATGCAATCTGGTTGCCGCCCGAGCGGCCGGTTTCGTCCACCACCTCGCAGCCTGCCCAATGGCCGGTCTGCAGCGGCAGCGGCTGCGGTTTTTCGATCAGCCCAAGACGCTGCAGCGGCGTAATGCTGTCCTCGTGATAACGGTTGATTCGCCATTGCGCATCCGAGCCGAACAAGAACTGTTCGATGCGCTGGATCGAGGCTTGCGACAGACTCTGGAAGGTTCCGCCGATCGAGCGGGTATAGGTTTCCTCACCCGACTGCGCCTGTTCCAGCGTACGGATTTCCAGCATGGCGTGCAGTTCGCCGTCCGGTAAATACAGGGTAATGGGCATGACATCCTGCAAGGCCACCGGACCTGGCAGGCCATAGAACTTGAGCCCGTTGGGCGACAGGTCATCCACCGTCCCCAGCACGCCGTCCAGGCGCGCAGCCAGCGGCATGGCGAAGCGGTACTCGCCGCGCCGGTTGGTCCCGCGCGCCAGCGTGAAACTCACCACCAGCAACGCCAGCCAGGTGTTGATCGCGGCCCACACCACATTCGCCCACATGCCGTCTTCAGGCAAATGGCCGCCGGCATAGAACAGCGCAATGCCGACTGGAATCGCCAGCGCGTTGAGACCGACCACCGCGAGTTGCGGCAGCAGGAAACCGAAGTTGGAACCGGGCGCCTCGGTGTGTTTGTCCGTCACGCCGAAGCGCTTGCGTATCCTGAACACGCCCAGCGTCGACCAGGCAAAACTGGCGAAACGCGCCATGTTGTACTGCTCGATCAGCACGCTACGGCCATAGCCACGCGAGATTTCCTCGAAGGCCAGAAAATTGAGCAGGTAATACGGCACGAAATGCAGCAGGAACACGGCGCCATCCGCGTCGATCGGCATCGCGCCCGCCATCAGCACGACCACCGGTGCGAAATAGAAAAACGCCTTTTGCCAGCCGTCGAAATAGGCCAGCACCGTGGCCAGATAATTCAGCCGCTGCGCCAGCGTGAGGCCGCGCGTAAACACGATGCCTTCCTTGCGCCACACGTTCATCGCGCCGACGCCCCAGCGCACCCGCTGCTTGAGGAAGGGCTCGATCCTGGCCGGCGCCACGCCATAGGCCAGCGACTCGTCGTGATACACCGAGCGGAAGCCTTGCTTGTGCAGCAGCAGGCTGGTGTGGATGTCTTCGGTCACGGTGCCCGTTGCAAACCCGCCGATGGTGTCGAGCGACTGACGGCGGATCACCGCACAGCTGCCGCAGTAGAACGCAGCATTCCAGTAATCCTTGCCGCGCTGGATCACCCGGAAAAACAGCGACTGCTCGGACCACGCCACCCGGCTGCCGGTATCGGTTCGATTCTGGTAGGAATCCAGATTGTAGAAATCCTGCGGCGTCTGCACGAACGCCACCTTGGGATCGGAAAAATAGCCCAGCGTCCGGATCAGAAAATCCCGCCGCGGCGCATGGTCGGCATCGAAGGTGGCGATCAGGTCTGCTGTGCTGTGCGGCAGCGCGTGATTGAGATTACCCGCCTTGGCATGTGCGTTGTCGGTCCGTGCAAGGTAGCGCAGCCCCAGTGCTTGCGCCATGTCGCGCATCGCTGCACGGTTGCCATCGTCGAGAATCCATGTCTCGTGCGGATAATCCATCGCCTGCGCCGCCATCGCGGTGCGCCGTACCAGATCGACATCCTCGTTGTAGGTCGGGATGAAGACATCGACCTTGAGGCCTGCGGCAGGCTGCGGCGCCACGCGTACCGACAGCCGCCAGGTCATGAACACATTCAGGCAGGCCGTCAAGAAACCGAACAGCTCGGCGCTGTAGAGCAGGACGGAGAAAACCGGGTGGGCCGCATTGAAACTGCCCAGCCGCCAGTTCAGGTACCACACGCCGCAGCCCAGAAACAGCAGGATCACTGCTTGCCGGGCACGATGGAGTGAGCGATATTCGGGCTTCATAAAAAATAGATGGGTTCAAAGATGTCTCCCACCTCTGTCTGCAAAAATCAGGCCAGCCGCAGCAACACCTTGCCGGCAGGCCATCAGCCCGCGCCGGTCCGACTATGAGTCCGTCCGTGTTCGCCACCCCGGAATCCGCCGAATCTGCCTTCTACATG
>JAJXUP010000151.1 GCA_021782795.1 Pseudomonadota bacterium | reverse complement strand
GCTCGTTGATGATGCGCTTGACTTCGAGGCCGGCGATGCGGCCGGCGTCCTTGGTTGCCTGACGCTGGCTGTCGTTGAAATAGGCCGGAACGGTGATCACGGCCTCGGTCACCGGCTCGCCCAGATAGTCTTCGGCGGTCTTCTTCATCTTGATCAACACCTGCGCGGACACTTCCGGCGGCGACATCTTGCGGTCGCGCACTTCCACCCAGGCATCGCCGTTGTCGGCGCGCACGATCGTGTAGGGCATCAGGTTGATGTCCTTCTGCACTTCTTTTTCTTCAAAGCGGCGACCGATCAGGCGCTTGACTGCGAACAGGGTGTTTTTCGGGTTGGTGACCGCCTGGCGCTTGGCAGCGGCGCCGACCAGGATCTCGCCGTCTTCGGTGTAAGCGACGATCGAAGGCGTGGTACGGGCGCCTTCTGCGTTTTCAATGACCTTGGCTGCACCATTTTCCATGATGGAGACGCAGGAGTTGGTGGTGCCGAGGTCGATGCCGATGATTTTTCCCATTTTCAGTCCTTGCAGTTCAGTAATCCGAGATGAGCGCTATATGTGTCGTGGTCAGTCAAATTCAAGTCACACGCTTCAGTTTTTTGCCCGGGCGACGGTTACCAGCGCCGGGCGCAATGTACGTTCGTGCAGCAGGTACCCTTTTTGCAGCACTGAAACCACGGTATTGGGTTCGGCCGTGCTGTCGATCATGCTGATGGCCTGGTGCCGGTGCGGGTCGAATTTCTCGCCGGCCGGGCTGATTTCCTGCAGGCCGGATTTCTCGAACGCCGAGGTCAGTTGGCGCAACGTGAGCTCGACGCCGTTGCGCAACCCCTCCATGTCCTGGCTGGTGTTGCCGAGCGCGGCTTCCAGGCTGTCCTTGACGGCGAGCAGTTCGGTAGCAAAACCCTCCACGGCGAATTTGTGTGCATTGGCGACATCGAGCTGGGCGCGTTTGCGGATGTTGTCGGTCTCGGCGCGGGCGCGAAGCCACGCGTCGTGGTGCTCCTGCGCCAGCAGTTCTGCCTGGCGCAGGGACTGTTCCAGGCTGGGCATGGAGTCGGAGCCGCTATCTTGCGCTCCGGTTGCGTTGTCTGCCTGCGCAGCAGTCTGATCCGGCTGGTCCTGATCGGTGTGCATGGTGCATGCTCCTGTGGTTGACTGAACCGCGAAATGGGGATGGTGTGGCGGATTTCAAGAGGGGGTGACGGCAGATTGTGAAAACTTGCCGCTGCTCTTTATTTCAGGCCCGAAAAACGCTAGACTGCGCGATTGATGCCGGCTCGCCATGCAGCCGGCGATGACGGGAGGCGAATCATGAGTGCGGAACAGGACCGGTCCGGGGTGTCGATGCTGGATCTGGAGCGTTTCAATGCGGTCGAGTTGCACCATGATCCCTACGATTACCTGGTCTTGCCGGGTTTCGTGCGTCCCGAGGCGCTGGCGCGGGCAGCGGCTGATTTTCCGGAAATCGGCAAGGCTGGCAGCTTTCCGGTTGGCAACCTGCAGTGCGGGCCGGCATTCGTGCAGCTCATGCATGAGCTCGAAGGCCCCGAATTTCGCGCAGCCGTCGAACGCAAATTCTCCATGGATCTCACCGATCGTCCGACCATGATCACCGTACGTGGATACACTGACGAGACCGACGGCCGCATCCACACCGACAGTAAGACCAAGCTGATCACCATGCTGATCTATTTCAACAGCGACTGGAAGAACAACGCGGGTGGCCGTCTGCGCATCCTGCGTTCAGGAACCGATCTTGAAGATTATGTCGCCGAAGTTGAGCCGGCGCTGGGCACGTTGCTGGCGTTCCGCCGCAGCGACAACTCCTGGCATGGTCACAGGAAATATGTCGGCCAGCGCCGCACCCTGCAACTCAACTGGGTGGTGAGCGAGCAGGTCCGGCAGCGCGAACAGAACCGGCATGGCGTCTCGGCGTTCTTCAAGGGGTTGTTTGCCCGCCAGGACGATAAGTGACACGACGATCGGCCTGGGTGTTGTCCAACGGAATGATCGGCATGGACAACCAGTCGCTGGGGCTTGCCGAAGCGCTCGATCTCGACGTTACCATCAAGACGCTGCATCCCGCAGCACCCTGGATGCATCTGCCACCCTCGTTGTGGCTGCGCCCGTTGCATGCGTTGCGGCCTGGCAGTGACCGTATCGAACCGCCGTGGCCCGACGTGGTCATTGGCACCGGACGGCTGAACGTGGCGGCTTCGGTGGCCATTGCCCGTGCCAGCAAGGGGCGTACACGCAACGTGCGCGTGCAGCATCCGCGCATTGCCCTGCGACATTTCGATGCCATCGTGGTCCCCGAGCATGACCGCTGCACAGGTAGCCACGTGATCCAGACGTTGGGTGCGGTGAATCGTGTCACGCAGGCACGCCTCGATGCGGCCGCCGCACATTTCGCCCCCGGCCTGGCTGATTTGCCGCGCCCTTTCGTCACCGTGCTGCTGGGTGGCAACAATTCGCAATACACGCTTGACGCGACGTTTGCCGCGCGCCTGGCCGGCCAGATCGGCGACGCATTGCGCAGCAGCGGTGGCAGCGTGCTGATCACGCCATCGCGACGTACGCCACCGGAGTTGCTGCAGCCAGTGCAGGCGCTGCTGCAACACTATCCGGGGCGCATCTGGCTGGGCAGCGATGACAATCCGTATTTCGGCTGGCTTGCACTCGCAGACACCATCGTGGTGACGGCAGATTCGGTCAACATGGCTTCGGAAGCCGCGTTTACAGGCAAACCGGTGTATGTGAGCGGTCTGAGCGGCAAGAACAACAAGTTCGAACGTTTCCACCAGCGCCTGCAGGAACGCGGCTGCACGCGTCCGTTCGCGGGCGAATTGTCGGTCTGGCAGTACGCGCCGCTGGATGAGACCCGTATTGCGGCCACCCGCGTCAAACAGCAATTAGGATGGTGATATGACACTGAATATCGAGACCTTCAGCAATGTCAAAGGCAAGAGCGGCTTCTTCAAGGCCATGGGCCACCCGCTTACGGTGCCGCGCGTTGCCCGCCTGTACGAGCAACTGCGCGCCGCCCGTTCGGTGGCGCTGTATGATCCGCTCGGTCTCGCGAAGGGGTTGAACGAGTTCTATCCGCTGGGCGAGCTGCCGATCTCGCACGTCTACGTGCAGCGCATCGAAGACCTGGGCGGTACCGTGCTTGGCAGGGAAGTCGAACCGGTGACGGCGTTGCCAGATACCACGGCATCGCTGTTGCTGGTGGTGGCATTCGACGCTCATCGCCTGACCGACCATATCCGCCATCTGCTGCCGGCAGGAACGGAAATGGTGACGCTGGATGCGCTGCGTCTGCCGGACAGCATGCTCACCAACCCGCAGTATTACCTCGATCCGCTCAATTTCGCCACCAATTTCGGTTTTCTGCGTGACGGGCCCAACCTGCACATGCGTATCGCGACCTGTGACTACTGGTCCGGATTGGGGGCACGCGCCGTGCCGCGCGTCTGGTGTTGCCTGTTCGACCAGTCGGGTGCCGTGCTGGCTCAGTGGGAAGATCCGCTGCCGGCGCCTGGCGCAAGCCTGGTGCTCGACAGTCGTGACATCCGGACGCGTTTCGGCCTTGGGGATTTCACCGCGTCGTTGTTCATCCATGTGCTCGGAGTGGTGCGCCACGATGTCGTCAAGTATGCACTCGATGTCTACGGCGATGATGACACCATGCTGTCGTGCACGCATGACGCCAACGCCTGGCCTGCGGACCTGTTTGCGGGTTTGCCTGCACCGCGCGACGACGAATCGGTGGTGATGTGGATCCAGAACAGCCATCCGGTGCCAATCCCGGCCAACAGCGTGGGCATCAATCTCATGGGGCAGGACGAGATTCGTCATGTTCCGGTTGAGATTGCGCCTTTTGCCTCGTATCCTCTCGATGTGGCCACGTTGTTTCCCGAAGCACGCTGGCCGCAGCAGTTCGAGGTGCAGGCGGGCAAGCATTTCGTGCGCCCGCGTTATGAAGTTCAGGTGCGTGGCGGACGCTACCGCATTGCGCATGTCAACGTCGAACGCACCGACCTGGTTGCGGACCCACGCATTGCCGAACTGACGCGCTGGATGGAGAAATCCTATCTGCTGCCGGCGCCGATTTTGCCGGTAGCGCAGTGGAACAGCGTGATGCAGCCCAACCCGATGTCGACCGCTCAGCGCAATCTGCCGGTGGCGGCGATTTTCTATGATGCCAATGGCACCGAAGCCGGACGGCACTTTTTTGGCTGCCTGCCGCGCGACGCGAGCGTGTCGGTCGACATCAATGCAGTGCTCGAAGCGCAGACCGCCAGTCTGCCCAGCGGCAGCGGCCATGTCGAACTGGTGTATGATTTCAGCGAGGGCGGCGAGGCCGATGGCTGGCTGCACGGGCTGTTTCGCTACACTCAGCGGGCGAGC
>JAJXUP010000150.1 GCA_021782795.1 Pseudomonadota bacterium | reverse complement strand
TGGCTCGGGTCGGCGTCAGGGCTCGTAGCCGTCCTGGATGTGTTCGATGCGATCGAGGGTGCTGGCGATCCCGTCGCTTCGCATCATCTGTGCGATTGCACGGGCGGCGTCGAGCTGCTCATCGCTCATGGACGCGCCTACCCGCTGCAGCGATGTGCGCGAATGCAGGCGAACCCAGCGCTGGTTGCTTGATGCCGCCAGGCTGTAGAGCGCGTAGGCCACAACCGGATTGGGCAGGACACCGCGGCCGGTTTCGTAGAGGTTGCCGAGGTTGTCCTGCGCCAGCACATTGCCCTGGTCGGCCGCCTTGAGGAACCAGCGGGCTGCGCTGACATAATCCGAGCCGGACTGGAAATGCAGGCCGAGCCAGTTCTGTGCGACGGCATTGCCCTCGTCCATCAAGGCCTGCATCTGCCCCAGCGCGTGCATGTCTCCCGCCACGATCTCATGTTCCATGCGTTTCGTGTCCGGATGGATGGTTGCAAGCAAAGCGCTGGCGATCAGAGAGACAATGGTGCCTGCGGTTGCGATGCGGATCATTTTTTCACTCATGGCCGTTCTCCCTTGTGTGGATTCACGTCAGCCGAACTCTAGCAGTAAACATGCCTGAATCATGAAGGACAGGTCGTGGCGGTGCCAGGACGTGCAGACGCACGCCTGGCGGGTCTTCCTGCCGGGCAGGACGGGACTGTCTGACGGATTTTCAGCTGGCGTTTGCCTGAATTCTGGCCGGCGCCAGCCTGACATGCACCGCGCTGGTGCATTGCTGGCAATGCAACGGCGGGTGGGGCGGTATTGCCGAGATCGGTTTGCCCGATTGCATTTGTTATTTATCTGTGGTTAATTTGCCGGGCAGCGTACGGCCGGGTGGCGGCGCGCGCAATTGATAACCAGGAGGCAGCATGCAGATCGGTTTGCTGGGATTGGGCAGAATGGGTGCGAACATGGCTCGACGCCTGGCGCGTGCGGGTGTGAGCGTATCGGTGTGGAATCGTAGCCTTGACGTAGCGGAACAACTGGCTGCCGGGCAGCCGGGAATCGGGGCGCATGCTTCGATCGGCCAGCTGGTGGCGAGTTTGCCCGCGCCGCGTCTGGTCTGGCTCATGTTGCCGGCCGGAGCACCTACCGAAGCAGTGATGCAGGAACTGGCCGGGCACCTGTCGGCGGGTGACGTGGTGGTCAACGGCGCCAATGCCTGGTTCAGGGACAGCCAGCGCCATGCCGAAGAACTGGCGCGACATGGTCTGCAGTTCGTCGATGCCGGCGTGTCCGGCGGTGTGTGGGGACTGGACAACGGTTACGCGCTGATGCTGGGCGGCACGCGCGAAGCCGTATCCCGGGTCGAGCCGTATGCCCGGTTGCTGGCACCGGCGCCCGATGCCGGCTGGCTGCATTGCGGACCGGCAGGCAGCGGACATTATGTCAAGATGGTGCATAACGGCATCGAGTACGGCATGATGCAGGCGCTGGCGGAAGGATTGGCCCTCATGCGTGCGCGCGAGGATTTCGCCCTTGATCTCGCTGCCATCAGCGAGATGTGGCGTCATGGCAGTGTGGTGCGTTCCTGGTTGCTCGACCTGACCGCGGACTTCCTGAAACAGGATCAGACGTTGCAATCGATCGAACCGTTTGTGGCAGATTCAGGTGAGGGGCGCTGGACGGCGCTGGAGTCGATAGAACTTGGCGTGCCGACCCCGGTGATGAGTCTGTCACTGATGATGCGCTTCGCCAGCCAGGGTCGCAACGAATACACTGACAGATTGCTGGCGATGATGCGCAAGGGGTTTGGCGGGCACGCAGTAAAAGGGGGTGCGCATGAATGATGAATCGATGTTTCCATGCAGCTTTGTCATTTTTGGCGCGACCGGAAACCTTGCAAGTAAAAAGCTGATTCCGGCACTGTGCCGGCTCGAGGAAGCTGGTCGGTTGCCGCAGGACATGGTATTCATCGCCATCGGCCGTCGCGAGTGGGACGATGAGGCATGGCGTGACCACATGCGGGCCCTGCTGCGCGAAAAGCTGCAGGAGCGTTATGACGAGGTCGTTTGCGAACGTTTTTGCGCGCGGTTCACCTATCTGCGCGGCGAGCTGCATGACCTGGCCATGTACCGTCAGCTGGGTGCGGATCTGAGCCGGCCACGCATGGGCGTGTGCACCAACGTGATTTTCTACCTGTCGATCAAGCCGACCGATTTTTCCAGCGTCATCAAGAATCTGGATGAGTCAGGTCTGTCGAAGCCGCGTGGCCAGCACCGGGTGGTGGTGGAAAAACCGTTCGGCGAGGATATCGAGTCGGCGCAATCGCTGAACCGGCTGTTGCATGAATATTTTGACGAGGACCAGATTTTCCGCATCGACCATTACCTCGGCAAGGACGCGGTACAGAACCTGCTGGTGTTCCGCTTTGCCAATACCCTGATCGAGCCGCTGTGGAACCGGAACTTCATCGATCACATCCAGATTACCGCTGCCGAGACGCTGGGCATCGAAGGCCGGGCCGATTACTACGACAAGTCCGGCGCAATGCGCGACATGCTGCAGAATCACCTGATGCAGCTGCTGACGGTGGTGGCGATGGAGCCGCCGCCGGTGTTCGATGCGGACGCGCTGCGTGACGAGAAGGTCAAAGTGTTGCGTTCGATCCGCCCGATCAGCAAGCGTTCAGTGCATGCGCATGCATTTCGCGCGCAGTATGCGGCCGGTACCATTGGCGGCGAGAATGTGCCAGGCTATCAGGCCGAACCGGGCGTCGAGCCGAAATCGATCACCGAAACCTTCGTCGCCGCCAAGTTTTACGTCGACAACTGGCGCTGGCGCGGTGTGCCGTTCTATCTGCGCACCGGAAAGCGGCTCAAGGAAGCCCGCTCGATGGTGGCGCTGCGCTTTCGTCACCCGCCGCAACAATTGTTCCGCTCAACGCCACTTGAGGAGCTGTCACCCAACTGGATCATCCTGTCCATTCAGCCGGAAGACAGTATGCGCATCGAAGTGCACGTCAAACAGCCAGGACTGGGCATGGATACGCGCGTGATCTCGCTCAATGCGAGTTATCGCAAGGATGACGAAAAACCGCTGGATGCCTATGAGGCGCTGCTGCTGGATGTGGTGCACGGCGATCGCACGCTGTTCATCCGTTTCGACGAGGTCGAGTGGGCCTGGCGCGTAGTCGACCCGATCCTCAAGAGCTGGGTGCAGGACCGGGATTTCATTCATACCTACTCTGCGGGAACGTGGGGGCCGCTCGAAGCCAACCGCCTGTTCGACGGCGAAGATCAGGAATGGCGCAATTCGCTGTAAGCGGCGCGTGTTGCCCGTCAGTGCCGGATCTTCGGGCGGCGGGCGATGCGCACCATCATTTCGCGTGTCTGCGAGCGGTGCACGACTTCGATCGGTACCGTCTGGCCAGGCGTCAGTCCAGCGATGTCGTTGAGCAGGTCGGACGAGTCCTCGACCGGGCGATGGTTGACTTGCAGTACGATGTCGCCGGGCTGGATGCCGGCACGGTCTGCCGGGCCGCTGCGCAGTACACCCGCGATGAGAGCGCCATTGCTGCTGGCGAGTTTCCAGCTTTGCGCCAGTTCCGGCGACAGGTCCTGCACTTCGACACCGATCCAGCCGCGTATGACTTCGCCGTGCGCGATGATCTGGCGCATGACTTCTGCGGCAAGGTTGGACGGGATGGCGAAACCGATACCCTGTGATCCACCCGTGCGCGAGTAGATGGCGCTGTTGATGCCGACCAGGTTGCCATGCGTGTCGACCAGGGCGCCGCCCGAGTTGCCGGGATTGATCGCCGCATCGGTCTGGATGAAGTCCTCGAAGATATTGATACCCAGGTGCGAGCGTTTCAGTGCGCTGATGATGCCCATGGTGACCGTCTGGCCGACACCGAAGGGGTCGCCGATCGCCAGTACCACATCGCCGATACTGGCATCGTCGGACTGGGCGAAGGTGATTGCAGGGAGCCCCTTTGCCTGGATCTTGAGCACGGCGAGATCGGATTCGGGATCGCTGCCGACGACACGAGCCTGCAGGATGCGGCCGTCATGCAGGGCCACCTGGATTTCGTCTGCGGATTCGACGACGTGGTGGTTGGTGAGGATGTAACCGTCTGCACTGACGATGACGCCTGAACCGAGGTTGTTGCTGCGGCGTACGCGCGGTTCATTCTGTTTGCCGAAGAAATGGCGGAAGAACGGGCTGTCTGGCAGGGTTCGCGGCGAGTGGATCGCCTTGCTGGTGAATACGTTTACTACTGATGGGATGGCCTTGCGCGCCGCATCGCGGTATGAATCGGTGGCGCAGTTTGCCGGCTGGCAGGTGATGGCAGGGGGGCTGTGCGCAGTGTCTGGCCACATGCGCCAGTCGGGGCGAAACAGGGTGAGCGCCAACAGGAATCCGAGCGCAATGGTTGTGCTTTGAGCGAACAGCAGCCAGAATTTTCGCATGGTTTGATCCACATTGTCCGCCAGCAGTGACGCACAATGCGTAATGTCAGGGGGGCGATTTGGCCAACCGCCAT
>JAJXUP010000149.1 GCA_021782795.1 Pseudomonadota bacterium | reverse complement strand
TGGCGCAACTGCACCAGTTACGCGGCCGCGTCGGCCGGTCGCACCACCAGGCTTACGCCTACTTGCTGACGCCGGAAGAAAACGCACTGACCCCGACCGCGAAGAAACGTCTGGAAGCGCTACAGATGATGGAAGACCTGGGGGCGGGCTTCCACCTGGCGATGCACGACCTGGAGATTCGCGGCGCAGGCGAGATTCTCGGCGAGTCCCAGAGTGGCAGCATGCAGGAAATCGGCTTCAGCCTGTACAACGACATGCTCAACCAGGCTGTACGCGCGCTCAAGCGTGGCGAGACGCCCGACCTCGACCAGCCGTTCGATGTCACTACCGAGGTCAACCTGCACGTGCCTGCCCTGCTGCCACAGGGATATTGCGTCGACGTTCACGAACGCCTGTCGCTGTACAAACGGCTGTCGCACTGCGAAGATGGCGATGCGCTGGATGAAGTGCAGGCTGAACTGATCGACCGTTTCGGCATGCTGCCCGACCCGGGTGCAGCGCTGCTGGAATCGCACCGACTGCGCCTGCTGGCCAAACCGCTGGGCATCGTGCGCGTCGACGCCAGCAGCGAATCGATCGTACTGCAATTCGTGCCGCGACCACCCATCGACCCGGTACGGCTGATGCAGCTGATCCAGCGCAAATCACATTACAAGCTGGCTGGTCCGGATCGGTTGCGTATCCAGATCTCCACACCCGGGTGGCGCGAACGCGCGGCGCGCACGCGAGAACTATTCAAGGAACTTGGTTGAAATGATGGATAATAACCTGATTATTCAAGCAGAAAACCTGACGCCAGCAGCACTTGCGGCGTGGCGGGAACATACCGGCGAAGCGTTCCCGCCAGCAGTATCACCGGGCCTGTGGCGCCTGCCTGCCAACGCCGTACCCGATGCCGACTGGGTGACGCAATGGTGTGAAAATGCGCAGCTTGACTGCGCCTGGGTGCCCGATGCGCGCCGCCCGACGGATTTCGGCCTGCTGGCCATGGATATGGACTCCACACTGATCGCCGTCGAATGCATCGATGAAATTGCCGACATGCTCGGCCTCAAGACCGAAGTTTCTGCCATCACCCAGTCGGCGATGCGCGGTGAAATCGAGTTTGGCGAAAGCCTGACGCGCCGCGTCGCGTTGCTTGAGGGGCTGGATGCTGCGCTGCTGCAACGCGTGTATGATGAACGCGTGCGCCTGACGTCAGGCGCAGAGGCCATGCTGGCGCATGCGCGCGCCAATGGCATCCGCACGCTGCTGGTGTCGGGCGGGTTCACCTTTTTTACTGAACGGCTGCAACAGCGCCTCGGACTCGATCATGCTGCAGCCAACCAGCTGGAAATCGTGCATGGACGGCTCACCGGCCGCGTACTGGGCAACATTCTGGACGCGCAGGGCAAAGCGGAATGGCTCTTGCAGACCGCCGGGAAACTGCATCTCGATGCCAGCCAGACCGTAGCGATCGGCGATGGCGCCAACGACCTGGTCATGATGAATGCCGCTGGCGTTTCGATCGCCTTTCATGCCAAACCTGTGGTGCGTCAACAGGCCAGACACTCGATCCGTTTCGGCGGACTGGATACAGTGGCCGCCCTGCTGGGCGACAGAACGAGAGGATGATCGATGGAACACTTGACATTGCCGGTATCCGGCATGACCTGCGGCGGTTGCGTCAACAGCGTGACCCGTGTGCTCTCCGCCCTGCCTGGCGTAAGCCGGGTCGAAGTGTCGCTGGACAACGGGCGCGCCGAGATCGATTATGACCCGGCCCGCTGCGGCGTGGCCGAGATGCGACAGGCCGTCGTTGCCGCCGGCTTCGAAGCCGGCTGACCTACCACAGAAAACAGGCGCCGCGACTGGACTTGCCGATTGCACGCACGACGCTGTGGTGCGCCTGCAGTTCCTCTGCGCTTGCCGGCAGGATGCGTGGCTGCACCAGTAACGGCTCCTGCATCTCGCCGGCCTCTCCACCGGGTGTTTCCATGCCGATCATCAAGCTGTCCTGCCCTCGTGTCATGCCCAGATAGACTGCTGCCAGCAGTTCTGCGTCCAGCAGGGCGCCGTGCAGCGTGCGGCTGGCATTGTCCACTTCATAACGCCGGCACAACGCATCCAGGTTGTTCTTTTGGCCCGGGTGCAGCTCACGCGCCATTCGCAGCGTATCGAGTACCGGGTTCTGTTCCAGTTGCCCGGCGCGGTCGAGCAACCCCAGTTCATGACGCAGGAAACCGATATCGAATGCCGCATTGTGGATCACCAGTTCGTCCAGGCTGATGAACTGAAGGAACTCGTCCACCACGTCGGCAAATTTGGGCTTGTCCTGCAGAAATGCACTGCTCAATCCATGCACCGCCTCGGCACCGGCGTCAATTTCGCGTTCCGGATTCAGATAGCGATGAAAATAACGCCCTGTGAGCCGGCGGTTGACCATTTCCACCGCGGCGATCTCAATGATGCGGTGACCCAGCCGGGGTTCAAGGCCGGTGGTTTCAGTATCGAGAAATATCTGTCGTGTCATGCGCACATGATAACAGACTCTGCCGCCGACCGACTGCGCTGACCGGCGTACCTGTTTCACATCAATTCACGCCAAAGTGTTGCATCACAACAACATTGCAACCAAAACACCGTCTGTGCCAGCTGTGCCGGGTTTTATGCAGCATATTGATAATACGCACATTTCCTGGATTTGAGACTCATGATTCCGGATGTAACCAAAAGGTCACAATCCGTTCACTGTATGCTAAGTTTGGCTCCGTATATTCCTGGGTGGTTATTCGTTATTCATACCAATCCACCTGGGAGCACACAATGAGCACGCCGCAAGCGTTCAGACTTAAAACCATTTCACGACTGGTCGCCGCCAGCCTGCTGGTCATGGGTAGCCACCTCGCGCTGGCCGATTCCGTCGACCTCGGCACGGTAAACGCCAGCACCAGCAGCAATGATCAGACAGCGGTGACCACCGATCCGCAATCGGCAGCCTATCAGGCCCCCTCGCAGGGTTCGCTGACCGCCACCGAGCCGGTCTCCACGGTGAACCAGCACTATATCCAGGAAAACATGGCCCCTGGTGCGAACTACCCCGACATCATCGCCATGACGCCCAGTGAATGGAGCATTGACCCCAATGGCCCGGGCGGCATGGAAACGCAAGGCGGCGGCCCGTACATCCGCGGTTTCCAGGACGGTCAGTACAACGTCGAGTTTGATGGCATTCCCTGGGGTGATTCCAATGACTTCACCCACCACTCCACCAGTTACTTCATGGCACAGGATCTGGGCAGCGTGAGTGTCGACCGCGGTCCGGGCGATGCCAGCACCATCGGTAACGCGACGTTCGGCGGCACCATATACAACCAGTCGCGCGATCCGTCGATGACCAGCAATTTCAGCCCGTTCCTGACACTGGGCAGCTGGGGTTCGCGCCTGGCCGGCCTGTCCTATGACACCGGCGTGCTGCCGCAATACGGGGATGCCCGCGCCTACATCAGCTACAAGGACTATCACACCAACGGCTATCTGCAGAACGCCAACCAGAACCGCACCAACATTTTCGCCAAGCTGATCAAGCCCGTTGGCGAAAACACCGTGCTGTCCTTCGTCGCGATGCAGAACAATATCCGGCAGAACGTGCCGTATGGTGCGTCCGCAGTCAATCTGGCCAAGTACGGCAACAATTTCGGGTTGAGCGAAGATCCGAACAGCCCGCTGTTCCAGGGATACAACTATGACGAAATCCACACCGATTTCGAGTACTTTGGTATCCAGTCCAGAGTGGACGGCTGGCAGATCGACAACAAGCTGTATACCTATGCCTATGAACACAACGGTTTCAATGGTATCGACCCGGGTTATTATGGGCCGGGCGGCTATGCAACTGTTCCGGGTGACATCGGCACCACCAACATCAATGGCACCACCAATCCGAACGACGTGGCCGGCCAGAAAATGACCATGGATTACCGTTCGGTCGGCGACCTGCTGCGTCTGTCACACGATCTCGGTCCGGGAACGATCAACACCGGTTTGTGGTACGACCATCAGGACAACACCCGTTGGCAGTACGAAATGGACATGACCACCGGCGGCCTGAACTACATCAACAGCTACAACGGCCAGCTCAGCGCGGTCGACCGCCTGATGACAGACACGCTGGACACCACCCAGGCCTACATCGACTACGCCTGGAAACCAACCCCGCAGCTGACCATCACCCCGGGTGTGAAGTATGAGTCGTTCACCCGCAATCTCAACGCGCCGGTGAACCAGGGTAACGCCGCGGTGGCCGGCAATGGCCTCAGCACCTCGGAAACCTGGACCGACTGGCTGCCCTCTCTGGATGCGCACTACATGATCCAGAAAAACTGGTCGGCCTATGCGCAACTGGCTGAAGGCTTCCAGGCCCCCAACCTGAATGTGTTCTATCCCAAGGGCAGCACGCTGGCCACGCAACCCAACACCATTCAGCCGCAAACCACGACCAACTTCCAGGTTGGCACCACCTATACCGATCGCGCTTTCGTGCT
>JAJXUP010000023.1 GCA_021782795.1 Pseudomonadota bacterium | reverse complement strand
CGCACGATGACATCCCTCCAGCTCCGCAATGATCGTTTCCACGGATTGCTCGCCGAACATGGGCAGCTTCCACATGTACCAGTAGTAATTGAAGGCGCGAGACGGCTCCACATGCTCGATCCCGGGGTTCCAGCCCTGGCTCACGATGTAGTTGATCTGGCGACGTATTTTTTCCGGCGTCATGGCCGGCAAATACGAAAAGGTTTCGTACTTGGGTGTCGAGTTGTAATCCTGAATATCAGCCATTTTCTTTCCTTTGCTTGTAGCGCTTGACGGGCCACCCGGCCACGCGCTGCGCAGGTTTTCGATTACGTCCCGAATATGGGCCGCAGCTTAACGGTTCACCACATCCAGTTTGTCGACGGTGTCGAATTCGAACTTGATTTCTTTCCAGGTTTCCATGGCAATCTTGAGTTCCGGACTGTCCTTGGCCGCAGTGGTGAGAATGTCTTTGCCTTCGCGTTCCAGCTCACGCCCCTCATTGCGCGCTTCGACGCAAGCTTCGAGTGCAACGCGGTTGGCGGCAGCGCCGGCGGCGTTGCCCCATGGGTGTCCCAAAGTACCGCCACCAAATTGCAGCACCGAATCGTCTCCGAAAATGTTGACCAGTGCGGGCATGTGCCAGACGTGGATACCACCGGAAGCTACCGGCATCACACCGGGCATGGAGCCCCAGTCCTGATCGAACATGATGCCGCGCGAGCGGTCTTCCGGCGTGAAGGATTCACGCATCAGATCGACCCATCCCAGGGTTGCGCCGCGATCTCCTTCAAGCTTGCCCACCACCGTGCCTGAGTGCAGGTGGTCGCCGCCAGACAGGCGCAGCGCCTTGGCCAGAACACGGAAGTGGATGCCATGGTGCGGATTGCGATCGAGTACGGCGTGCATGGCGCGGTGGATGTGCAGCAGCACACCGTTTTTGCGGCACCAGCGGGCCAGACCCGTATTGGCAGTAAAGCCGCCGGTAAGGAAGTCATGCATGATGATGGGCGAGCCGATCTCCTTGGCAAATTCGGCACGCTCGTACATTTCTTCTGGAGACGGGGCCGTCACATTCAGGTAATGGCCTTTGCGCTCGCCCGTTTCAGCCTGGGCATTTTCGATGGCATCCTGAACGAACAGGAAACGGTCGCGCCAGCGCATGAAGGGTTGCGAGTTGACGTTCTCGTCATCCTTGGTGAAATCCAGCCCGCCACGCAGACATTCGTACACGGCACGACCGTAGTTCTTGGCAGACAGCCCAAGCTTCGGCTTGATGGTACAGCCCAGCAGCGGACGGCCATACTTGTTCATCTTGTCGCGCTCGACCTGGATACCATGGGGAGGACCATTGCAGGTTTTGATGTAGGCGAGCGGGAAGCGCACGTCTTCGAGGCGCAATGCACGAATGGCCTTGAAACCAAACACGTTGCCGACCAGCGAGGTAAAGACGTTGACCACCGAACCTTCCTCGAACAGATCAATCGGGTAGGCCACAAAGGCATAAAAGCAGGTGTCATCACCAGGCACGTCCTCAATGCGATAGGCACGGCCTTTGTAATAATCCATATCGGTCAGCAGATCTGTCCACACCGTGGTCCAGGTTCCGGTGGAAGACTCAGCGGCTACGGCGGCAGCGGCTTCCTCACGATCCACACCCGCTTGCGGGGTGATCTTGAAACAGGCGAGGATGTCCGAATCCAGCGGAACATATTCGGGCGCCCAATACGTGTGTCGATACTCCTTGACACCAGCCTCATACTTTTTTGCTGCCATGCTTGCTCTCCTAGTGCTATTGCCAGAATGTTTGTCGGGACCGCCACATTTGGGTTTCGACGGTTGAACCTATTGTGCAAGAGACATTTAATAAACAAAAGTTAATTATTTTAATTATTGCGTTAAGTTATTATTTAATATTTATTTTGAACCACCCGATCTGTCCATGATTTCAGTCCTGCAATCCCGACAGAATTTTCATGGCAGCGGCGGCAAAAACATTATCAAAGAGCAGCAAAATAAAAAAAATTAAAATATATCTAACGTAATGTTTTACATTAGTTTAATAACGTGATGCCCCATTCCACACGGTCGCGACGCTGGCCTGGCGGGATGGATTGCAAGACGCGATCCGTGGAGCATCAGTCACCGCGTCCCTAATGGTTGAAGCGGCTTACAGTCTGGCAGCGCATTTTTGAAGGCACGCGCTTTGCACAAGTGCATTCTTCCGCCAATGACATGCGCTCATCAGCACATTGCCCTGGCGGCAAACGTGTCATCACTGGACGGAAGAGGCCGAACCAGGCGTCTGTCAGGCAGACGAATACCGCGCACATGGCAGCATCAGCCAGCAAGCACGCCGGATTGTGCAACGACACGACCGCGCAACATGAAATCAGGAAATTGCATCAGCTGACAGGCGGCAGATATGCCCCTTGGGATGAGACTGCCGGCGAGTGACGACGAAAATCGGGTCAGGGTGCCGGGCGAACCGTAAACCGCCTGAACACTCCAGGCAATGCCGTCTTTGCAGCACAAGGCGAACTGACGTGCGCGCACGTCAGGTAACAGGGTGCAGAAATGGATATGACGATGCCTCGGGCGAGGCATCTCCGATCGAGACTGGTCAGGCTTCCGGATTCAAATCAGTCTGCTGAAGCGCGTTACTGTCGCGCATGCCGCAAATTCTCCGGCAGCCCCCTGCTGAAATTGCAACGCCAGGGGTTGATGTCCAGCCCGCCACGCCGGGTATAGCGCGCATACACCGAAAGCCGTTGCGGGCGGCAGCGGCGCAAGATGTCGCAGAAGATCTGTTCCACGCACTGTTCATGGAACGCGTTGTGATTGCGATAACCCACCAGATAACGCAACAGTCCGGCCTGGTCAATCGGCGCACCGGAATAGTACACCTGCACGCTGGCCCAGTCCGGCTGCCCGGTCACAGGACAATTGGAACGGAACAACCGGGTCACCAGCGTCTGTTCCACCGGCTCGGCGCCAGATTCGCTGATCAGCACCTGCGCATCCGGCACACGCAGATCGCATGCCACATCCAGCCGGTCGAGCAGCAATCCGCCCAGTTCAGTCAACGGCTGGCCTTCCAGTTCGTCAGGCGATTGCAGTTGCACGGCCACGCTGGCGCCCGCCGCCTGCGACAGGTCGGCAGCAATGCGCTGGCGCACTTCTTCAGCGTCGGTGCAACGGGTTTCACTGAATGCATTCAGATACAGCTTGAGAGATTTCGATTCGACCAGATGCGACGATTCCGCCGGAAACACCAGCCTGGCCAGCGCCACCTGCGGCTTGCCGCGCGCATTCAGCCACGACAGCTCATATGCATTCCAGATGTCCGCGCCAATAAACGGCAGGCTGGCTCCCAACCCGAGCTGAGCCCGCAACGGTGCGCGTTCGACGGCATACAGCAACCCGGGATCATACTGCACGGCATAGGTAACGGCTTTGCCAAGCGGCGCGTCCGACAGGCCGTCATCATGCATCAGGCAGCGCCAGCACATATGGCAGGTCACGCCGTGTCAGCGCCACGCCCTGCAATGATCCTGCAAACAGCGGCTGATTTTCGACACTGGAAATCTGCGCCACCACCAACGCATCCCAGCCCCCCGCATGTGCCGGCTGGGCATCTACCACCATGCCGCTCGCCTGGCCTTCCATATCGGGGCTGAACACCGGCTCGCCCGGAGACAACTCGCCGGCGGCATGCACCAGATACATCCGCCGCTTGAGTTTGCCGAGATACTGCATGCGTGCCACGATCTCCTGGCCCGTATAACAGCCTTTCTTGAAATCCACCGCCTGAATCAGATCGAAATTCGCCATCTGCGGCACGAACTCTTCACGCGTCTCGGGCAAGATGCGCGGCACACCTGCACGGATATCCAGCAAGCGCCATTGCGCAGCGTCCAGCGGCGACAAGCCGTCCAGCCATGCCGGCCGTGCCGCACCTGCCGGCAACACCACCACAAAGCGTTGCGCATCGAGCCGGATCACACTCACATCGCCCAGTTGCAACACGGCCATGCCTGCGTCCGGTTTACCGCCAAGTGCCTGATCGATGCACGCTGCGGCATCCGGCCCGACAATGCCATAACGCTGCCATTGCCCGCCAGCCTCTGTCAGCCGCACTTTGGAGCGCAGCACGTACATCGACAGTCGCTTCTGCACGAACTCGCGCTGACTGTCAGGCAATTGCAAGTACAGGCGATCTCCGCGCCGCCAGATCAGGAAACTGGCAAGCAGCCGCCCCTTGGGCGTACACAAGCCACTGTACTGCGCTGCCGTCGGCGTCACCTTGCGCACATCGCTGGTCAACTGGCCTTGCAAAAAGGTCACGGCATCGTCGCCGCTCACCTCGATCAGTCCTTCCATGGACAGGTCGGCGCACGCCACACCTGTCCCGAATCCATCACCCGAATGTTCCATTGTTGTCATCCTGCAGGTCTGTCCCTTCGCGGGAACGAGCCGGCCCATTCTAGCAAAAGCATCGACACAAAACAAAAAGCCGACTCAACGAGTCGGCTTTTTGTGCCTGAGGCTTGCCGGATTACTTGGCGGCAGGAGCAGCAGGAGCAGCGGCAGGAGCAGCGGCAGGAGCAGCAGCGCCAGCGTCGGCAGGGGCAGCGGCAGGAGCAGCAGCGCCAGCGTCGGCAGGAGCAGCAGCAGGAGCGGCGGCAGGAGCAGCGGCACCAGCGTCAGCGGGAGCAGCAGGAGCAGCGGCAGGTGCAGCAGCGCCGTTGTCGGCAGGAGCAGCAGCCGGAGCAGAGGTGTCAGGAGCAGGAGCTTCTTCCTTCTTACCGCAAGCGGTCAGGGTCAGAGCCATCAGGGCAGCGATCAGCAGGGAACGGGTCATTATGGATCTCCAGTTTTTCAAATCAAAAACAATTCAGATAACTTGCATACGCCAACTAATGGCACAAGTCGGACAAACGAAACATCAATTCGTTCGTGGCAAAATTATACGCAAAAATTTTTATTTGTGCGTGAATGTTGTTTATTTTTTTCACGTAAATACAGGCTATGCCTCATGTTAGAATAGCAGACTCAGGATAAAACCATTCCGTCAACCCGAATCCAGGATGATTCCATGTTCGACCGCAAACTCAGCATCGCTGTCACCGACCCTGCCGTCTGGCAGACCATTCAGAACGAAACCCGCCGTCAGGAAGACCACATCGAGCTGATCGCTTCCGAAAACTACACCAGCCCGGCGGTCATGGAAGCCCAGGGCACCGTGCTTACCAACAAGTACGCGGAAGGCTATCCCGGCAAGCGGTACTATGGTGGCTGCGAATATGTCGACGTCACCGAACAGATCGCCATCGATCGCGCGCGCGAACTGTTCGGCGCGGAATATGCCAACGTACAGCCGCATTCCGGCTCGCAAGCCAATGCCGCCGTCTACCTGTCCGTACTCAAGCCCGGCGATACCATTCTCGGCATGTCGCTTGCCCACGGCGGACACCTGACGCATGGCGCGTCGGTCAACTTTTCCGGCAAGCTGTTTAACGCCATCAGTTATGGCCTGCACCCCGAAACCGAAGAAATCGACTACGCTGAAGTCGAGCGTCTGGCGCTCGAACACCGCCCCAAGATGATCGTCGCCGGCGCTTCGGCCTATTCGCTGGTCATCGACTGGCAACGCTTCCGTCGCATCGCCGACAGTGTGGGTGCGCTGCTGTTCGTCGACATGGCGCATTATGCCGGCCTGATTGCTGCCGGCCACTACCCATCTCCGGTCGGCATCGCCGATTTCGTCACCACCACTACGCACAAAACGTTGCGCGGTCCGCGTGGCGGTCTGATCCTGGCCAAAGCCGAATATGAAAAGGCGCTCAACTCGACCATTTTCCCCGGCACCCAGGGCGGCCCGCTCATGCACGTCATCGCGGCCAAGGCCGTGGCGCTCGGCGAGGCCATGCGCGACGACTTCAAGACCTACCAGGGCCAGGTGATCGCCAACGCGCGCATCATGACCGAAGTGCTCACCAGCCGCGGATTGCGCATCGTATCCGGCCGCACCGACTCGCATCTGTTCCTGGTCGACCTGCGCGCCAAAAACATTACCGGCAAGGATGCCGAGGCGGCACTGGGGCGTGCGCACATCACCGTCAACAAGAACGCCATCCCCAACGATCCGCAGAAGCCATTCGTCACCTCCGGCATCCGCATCGGCACACCGGCAATGACCACGCGCGGTTTCGGCGCCCAGGAGGCCCACCAGCTCGCGCACCTCATCGCAGACGTGCTCGACGCGCCCACCGACGAGGCCACGCTGGCGAAATGCTCGGCCGCTGCCCAGGCGCTGTGCACCCGCTTCCCCGTTTACGGCTGACGAGGCGACAGGCGGCATGAAATGCCCGTTTTGCGGAGCCGAAGACACCAGCGTGGTGGATTCGCGCGTCACCGAGGCTGGCGATGCCATTCGCCGGCGCAGGCGATGTCTGCAATGCGACAAGCGTTTCACCACGTTCGAAACTGCCGAGCTGCGCCTGCCACAAGTCATCAAGTCGAACGGCAACCGCGAGGAATTCTCGCCCGACAAGCTGCGCGAGGGCTTCCAGCGCGCCCTGCACAAGCGACCGGTTCCGACCGAATACGTCGACCAGGCCATCCAGGATGTCATCAAGCAGGTGCTCGCGCAGGGCGAACGCGAAATTCCTTCGCGGCAGATCGGCGAAATGGTCATGCAGGCCCTCAAGCCACTCGACAAGGTCGCCTACATCCGCTTTGCCTCGGTGTACAAAAGCTTCCAGGACGCTGACGACTTCCGCCACGTCCTGCTGGACCTGGACACATGACCACCGGTGCGGCATGGAGCAGCGCCGACCACGCCCACATGGCGCAGGCGCTGCAGCTGGCGGAGCTTGGTCTGTACACAACCACCCCCAACCCGCGCGTGGGCTGCGTCATCGTGCGCAACGGCACCGTGGTCGGTACCGGCTGGCATCGCCGCGCCGGCGAAGCCCATGCCGAAATCCATGCCCTGCGCGAAGCGGGCGAACGCGCACGTGGAGCCACGGTGTACGTCACGCTCGAACCGTGCAGCCACCACGGCCGCACACCGCCATGCGCCGACGCACTGATCGCCGCCAGCGTAGGCCGTGTGGTGGTTGCCATGGCCGATCCCAACCCGCTGGTTGCAGGACAAGGGCTGGCCCGACTGGCCGCAGCGGGCATCGACACCGCGTGCGGTCTGCTCGAATCAGCCGCACGCCGCCTCAACCCCGGGTTCATCCACCGCATGACACACCAGCGCCCTTGGCTGCGCATCAAGACCGCCACCTCGCTCGATGGCCGTACCGCCCTGGCCAACGGCGTCAGCCAGTGGATCACCGGCAATGAAGCGCGGCTGGATGCACACCGCCTGCGCGCACGCTCTTGCGCCGTCCTCACCGGCATTGGCACGGTGCTTGCCGACAATCCGCAACTCACCGTGCGCGGCATCGACCCCCCACGCCAGCCAGCGAAAATCATCGTCGACTCCCACCTGCGCACGCCACCCGATGCGCAACTGCTACAATCGGGCAACGTACTGATCGCGCATAATGGCCAGCACGCTGAACGCGAAGCACCGCTGCGCGACGCCGGCGCGCAACTGCTGGCAGTGCCCGGTGCGCAAGGGCGGGTCGATCTGCCGCGCCTGTTTGGCATGCTGGCACAACACGGCTACAATGAAATCACCGCCGAAGCCGGCAGCACCCTCAATGGCGCGCTGGTCGCCGCCAGGCTTGCAGACGAGTGGATCGGCTATTTCGCTCCGATGCTGCTTGGTAACCAGGCGCAGGGGCTGTTCGCACTGCCCTCCCTGGTCGGGCTCGCAGATGCCACGCGCCTGCACATCGGCGAGATCGTGCGCATCGGCCAGGACTGGCGACTGACGGCACATTTCGTACCTACACCGCGCTGAGAGAAGTACGTCTATGCTCTGGATGCACCTTGCGGGATTTGTGCTGCTGATCCTTGCCGCTTCGGAAATCTTCGTCAATGCCCTCGAACATCTCGGTGAACGGCTCGGTATTTCCGAAGGCGTAACCGGTTCGCTGTTCGCCGCAGTCGGCACGGCACTGCCAGAAACCCTCGTGCCACTGATTGCGCTGCTGGCCGGAACGGCCGACCCGCACGCCAACGAGGCCATTGGCACCGGCGCCATCCTCGGCGCACCCCTCATGCTGTCCACGTTATCGGTCTCGCTACTCGCCCTGGTCACCCTGCGCCGTCGCGGTTTTCAGGGTGAATTCGCGCCGGAACGCAGCGGCATCGTGCGCGATTTCAACATGTTCCTCGCCAGCTTCAGCCTTGCCTGCGCAGTCATGTTCATCCCGCACGGCAATGCGGCCCTGCGACTGGGCTTTGCCTTTGTGCTGCTGCTGGGCTATTTCCTGTATGTACTGGTTACCCTGCGTGCCTCTGCGCATCTGGTGCAAAGCGGACATGGCACGGAGGCGCATGCGCCGCTGATGCTGACCAGGATCGGCCTGCCCGACCACATGGCTGTGCTGCTGTTTCAGCTTGCTGCCGGCATTTTCATGCTGGTGCAAGGGGCGGATGGCTTTATCGTCGCCATCCACGATGCGGCCCCGCTGCTGGGTATTTCACCACTGTTGCTTGCATTGCTGATCGTGCCCGTCGCCACAGAACTGCCGGAAAAAGTAAACAGTATCCGCTGGGTGCGCCACAGACGTGACACGCTGGCATTCGGCAACATCACCGGCGCCATGGTGTTTCAGGGCTCGATCCTGCCCGCCATCGGCATTGCCCTGACCGACTGGCAACCGCACCGCGAAATCATGCCCGGAATCGTCTGCACACTTGCCGGCGCGTTATGGCTGCGACTGTGTCTGATGCGCGGCCACCTGCGCGTGTGGCAACTGGGCGTCAATGCTGCGCTATACGCAGGCTATCTTGCCATCAGCCTGCACTGAGCCACCATCCTCGTCTGCGAACAGTTTCTTGACAACTTCTTTACATCCCGCCTGACAAGTTTTACCCCGTTTTGACCTCCCGATGCCTAGCATGGCACTCATGGAAAACCGCTCGGGAGAAAACCGCCATGGAACTGCTCTGTCTTGCGCTGATGGTCGCCCTGTTCGGCCTGTCGGTGCTACTGGTTTACGCTTGCAAACAGCTCGGGAGACCACAATGACCTGGATCTACCTGCTGGCCGGCGCGCTGGTTGCCGGATTGCTGATCTACCTCGTTGTCGCCCTGCTCAAGCCGGAGTTGTTCTGATGACTACCAATGGACTGTTACAAATCGGCCTGTTGCTGGGCGCATTGTTCGCGCTCGTCAAGCCCCTGGGCATATACATGACACGCATCTACCAGGGCGACTTGCCGGCATTCATTCGCTGGCTGTCTCCACTGGAACACATCTGTTATCGGGCTGGTGGTATCAAAGCCGATGACGAAATGGGCTGGCCACGCTATGCCATGAGCCTGCTGTGGTTCAGCCTGTCCGGCGTGCTGGCGGTATATGCCATACAGCGGCTGCAAGGCGCGTTGCCATTAAATCCGCAACACTTTGGCGCCGTTTCTCCGGATTCGGCGCTCAATACCGCGATCAGTTTCGTCACCAATACCAACTGGCAAGGCTACGCTGGCGAATCCACCATGAGCTACCTGACCCAGATGGTCGCCCTGACCGTACAGAACTTTTTTTCTGCTGCATCAGGCATGGCTGTGGCCATCGCACTGATCCGCGGCTTCGCCCGCCATGCCACGGATTCGATCGGCAATTTCTGGGTGGACATGACGCGCAGTACGATCTATATCCTGCTGCCGCTGTCGATGGTCCTGACGCTTGCGCTGGCAAGTCAGGGCGTGGTGCAGAACTTTTCCCCCTACCAGACCATACAGATGGTCGAAACCGTCCGGTACGACAATCCGCGGATCGATGCCAACGGCAACCCGATCAGGGATGCTGCCGGCAACCCGGTCACTGACAGACTGTCCACCCGGGAACAGACCATCCCGTTCGGCCCGGTGGCTTCGCAGGAGGCCATCAAGGAACTCGGCACCAATGGCGGCGGAACGTTTAATGCCAATTCCGCGCATCCGTTCGAAAACCCGACCCCGCTGAGCAACTTTCTGCAAATGCTGGCAATCCTGTTGATACCCGGCGCCCTGTGCTACACCTTCGGACGCATGGTCGGCGACACCCGGCAAGGATGGGCCATTCTTGCCGCCATGACGCTGGTATTCGCCTGCATGCTGTCGGTGGCCGAATTCGCCGAGACTGCAGGCAACCCCGTGCTGGCGGCGCTGGGTATCGACCAGTCGGTGACGCCGGAACAGTCTGGCGGCAACATGGAGGGCAAGGAAACCCGTTTTGGCACGGTCAATTCTGCGCTGTTCGCCACAATCACCACGTCCACCTCCTGTGGCGCTGTCAACAGCATGCATGATTCCTTCACCCCGCTGGGCGGACTGGTGCCGTTGGTCAACATCCAGCTTGGCGAAGTGATTTTCGGCGGCGTCGGTTCGGGACTGTACGCGATGCTGGTGTATGCCGTGATCGCAGTATTCATCGCCGGGTTGATGATCGGCCGTACGCCCGAGTACCTGGGAAAGAAGATCGAATCGTTCGACATCAAGATGGCATCGCTCACCATTCTCATCCCGCCCCTGCTCATCCTGTGCGGCACGGCAATCAGCGTGATGGTCGATGCGGGCCGGGCTGGCGTTGCCAATCCCGGCGCACACGGATTTTCCGAAATCCTGTACGCGTTCTCGTCCGCAGTCGGCAACAACGGCAGCGCCTTTGCCGGCCTGTCGGCCAATACGCCGTTCTACAACATTGCACTGGCCGTTGCCATGTTTTTCGGCCGCTTCTGGCTGATCATCCCGGTGCTGGCGCTGGCGGGCTCGCTGGCCGGCAAGAAACGCATTGCCCCCGGCGCAGGCACCATGCCCACCCACACGCCACTGTTCGTCATGCTGCTGATCGGCACGGTCACGCTTGTCGGCGCCCTGACTTTCGTGCCGGCGCTCGGGTTGGGCCCCATCGCAGAACAGTTCACCATGACCAGCGCTCATCAGGAGATTCCCCATGACTAGCAATTCTCTCACCCTGAGCGACCCGAAGATACTGAAGCAGGCACTGTGGGACGCGCTGCGCAAACTGTCCCCACGCCAACAGGTAAGAAACCCGGTGATGTTCGTTGTCTGGATTGGCAGCCTCCTCACCAGCATCCTGTTCGTTCAGTCGCTGTCTGGTCACGGTGAAGCCCCTTCAAATTTCATTCTGAGCATCTCGCTGTGGCTGTGGTTCACCGTTCTGTTCGCCAATTTTGCCGAAGCCATCGCCGAAGGGCGCAGCAAGGCGCAAGCGGCTTCGCTGCGCCAGGCCCGGCGCGACGTCATGGCAAAAAAGCTCGACACGCCACGCCATGATGCCAACTGGTCAAAGATCGGCAGCAGCATGCTACGCCGCGGCGATGTGGTCCTGGTGGAAGCCGGCGACATGATCCCGGCGGACGGCGAAGTGATCGAAGGCGTCGCTTCCGTCAACGAAAGCGCCATTACCGGCGAATCGGCCCCGGTCATCCGCGAGTCAGGCGGCGACTTCAACGCGGTTACCGGCGGCACCACGGTACTGTCTGACTGGCTGGTGGTGCAGGTAACCGCCAACCCGGGCGAAAGTTTTCTTGACCGCATGATCAGCATGGTGGAAGGCGCGAAACGACAGAAGACACCCAATGAAATCGCACTGACCATTCTGCTGGTGGCCATGACCCTCATCTTCCTGCTGGCCACCGCCACGCTGCTGCCCTTTTCGATTTACAGCGTGGCGGTGACCAAAACCGGGCATCCGGTCACCATCACCGTTCTGGTTGCACTGCTGGTCTGCCTGATTCCCACCACCATCGGCGGGCTGCTGTCGGCCATCGGTGTCGCCGGCATGGGCCGCATGTTGCAAAAAAACGTGATTGCCACTTCCGGTCGGGCCATAGAGGCCGCTGGCGACGTGGATGTGCTATTGCTCGACAAGACCGGCACCATCACACTTGGCAACCGGCAGGCTTCGACCTTTTTCCCGGCGGAAGGCGTCAGTGCGGCCGAACTGGCCGATGCAGCCCAACTCGCATCGCTCGCGGACGAAACCCCCGAAGGCCGATCAATCGTGGTGCTCGCCAAACAGGAATTCAATCTGCGTGAACGCGATGTCCATGCGCTCAATGCCACGTTCATCCCCTTTTCTGCACATACCCGCATGAGCGGTGTCAACCTGGGCGAACGCCAGATCCGCAAAGGAGCCGCCGATGCCATGACAATCCATGTCGAGGCTTTGGGCGGCACATTCCCTGACCCGATGTCCCATCTGGTGGACGACGTAGCCCGGCGTGGCAGTACGCCGCTGGTAGTGGCTGATGGTGCGCGTGTCATGGGTGTGGTGGAACTCAAGGACATCGTCAAGGGCGGCATCAAGGAACGCTTTGCAGAACTGCGCCGCATGGGCATCAAAACAGTCATGATCACCGGCGACAACCGACTGACGGCCGCTGCAATCGCGGCCGAAGCCGGCGTGGACGATTTTCTTGCCGAAGCCACGCCAGAAACCAAACTGTCGCTGATCCGCAAGTACCAGGCCGAAGGTCGGCTGGTGGCCATGACAGGCGATGGCACCAACGATGCGCCTGCACTGGCCCAATCCGACGTCGCCGTGGCGATGAACAGCGGCACGCAGGCAGCCAAGGAAGCCGGCAACATGGTCGATCTGGATTCCAATCCCACCAAGCTCATCGAAATCGTCGAAACCGGCAAGCAGATGCTGATGACTCGCGGGTCATTGACCACCTTTTCGATCGCCAACGACGTCGCCAAGTATTTCGCCATCATTCCCGCGGCCTTCGTCACCACCTACCCGGCACTCGGATCACTCAACGTGATGCATCTGGCCTCGCCAGCCAGCGCCATCCTGTCGGCAGTAATTTTCAATGCGCTGGTGATCGTGGCACTGATTCCGCTGGCGATCAAAGGCGTGAAATACCGCGCTATCGGAGCAGACAGGCTGCTGCGCGACAACCTGCTGATTTACGGGCTGGGGGGCATCATCGTGCCATTCATCGGCATCAAATGCATCGACATGCTGCTGGCCGCTGCCGGCTGGATTTAAGGAGACATCCACCATGTTCAAAGACCTTCGTCCCACGCTCGTCAGCTTCGCGCTGCTCACCCTGATCGTGGGTATCGGCTACCCGTTCGTCATGACGGGCCTCAGCCAATGGCTGTTTCCCGACCAGGCCAACGGAAGCCTCCTGCTGCGCAACGGCACACCGGTCGGATCATCATTGATTGGACAGCCATTCAGCGGCGCCGGTTATTTCTGGAGCCGCCCATCCGCCACCGCTCCCATGCCCGACAATGCCCTGGCCTCGGGCGGTTCCAATCTCGGGCCGACCAATCCGGCACTGGCCGATGCGGTAAAAGCGCGCATCCATGCATTGCAGGCAGCCGATCCCAACAACACCGCCCCGATACCGATCGACCTGGTCACCGCATCGGCCAGCGGCCTTGATCCGCACATCAGCCCTGCTGCAGCGCTCTATCAGGCACAGCGCGTAGCGCGTGCACGCGGTCTGCCGCTCGGGACGGTACGTGCCCTGATCCGCCGGCACATCGAAGCCAGGCAATTCGGTGTACTGGGCGAAGCGCGCGTCAATGTGCTCGAACTCAACCTGGCACTTGATGCCTTACCGCATTCCTGACGCATCGGTACGCGCCGCTGCCAGCGCTGCTGCTGACGGACGGCGCGTCCTGCTGTACGCTGGCGTACAGCCCACCCTGATCTGACACGCAATACCCCATGCCAGCCAACGATAGCGATCACCGACCCGACCCTGACGCACTGCTGGAGCACATCCAGAGCGAAGTCATGCGCGCCCGGCGTGGCAAGCTGAAAGTTTTTTTCGGCGCCTGTGCCGGTGTCGGCAAGACCTGGGCCATGCTGTCTGCTGCACGCCAGCTACGCTCGCAAGGTCAGGACATCGTCATTGGTCTGGCCGTCACGCACGGCCGTGCCGAAACGGAAACCTTGCTCGAAGGCCTGGAACGCCTGCCACTTAAAACCATCGAATACCGTGGTCACAAGCTTGATGAATTCGACCTGGACGCAGCGCTGGCACGCAAGCCGGCCCTGATCCTCGTCGACGAACTGGCCCACACCAACGCACCCGGCTCGCGTCACCCGAAACGCTGGCAGGATGTCGCAGAACTGCTCGATGCCGGCATCAATGTCTTCACGACGGTCAACGTACAGCATCTGGAGAGTCTCAACGATGTGGTCGGCAACATCACCGGCATCCGGATCCGGGAAACAGTGCCCGACAACGTGTTCGACGAGGCAGATGAAGTGGTGCTTGTCGATCTGGCACCAGACGAGTTACTCCGGCGACTGCAGGACGGCAAGGTATACCTGCCACAGCAGGCAAGACACGCGCTGCGCAATTTTTTCCGCAAAGGCAACCTGATCGCGCTGCGCGAACTGGCACTGCGGCGCACCGCTGACCGGGTGGACAGGGAAATGCGGGCGTGGCGCCGTGCCGAATCGATCCAGCCGGTGTGGCAAACACGTGATTCAATCCTGGCCAGTGTGAGCGCAGAACCCGGAGCAGAACGCATCGTCCGTACGGCAGCACGCATCGCCGCCCAGCTCGACGCGCCCTGGCACGCCATTTACGTCGAAACACCACGGCTGCAACGTCTGCCCAGGGCAGAACGCGAACGCATCCTGCAGATTTTGCGACTGGCCAAGGAACTGGGCGCAGAAACGTCCACCCTGCCCGGCGATGATGCCGTCCAGGTCACGGTTGCCTATGCCCGCGACCACAACCTGACCAAAGTGGTCGCAGGACACGAGCACGGTGTGCTGTTCTGGCGCCGCTCGTTTGCGGAACGGCTGGGCCAGCTTGCCCCCGATCTGGACGTGATTCTGGTGACACGCGACACTGCGGCTGCGTCACGCTACCGCAAACGTACGCTGTCGATACAGCCCCAGTCACCGCTTGGAGACTATGCCTGGAGTGCGGCAGCCTGCGTTGCCGTTGCCATTCTTGCCACCCCGTTACGCAACTGGCTCGCGCTCACCAATATCGTCATGCTGTTCCTGCTGACGGTACTGGGGGTGGCATTGCGCCTGGGACGCGGACCAGCTGTGCTCGCGTCATTCCTGAGCGTCGGCCTGTTTGACTTCTTCTTCGTACCACCGCGCTTTTCCTTCGCGGTAAGCGATGTGCAATATCTGGTCACTTTTATCGTCATGCTGGCTGTCGCACTGGTAATTGCGCAGCTGATGGCCAACCTGCGCTATCAGGTCAGGGTTTCCATGAGTCGCGAAATGCGGGCGCGCGCACTCTACGAAGCCGCACGTGACCTGTCGGCAGCACTGCTGACGCAGCAGATCACCGAGATTTGCGACCGCTTTGTCACACGCGTATTCGATGCACACGCAGCAATCCTGCTGCCAGACGCGCATAATCATCTCGATGCAACACACGACATTAACGAAATCCAGGTCGATGTGGCCATCGCCCAGTGGGCGTTCGACCACGGCGAGACCGCCGGTCTTGGCACCGATACCCTACCAGCCTCACCCGTGTATTACCTGCCGCTCAAGGCACCCATGCAGATCCGCGGTGTGCTGGCCATTCAGCCGCACCAGAGCGACTGGTTACAACTGCCGGAGCACACCCGACTGCTGGACACGTTTTCCACCCTGGTGGCCATCGCCATCGAACGCGTCCACTATGTGGAAGTGGCACAGGACGCATTGGTCAGAATGGAATCCGAACGGCTGCGCAATTCGGTACTGTCGGTATTGTCGCATGACTTGCGTACGCCGCTGACCGCACTGGTCGGCCTGTCCGACACTCTGACCTTGCAACCGCTCACGCCTCGCCAACAGGAAACCGTACAGGCGATTCACGATGAAGCCATCCATATGGGCGCCCTGGTCAACAATCTGCTCGACATGGCACGACTGCAGACCGGCAACGTCATGCTCAAACGGGAATGGCAACCCATCGAAGAAGTGATCGGCAGCGCCATCCATGCCTCGACGACTGCACTGAACCGGCGCAGCATACAGGTCGAGCTGCCCGACGACCTGCCCTTCGTGGAATTCGACAGCGTGCTGATCGAACGGGTTCTGGTCAATTTGCTGGAAAATGCGGCAAAATACACGCCCGCAGGGACCCCTATCACCATCCGCGCAGCTACGCAGTCCTCCATGATGGAAATCTCGGTATGCGACCAGGGCCCCGGGTTGCCGCCTGGCCGGGAAGAACAGCTGTTCGAAAAATTCACTCGCGGTCGACCGGAATCGCCCATACCCGGCATCGGGCTGGGGCTCGCCATCTGCCGTGCTATCATTGAAGCACACGGTGGCACCATCCATGCGAAAAACGTCGCCCCGCATGGCGCGTGTTTCACGTTTTCCCTGCCACTGGGTTCCCCTCCCAACCTCAAACCGCCGGAGGACACATGAGCGGGCCCGTCGTGATCCTGGTCGAGGACGATAAACAGATTCGCCGCTTCGTTCGCCTGGCGCTTGAATCTGCGGGCTGCCAGATATTTGAGGCCGAAACCGCCGGACGCGGACTGACCGAAGCTGGAACGCGCAAACCCGATCTCGTGGTGCTGGACCTGGGCCTGCCCGACCGGGACGGTATCGAATTCATCCGCGACCTGCGAAGCTGGTCATCGGTGCCGATCATCGTACTGTCAGCACGATCCAACGAAAGCATCAAGATCGCCGCGCTGGATGCGGGCGCTGATGATTACCTCACCAAGCCTTTCGGCATGCCCGAACTGCAAGCGCGTGTACGTGCCCAGTTGCGCCGCAGGCACATGTCAAACGACAACAGTCTGCCTGAAACGCATTTCGGCGATGTGCGCATCGACCTCGCCAATCGCACTGCCAGCCGTGGCGGGACCGATGTCCACCTGACACCGACCGAATACCGCCTGCTGGCTTATCTGCTCGCCCATCCAGGCAAGGTACTGACACACCGTGAACTGCTGCGCGAAGTGTGGGGCCCAAGCCACGTGGACAGCCCGCACTACTTGCGCATCTACATGAGCAACCTGCGCAGGAAACTCGAACACGACCCCGCGCAGCCGACATACCTGCTCACTGAAAGCGGTCTGGGTTACCGCTTCAGACAATGACCCGCCTCGATCTGCAACAGCCATGTACAGATACCCGACAGTGGTGCACCAGCGTGCTCACTCCATGTTCAGTCGTTCCAGCCGGTACCGCAACGCGCGGAAGGTGATGCCCAGCAGCTTGGCCGCGGCAGTCTTGTTGTAACGTGTTTTTTCCAGCGCTTCCTGAATCGCTTCACGCTCGAGCCGGTCGAGATATTCCTGCAGCGGCCATTTCGCACCGCTGCCCACCTCCGTACCGGCAACGACCTCGTCAGCGAACATTTCCGCCGGAGTGAGCTGCAGGTCATCCGCCTCGATCTGGTTGCCGGAACTGAGCGCCAGAGCGCGTTCGAGAATGTTTTCCAGCTCGCGCACGTTGCCCGGATAATCGTAGCGCGCCAGCGCGGTCAGGGCGCTGGCCGCCAGTTGCGGCACAGGGATGCGCTCCCCATCGGCCATACCATGCAACAGATTCTGCGCGATGAATGGAATATCTTCGCGCATGTCACGCAACGAAGGCATTTTCAGTGTAATGACGTTAAGCCGATAGAACAGATCCTGGCGGAAGCGGCCGCTTTCGACACACTGGGCCAGGTTCTGGTGCGTCGCACTGATGATGCGCACATCGATCGGCTCTTCGTTGGGCGCACCCAGCTTGCGCACCCTTTTTTCCTGGATGGCGCGCAGCAGCTTGACCTGCATGGCCAGTGGCAGGTCGGCGACCTCATCGAGGAACAGCGTTCCGCCTGATGCGGCCTGAAAAAATCCGTCACGTTCGACATCCGCGCCGGTAAACGCCCCCTTTTTGTAGCCGAAAAATTCCGACTCCATGAGATTTTCCGGAATGGCACCGCAGTTGACCGGAATGAATGGCGCCACCGACCGGCTGCCCTGCTGATGGATGAGCCGTGCAGCCAGTTCTTTGCCACTGCCCGACTCGCCGGTGATATAAACCGGTGCCTGGGTGCGCGCAAGCTTGGCGATCCACTCCCGTGCCTGACGCATGGCAGGCGAGTCGCCGACCAGCTCCCGGCCCACCGAGACGCGGGGCCCCGGCAGTCGCAGGGCCGATTTGACCAGGGCACGCAACTGGTCGAGCGTCACCGGCTTGTTGATGTAATCGAACGCGCCGGCCTTGAGCGCGGTCACGGCATTGTCGGTATTGCCGTGCGCAGTGATGACCGCCACCGGCACGGTCGGATATTCGCTCTGGATATGACGCACGATCTGCAACCCATCGCCATCGGGCAGACGCATGTCGGTCAGGCACAGGTCGTAGTTCCGCTCCGCAAGATGCGCCTTGGCCTCGGCCACACTGCCAGCACAACCGACGTCCAGACCCATGCGCACCAGTGTGATCTCGAGCAGTTCCAGGATATCGGCCTCGTCGTCGATGATCAGCACGGCAGGCAACTGCCCGTTCACGGCTCGTTTTGACATGCCCCCTCCTGAATGGTGATGAGAAAATGTCCACCGGTCGGCGCGGAAACATATTCCAGGCTGGCGCCGTTGGCCTGACACAGTTCACGCGAAATATACAGCCCCAGACCGGTGCCGGACGATTCGGTGGTAAAGAACGGCTCAAACAACCGCGGCAGGATTTCCGCCGCCACGCCCGGCCCGTCATCCACGATGTGCAGCATCATCTGGCTGCGCACCGATTCCGCGCGTATCGTAATGCTGCCCGCCTGGCGGCTGCCGTGCCTGACCGCATTGAGACACAGGTTGGTCACGACCTGACGCAGGTGCTGCCGGTCGAAACAGATCAGCAGACTGTCGGGAATCTGCACATCGAACACCTCGTCCGCAAGTTGCTGGGTATGCCGGAATTCGTCAACAAATTCAAGCATGAAACGGTTGAGTTCGATCTGTTCCACCTGCATGCGGTCACGCCGGTTGAGCGCCATCACGTCGTTGATCAGATCATTGATGCGCCGGCCATTGTTGAGCATGATCTGCACCAACCGGTCCAGCGCGGCATCATCGCACATTTCCCGCATCAGTTCCGACGCATGCGTGATTGCGGCAAGCGGGTTGCGGATCTCGTGCGCGATATTGGCCGTCAGCCGGCCCAGCGCCGCCAGCTTGATCTGTTGCGCCTGCTCCTGCGCACGCGTCATGTCTTCGAGCACCAGCACCGCCCCCATGGCGCGCCGGTTGGTCACCGCGATGAATCGTGGCTGATACAGCCCACCCTGTCCGCCCAGCGCCACCACCGGGAACACCAGCGGCTGGCTGCGCCGCCACTGTTCGAGGTATTCCGACAGCAACGGCACGCACTGTTCCAGCGCCAGCGGCTGGCCGCTCCGGACATCGGTCACGCTGCCGATCAGTTCGATCGCACGCTGGTTGGCCTGACGTACCCGGCCTTCGCCGTCGAGCACCACCACGCCATCCTGCATGTCGTCGATGACCAGCTGGTTGATCTGCGCCATGTTGTGCAGATCGATGGCACGCGCCGCTGCCAGTTCTTCGTTCATGCGGCTGCGGTCGACCAGCACCCACGCCACCACTGCGGTGGCGAAAAACACCAGACCGAGCAATCCCGCCTGGCCGATATCGGTGATGCCGCGCTCTCCACTCCACAGGCTGAACGCCTGGCTGACCAGAATGCCGCTGGTGGCCAGCGCCGAATAGAACATCACCATGCGACCTTCGGTCACCAGCGCACTGGAGGCCAGCGAAACGATAAGCAGCAGACCGAGCCCGCTGCGCACCCCGCCACTCACCGCAAGCATGACGGTGATCGCCAGGATGTCGCCGGCAATCTGGAAATTGAGCTGCCAGAAGAAACGCGGCCAGCGCCGGGTGATGGTGGCCATGGACAGCAACGCCAGCATCTCGTAGCCCAGGGCGCAGGCAAGGAACAATGCAGGGTTGTCCTGGCCAAACATGCGCCAGCGTGGCGCCAGCAGACTGCCCCACAACAGCACGGTCGCCACCATGAAGCGGTAGAGGTTGAGGTAGAGCAGCGAATTCCAGTTGCGCTCGATGCGCGCTGACGGCGAAACGGCTTCCACCGCGCCGGACAGCGCGCCTCGGTCAGCCGCCATTGCGCCGGAACTCCCGTTCATGCGCTGCGCTGCAGAACCACAGCTCGCCGCCCCCCACAGCCTCATCGCGCGGCACATGCATGCCGCAATGCGCACAACGCACCGTATCGATGGTGCGATGCGCGCCTCCGGTACGCGGCGGCACGACCTCCCCAGCGGACGGGCTGGCATGCCAGCGGCGCCACAGATAGACTGCGGCCAGTCCAAGCACCAGCAGTTTCAGCATCGCAGGATCGTTTCAGGCAAAGTCCGTTCACCTCACCGAGCAAACAGAATGGATCAATACGTCCGGCTGACCGCAAACCCGGCCAGTTCGGACAGGTGTTGCCGGTAGGACGAGTCGGGCAACCCGGCCAGTGCAGCTTGCGCCAGTGCGCGTTCCTGCCGGGCACGCTCGCGTGTGTATTCGAGCGCGCCGCCGGAATGGATCGCCGCAAGGATGTCATCGAAATGGTCCAGTCCACCCTGCTCGATCGCCGCCCGCACCAGCGCCACCTCATGCGCGCTGCCATGTTCCATCAGGTACAGCAGCGGCAGGGTCGGCTTGCCTTCCGCCAGATCATCGCCGATGTTCTTGCCGATTTCGGTATGATCGCCTGAATAATCCAGCACATCATCGATCAGCTGAAAGGCCGTCCCCAGATGCATGCCGTAGTCGGCCATCGCCGCTCCGAGCGTTTCGTCCGCTCCGCCGAGCAGCGCACCGATGCGTGCTGCAGCCTCGAACAGCTTGGCCGTCTTGTAGCGGATCACGTGCAGGTAGTCCTGCTCGGTGATATCGGCGTTATTGCAGTTCATCAGCTGCAGCACCTCGCCCTCGGCAATGACATTGGTTGCATCCGACAGCACCTGCATGATTCGCATGTCACCGACACTCACCATCATCTGGAACGCACGCGAATACAGGAAATCGCCGACCAGCACGCTCGCCGCATTGCCAAACAGCGCATTGGCCGTGGCCTGACCGCGCCGCAGTCCGGATTCATCCACCACATCGTCATGCAGCAGCGTCGCAGTATGAATGAATTCCACCACGGCAGCCATTTCGAACTGATGGCTGCCGCGATAGCCAACCGCGCCCGCCGTCAGCAGCACGAGCGCCGGACGCAGGCGCTTGCCGCCACTGCCGATGATGTATTCGGCCACCTGACCCACCAGCGCCACATCGGAATGCAGACGCGCCCGGATCACCTCATCGACACGCTGCATGTCCGCAGCCAGAAACGCCTGTAACGCCTGCATGATTCCGCTTCGCTTCGCCTGTAACCCAACCTGTGAATGGTAGGGAGCCAGCCTGCATTGTGTCAAGGAAAACTCCTAACAACCGGTGTTTGATATTTTTTCCAGGATATCTTATAATCCGCCGTTTCCCCCAGGTACTCTTGGAGAATCCCATGTATGCGGTCATAAAAACCGGCGGCAAGCAATATCGCATCAGCGCCGGCGAAAAACTTAAAATAGA
>JAJXUP010000148.1 GCA_021782795.1 Pseudomonadota bacterium | reverse complement strand
AACGTTGCGCTGATTGCGCCGGTGGCGATGGAAGAAGGGCTGCGCTTTGCGATCCGCGAAGGTGGCCGTACCGTTGGCGCCGGCGTGGTGGCCAAGGTGATCGAGTAACAAAGAAAATACGCAGGGCAGTGGCTGCAGGCGCTGCCCGATGATGACGTATTAGGCCAGTAGCTCAATTGGCAGAGTATCGGTCTCCAAAACCGAGGGTTGGGGGTTCGAGGCCCTCCTGGCCTGCCAAACTTACCGGAGTGTGCCAGCCCCGCCGATGAACGGCGGGGCGCACGGATTTCAGATGACCGATCAGATCAAGTTGGTGGCGGCCATAGTGCTGGTCGTTGCGGGAATTGTCGGTTACTACGTGTTTGCCGACAGCGCCACTGCGCTGCGTGTGCTGTTTGTGCTGGCCGGTGGGGCTGCCGGGGTCGGTGTGGCCTGGCCTACTGCCCTGGGGCAGCGGTTCTACGGGTTTTCACAGGAATCGATCAAGGAAGCGCGTAAGGTGGTGTGGCCTACGCGCAAGGAAACCATGCAAACTACAGGCGTGGTGTTCGCGTTCGTGGTGGTGATGGCGATTCTGCTGTGGGTTGTGGATGCCAGCCTGCTGTGGGTGGTGAGGTGGTTGATGGGGCGGGGTGATTCATGAGCAAGCGCTGGTATGTGGTTCACGCCTACTCGGGTTTCGAAAAAACGGTCCAGCGTACGTTGCTGGAACGCATCGAACGTTACGGCATGCAGGACAAGTTCGGCCAGATTCTCGTGCCTGTCGAGGAAGTGGTCGAGATGAAGGGCGGTCAGAAGTCGATTTCCGAACGCAAGTTCTTTCCGGGTTATGTGCTCGTGGAAATGGAAATGGACGACGAAACCTGGCACCTGATCAAGGACACGCCAAAAGTGACTGGCTTTGTTGGTGGCTCTCCCACCAAACCCACGCCGATCAGTCCGAAGGAAGTCGATGCCATCCTGCACCAGATCCAGGAGGGTGTGGAGAAGCCACGGCCCAAGATCCTGTTCGAGGTGGGCGAGTCGGTGCGTGTGATCGACGGGCCTTTCAACGATTTCAACGGTACGGTCGAAGAAGTCAATTACGACAAGAGCAAGTTGCGCGTGTCGGTGCTTATTTTTGGTCGTTCCACGCCAGTGGAACTGGATTTCGGTCAGGTCGAAAAGACCTGACCGCGGTCGGATCGTCTCATGACGGTCCGGATCATGAACGGGGAGGGTCTGGCGCGCAAGCGGCCGGATCCGTCATTACCCATTTGAGGAGCGCACAGTGGCAAAGAAAATCGTTGGCTACGTAAAGCTGCAGGTCCCGGCCGGCAAGGCCAATCCCAGCCCCCCCATCGGCCCGGCGCTGGGTCAGCGCGGTCTGAATATCATGGAATTCTGCAAGGCGTTCAATGCCCAGACTCAGGGCATGGAGCCCGGTCTGCCGATTCCGGTGGTCATCACCGCCTATGCTGACAAGAGTTTCACATTTGTTCTCAAGACACCGCCTGCGACCGTGCTGATCAAAAAGGCGGCGGGCGTGCAGAAGGGCAGCCAGCGTCCGCATACCGATAAGGTTGGCAAACTGACGCGCGCCCAGGCGGAAGAAATCGCCAAGGCCAAGATGCCGGATCTCACTGCAGCCGATATGGATGCTGCGGTGAAAACCATTGCCGGCAGCGCCCGCAGCATGGGCATCGAAGTGGAGGGCGTGTAAATGTCTGCAATTTCCAAACGTCAACAGGCAATCCGCAGCAAGATCGACCGCAACCGTACTTATCCGGTCAATGACGCGCTCGCGCTGATCAAGGACACCGCTAACGCCAAGTTTGACGAATCGGTGGATGTGGCGGTCAATCTTGGCATTGATGCACGCAAATCCGACCAGTTGGTGCGTGGCTCGGTTGTGCTGCCGCGCGGTACTGGCAAAACAGTGCGTGTGGCCGTGTTCGCCCAGGGCGAAGCGGCGAAGGCGGCGCGTGACGCTGGTGCTGACATCGTCGGTTTCGAAGACCTTGCAGCCGAGATCAAGGGTGGACGCATGGATTTCGACGTGGTGATCGCCAGCCCTGACGCCATGCGGGTGGTCGGTCAGCTGGGTCAGGTACTTGGCCCGCGCGGTCTGATGCCTAACCCCAAGGTGGGTACCGTAACCCCTGACGTTGCGGGTGCGGTGCGTAACGCACGTGCCGGGCAGGTGCAATACCGTACCGACAAGGGTGGCATCATCCAGTGCAGCATCGGCCGTGCATCGTTTGAAGTGGATGCATTGCGCGAGAACCTGTCGGCGCTGATCGATGCGCTCAACAAGGCTCGTCCGGCTTCAGCCAAGGGCGTGTACATGAAAAAGATTTCCGTCTCCAGCACCATGGGTGTTGGCGTGCGGGTGGATGGCGGCAGCATTGCTGCATAAGCAGGCTCGTCATTCGTGCAGGACTTTGTGGGCCGCCGGGTAACCTTCCGGCGGGTTGTCAAAGACCGTTGGGGTTGGGCTGGCAGTTGCTGCCCGACTTAATGGGAAGTTTCGCAGTCTGAAACATCCGCCCAACGCAGACGGCGTACCCAGAACCAGGAAAAATGCAGCAGACATGCTTGATTGCTCCTGATGAAAGGTCGTCGATTCTCGAGCTGCACCGTCCGTCAGGCCGGTGCCGTCCGGAGTTCATGGAAGGAGATGGGACCTTGAGTCTTAATCTGGTTGAAAAGCAAGCGGTTGTAACGGAGATGAGCGAACGGCTGCTTACCGCCCAGGCGATTGTTGTCGCGGAGTATCGCGGAATGACCGTGGTCGGTATGACCGGACTGCGCGCCAAGGCTCGCGCCAGTGGCGTGTACCTGCGGGTGCTGAAGAACACGCTGGTTCGCCGTGCGGTTGCCGGTACCCATTTTGCCGGGCTGTCCGACCATCTGGTCGGTCCGCTGGTATATGGCGTATCGGAAGATCCGGTTGCGGTGGCCAAGGTGTTGTCCGAATTTGCCAAAACCAATGACAAGCTGATCATCAAGGCTGGTGCGATGCCGAATTTCGTGATGTCCGCCAAGGATGTCGCAAATCTGGCAAACATGCCAAGTCGCGAAGAACTGCTGGCGAAACTCATGGGTACCATGCAGGCGCCGGTGGGACAGTTTGTCCGTACGCTCAACGAAGTTCCGACCCGGTTCGTGCGCGGACTGGCAGCCATTCGCGACAAGCAGGCTGCCTGAACCCGCTCTGGCGCGGTTCGCTTACGCATGATCCGGTAGTACGGAACGTTGCAACGAATTCATTCATTCATCAGGAGATACAAACATGGCTTTGTCCAAAGCTGAAATTCTGGATGCCATCGCTGGCATGACTGTTCTCGAACTGTCCGAACTGATCAAGGACATGGAAGAAAAATTTGGCGTGTCGGCTGCCGCAACCGCCGTGGCTGTTGCTGCTGCCCCGGCTGCCGCTGCTGCTGCTGCCGTTGAAGAGAAGACCGAATTCGACGTCATTCTGACCAAGGCTGGCGACAACAAGGTCAACACCATCAAGGTGGTGCGTACCATTACTGGCCTGGGCCTCAAGGAAGCCAAGGATCTGGTCGATGGCGCGCCGAAGCCGGTCAAGGAAGGTGTGCCCAAGGCTGAAGCCGAGTCGATCGTCAAGCAGCTTACCGAAGCCGGTGCTGCCTGCGAAATCAAGTAAGGCTGTTCCTGCGCTGCCCGGCCTGCCGGGCAGCGCAGGATGCAGAAGACAACGACATGGCGTTTGCCGGTCGTTGTCTTCTGTCTTCTGCGCAAGTTCCCCGAGGGAGATCTCATGAGCTACTCATTCACCGAGAAAAAACGCATCCGTAAAAGTTTTGCCAAGCGTGCAAATATTCTGCAGGTGCCTTTTTTGTTGGCGACGCAAATCGACTCCTACCGTGCCTTCCTTCAGGAAGATACGGCTCCCGAGGCACGCGCGAACGAAGGCCTTCAGGCCGCGTTCACCTCGATTTTCCCCATCCAGAGCCATTCGGGCAACGCCCGACTCGACTTCGTCAGCTATGTGCTCGGCGAACCGGTATTCGATATGGTGGAGTGCCAGCAACGCGGCCTGACATTCGCATCGCCGCTGCGTGCCAAGGTGCGGCTGACGCTGATGGACAAGGAAGCTGCCCGCCCATCGGTAAAAGAAGTCAAGGAACAGGAAGTGTACATGGGCGAAATGCCGCTCATGACGCCGACCGGTTCGTTCATCATCAATGGTACTGAACGGGTGATCGTGTCGCAGTTGCACCGGTCCCCGGGCGTATTTTTCGAGCACGATCGCGGCAAGACGCACAGTTCGGGCAAGCTGCTGTTCTCCGCGCGCATCATCCCCTACCGTGGTTCGTGGCTGGACTTCGAGTTCGATGCCAAGGACTACCTGTATTTCCGTATTGACCGTCGCCGCAAGATGCCGGTGACCACGCTGCTGAAATCGCTGGGTTATGACAACGAGCGCATTCTGGCCGAATTTTTTACCAACGACACCTTCCATTTCGGAAAGGATGTGGTGCGTTTCGAGCTGATGCCTGATCGTCTGCGCGGTGAAATCGCTCGCTTCGACATCGTTGACAAGGCCGGTAACGTTATCGTGTCCCGCGACAAGCGTATTACGGTAAAACACATACGCATGATGCAGGAAGCCGGTC
>JAJXUP010000022.1 GCA_021782795.1 Pseudomonadota bacterium | reverse complement strand
CGCATCCGGCGCGTCGCAGGGTCGCCTGTGCCCGGTCCAGCATGGCCGGCGAGGCGTCCAGACCGGTAAAACGGGTGTCCGGTTTCAGCCGCGCCAGTCGTTCGAGCAGGTTGCCCGGTCCGCAAGCCAGGTCGAGCACGTGGTCGCCTGGCCGCAACAGCGGCGCGATCTGCAGCGCGTGGTAGACGTACTGCGTCGCCAGAATGCCCGGTCCGCGTCCGGCGGTGTCGAATGCGGCATTCTGGCTGGCATCGCGCATCACCTGTGCCGTTTCCGGAATACGCACGCAGGCACGGCCGGGCAGGTGTTCGAGCAGCAGGTGTGCGAGCATGGTCAGCCCCGACATTACTGCTCCTGTGCTCGGTCCATTCCGGGTGCAACCTGTGGGTGTTTCATGGGCGTTCACGGCGAAAATTGCCACGGCGGGCGCGCAGCAGGTGCGGCAGGCGCAGCACAAAACCGGCCATCAGGCGCAGATGCATCCAGCTCAGCAAGGCGTTGTCGCGCAGGTAGTTGAAATGCGATACCCCCCCCTCTCCGGCGCTGAAGTAACGCACCGGTGCCGCAATGTTGATCGGCGCCACGCCCTGCCAGCACAGGCGCACCACGGCTTCGGGGTCGAAATCGAAACGGCGCATCCAGCGCTGGCCACGCATGACGCGACGCAGCGGTTCGATCGGGTAGACGCGGAAACCGTACAGTGAGTCGCCGATTCCGGCATGCAGGGTTTCCAGGTTAGCCCACCAGTTGGACAGTTTGCGTCCCTGGACGCGCAGTGCCGGTGCGCTGGAGTCGAAGACCGGGCAGCCGAGGATCATGGCATCGGGAGACTGTTGCGAACGGTGCATGAAGGTCGGGATCAGCGCCGCCGGATGCTGGCCGTCGGAATCCAGGGTCAGTGCATGGGTGTAACCCTGACGCGCGGCTTCGTCGAGGCCATGCAGCACGGCTGCGCCCTTGCCCTGGTTATGTGGCAGAACGAGCACACGCAGGCCGCTGTTTTCGTGGGCCATGGCACGCAAGCCGTCAGCGCTGCCGTCGGTGCTGCCGTCCACGATTACCCAGACCGGATTCCATTGTGCGAGGGCTTCGCGTACGGTCGCATAGACTTTTTCGCCGGGATTGTAGCTGGGGATCAGCACCAGGTGCGTGCGCGAAGGAGAAGTGATGTTGGGATTCATGGCGAAACGGCTTCCGCGGTGACGCGCAATTCCTGTTCAAAATAGGCATGCAGGTTGCGGGTGAATTCACGCGGATCGGTCGGGGCATCAAAACGCCGCCCCAGGCGAATGCGGAAATGCATCGGCATGTCCGGGCATGCAAACAGCGGTTGACCCTTGCCGAGGAAGCGGGTGTCCTGTTCGATGATCAGGGTCTGCACCGGCATGCCGGAACGGTGGGCCATGATCGCGGCTCCGGCAAGAAAACGGTCAAGCGGCGGGTGGCTGGTGCGAGAACCCTCCGGAAACAGCAGCAACTGACTGCCCTGGCCTAATTCGTCAATCGCCTGATGCACCGAGCCGAGGAAACGGTCATTACGGATGTAGCATGCCAGACGCGCGCCCGCACCCCAGAATACGTTGTCGAGTAACGATGCTTTCAGGATGCAGACGACATTCGGCAGGCGCGACAGCACCATGGGTGCATCGAGCAGACCGGGGTGGTTGGCAGCGAGAATCAGCGGGCCGGCGTCGCGCAGTTCATCCAGCGCCGTCAGGTCGAAGCGCGCGGCCCCCATGAGGTGCAGTGCGAACAGATATGTGCGGAATCCAAGCATGGCCACGCGGCGGCCGAAGCGGGCAGCGCGACAGCAGCGGAACAGTGGCAATAATGGCAAAGCAATGGCCGCCCAGCTGAGACAACCGATGCCAAGCAGGGTGAAGCCGCCGAACAGGATGAGTTGTTCGCGCAGATGTCGCCATCGTCGCAGTGGTCTTGCAGCGTGTGGGGTTCGCGCCCCGTCAGTGGTGTGCGGGCGGTGACGTTTCGCGCTATCCAGCGGCAGGCGCAGGTTCATGGGGGCGTACCCTGAACCGGGCGGGTGGCGAAGGCTTCGATTTCTACCAGCAGTTCGCTGCGACACACATCTGCTTCGAGCCAGGTGACGTCGGCATCCTGGCCGAGCAGACCATGCACGGTGGCGGCGATGCCATCCCGGTCGCTGTTGTGACGGACGTAAGCCTTGAATTGCAATGCCTGGCTGGAAAAACCGCCACCGCGCGCCAGCCGGTTGGCCTGTTCGACCAGTGCGTCGATGTTGTGCAGCGTTTCTGCGGTCTGCAGGGATGCATTGCCTGGATGCCGGCTTTCGTGGCCAACGATACTGGCGGTGCCAGAAATGAACAAAGCGTCGAGGTCGTCGAATGGGAGCAGCAGGGCGCGCGAGAAGGTCGGGCTGCAGGGGCCGTAGCGCCTGGGATAGCGGAACGCGCTGATCTGGCGCGGATTCTCGATTGGCAGCGGCTGGATGCGTGTGGCGATAAAATACAGACCCAGCGTTCCGCTGCGCGTGCCGAGGGCGCTGGCGGCCGGCGCCCCGTCCAGGTAGGCCTGTCCGGCCTGGCGGAAGGCGCGTTGACGGCCAATGTTGAACTGCTGGTATCGTTCCAGACCCTCTTCCATGGCGTGAATATGAGGTATGTAGTTCCAGCAGCGTGCCAGCCAGGGGAAGCCGGTGGCGGTCATGAGCCCGAAGATGGCGCAATAGGCATCGAAGCTCAGCTGCTCCAGGCCGACGCTGCCAGCGTCGTTTGTCGTGGACTCGGGCCTCAGGTAGCCGAACAGCAGGTCGTCGTTGTGCCGGTAGTGCAGCGGTCCGTGTGTACCGGAGCTGACCGGGCCCCGACCCAGCCACGCGGTCCGCGCCACCGGGAAGTTCGCCAGCACTGGTGTGGCGACGAGGCAGTCTGCCGTTGAATCACCGTACAGTCCATAGTCTACCGCACCCAGCAGGCGCTGCGTCTCGGGCGTATCGTTCGCAGCGAGTTTCAGCCAGTGCAGCGAATGCTGGTCAGAAAGCATGGTGTCTGCGGAATACGAGCACGGCATTGCTGCCGCCGAAGGCGAACGAACTGCTCATGGCAGCATCGAAGCGCTGGTCGCCGATGCCTTCCCCGGTGACGTGGAGGACGCCGGTGCAGGCTGGGGCGATATCGTCGAGGTGAGCGGTTGGCGGGATTTCCTGACGAGAAAGCGCCAGTACAGTCACTAACGCTTCGATGGCGCCGGCAGCTCCGAGCAGGTGGCCGTGCATCGATTTGCTGGCGCTCACGGGCAGTCGCCGGGCATGTTCGCCGAAGACGGTCTTCAGCGCGCTGATCTCCACGGGGTCGCCTTCCTGGGTGGCGGTGCCATGCGCATTGACGTAGCCAATTTCTTCCGGGTGCAGACTGGCGTCGTGCAAGGCGTTGCGGATGGCGCGTGCCTGTCCGTTCGCGTCGGGCCGGACGATGTGGGTGTGGTCGCAGCTCTGGCCATAGCCGGCCAGCTCGCAGTAGATGCGGGCGCCGCGGCGCACGGCATGTTCGCGTTCTTCCAGCACCAGCGCAGCACCTCCTTCACCGAGCACGAATCCGGAACGGGCGCTGTGAAATGGCCGGCAGGCGCAGCCGGCTTCGTCCTCGTTCGCTGCCGGGGCGATCACACGCATGGCTTCCCAGGCGCGCATCATGGCGGGTGACAGCGGAGCTTCCGATCCGCCGGCCACCATGATGGGCGCCTCGCCCGAGCGGATGCGGCGGAAGGCTTCGCCGATGGAAATTGCGGACGAGGCGCAGGCAACGGAATGCGTCAGGCAGGCACCACCGAGGCCGAGTGCAATGGCGATGTGCGCTGCCGCGGCATTGTTCATGGTGAACACCACCGAAAGCGGTGACGGCCGCGGTTTGCCGCGCTCGTAGAAATCGCTGTAACCCTTGTCGACGGTCAGTACGCCGCCACCGCCGGTGCCCCATGACACGCCGGCATTGTCAGGCATGGATTGTCCGCGCTCGAAACCGGCGTCCTGCCAGGCTGAAAAGGCAGCGGCAATACCGAGTTGGCTGTAGCGGTCAGTCATGCTGGAAATGGCCTTGCCGAGCATGGTTTCGGGTATGAACCCGCGGCATTGTACCGTTGGCTGGGTAAATGGCTCGTGCGGCGGTTGCAGGGAGAAGCGACTTAGCCTGGTTGCCGAATCGCCGCGCATGAGGTGGCTGAAGAACGGTGTGTCGTCGCCGAAAGGATCAATCAGGCCCACGCCGGTCACGACCACCCTGTGCTGTCCGCTGAAACTCATACGGTTCCGTTTTTGGCGGCGGGTTGGGTGCTTTCGATGAAACGGATCAGTTCGCCGATGGTTTCCGGTCGGGCAGTATCGTCTGTGAAGCGGACTCCGTAAGAGTCTTCCAGTTCAAAGAGCAGTTCGTACATGGCCAGAGAGTCGATGCCCAGCGTATCGAGACGTGTTTCCTCGGTCAGGCTGGGGGGCGGATTGTCAGTGTGACGTTCAAGGTAATCTTGGATGAGTTCCAGCGGTTCCATGGCGGATGGCGGATGGTAAATACCTACGGATTATAGCAGATCTGGCATGCCTTGTAGCCCCTGTGGCTGTTGATTGAAGAGGAAAAAGGGATTTGTCACAAAAATTTAATCGCATTCCTGAGTGAATCCTAAGGCTGTCTTCACGGGACAGAAAAGTTGCTGCCAGAGAATGCCAACTTTGGTTGCGGATGCCGCAAATTGCGTACGAGGTGCCGGCGTCGGCTGATTTTATCCAGGCAGCAAACAGGGGAAACGCATGAAAAAGGAAGTGGGTTTTGTGTTGAAGCCATTGCCGGCGCTGCTGGCAGGGCTGTTGTTGGGTGCACCGCTGGCGCATGCAGACGGGGCGGTCGATCTTGGCAGCGTATCGGCACAGGGAACGAGCAGCAACGGCACCTCGAACAATGCCGACACGACCAATTCGAGCACGGTCTGGAACACGCAGCAGAAGCAGAATTCATCGCAGGATGTGCAGTCGATCACGCCCGATCAGATCCAGCTGTTCGGACCGGATGCGGGCGGCATGCAATCGCTGTCGATCATGCCCAACACACTGATCAGTGGTTACAACGCGGGCAGTGTATCGTCGCGCTCCACCATTTCCATGCGCGGCATCAAGGTGGGCTGGAACAGCGTGCCGGGTGACCTGCAGACCAACGGCATCACCGCCGAGCTGGATGGCGTGCCGCTCAACAGCCTGAGTCAGGGAACGGGCTGGCATTCGCCGGAAATCCCGATCGGTGCGCTGATGGCGGGCGTGAATACCATCAATGGTCCGGGAAATGCCGATACGCGCTGGTACAACACACTGGGCGGGTCGATCAATTTCATTCCGGTGCAACCCAGTGCCCAGGCGAGCGCCAATGCCGAGCTGTCGGTCGGCAGTTTCGATACCCTGGTGGCATCCTTCGTGCTCAACACCGGCGAGCATGACGGCTGGTCCACCGTGCTTGGTGCCGCCAACGCGCGCAGCCAGACGTTTCGCACCACCAGCGACTACCTGCCATCGCGCACCACCGATGCCTACATCAAGACGCAGAAGCGTCTCGACAATGGCCTGATCAGCTTCGGTCTGTATGGGCTGTACAACGATGAGTACCGGCCGAACATGATCCCCACGACGGCGCAGCCGGGGATCACCATGAACGGCATCGGTATCCCTGGCCCGGCGTATAGCCAGCAGACCGCAGGCTATTATGCGACGTTGCCGACCGACATGTGGTTCAAGCACAATTCGATCGAAGATTACCTTGGCTGGTCGCACCTGGAACTGAACCTGGCACCCGATTTCACCCTGAGCAACGTGATGTGGTTCCGCGACGGTTATGTCAACCACTTCCGCATGAATAACTACGATTATGCCGGGGTGGGTACCAACGAAGAGAATTTCAATGAGCGCTCGAACACCTATGGCGACAAGCTGCAGTTCGATGAGCACTTCAGCAAGAGCAATGTGTTCAGCTTCGGCGGTTATGTCATCAGCTCGCGTGCTGAAAGTGCCTATACCGGTTATCTGTCCGCGCTGGGTTTCAACAACAGTCAGCCGGGTTCGATCCAGTACAACACCACGCAGACCACTGACTGGGCACTGTTTGCCCAGGACAGCGCCACGCTGTTTGACCGGCTGAACATCGTACCGGCGTTCCGTCTGGTGGATTTCCAGACCGATTTCGCCAACAACAGCCCGAATGCCGCGAGCACCTATTATCCAGGTGGTATCCCCGGCAGTGTCTCGTACGACACCAATCCGAACCAGTCGACCACGTTCGTCAAGGGTGAGCCATCGCTGGGCCTGAACTACAAGATCGACGATGCGCTGAATTTCTATGGCAACTATGCCATTGCCTACAGCAACCCGACTGCCGGCAACTATGACCGTTATCCGGAAAACATCGCCACGCTTCAGCCGATTCGCAGCACCAACTGGGATATCGGTCTGCGCTATGCGCAGAAAAACGTGTTCGGGCTTGACCAGTTGAGTGGCACCATCGGCTATTTCAATACCCTGCTCGATAACCAGACCATCCCGCGCACTGTAACCGGTTCCATCGTTACCACCTTTGGTAGCGGTTCGGCCACGCTGGAAGGCGAAGAACTGGAGATCAATGCCGACATCAACCGCAACTGGTCGGCTTTCGCCAATCTTGGCTGGCTCACTGCTACCTGGAATTCGTACTATTCGGGTACCACCGGTCAGTACTACAACGGCATGCCGGTGTCCAACTCGCCCGAGCAGACCACCAACGTCGGCGTGACCTACGAGGCCTATGTGCCTGGCGGTACAATCGACACCACGTTGTGGGACCAGTACTTCGGCAAAAGCTACATGTATGACAACCTGACTGGTGCACCATCCAGCCAGGTCAACCCGGCGTACAATCTGGTCAATCTGTCGATCAACGCTCACCTGACCTCGATCGGCTGGCTGCAGTCGCTGCTGCATCCGCAGGTCGCCACGCTGTCGCTGGATGTGCAGAACCTGCTCGATACGCAATACAATTCGACGGCCTACATCTCTGCTGGCGGTTATTTTGGCACCAGTTACGGCGGATATGTCATTGCCAACCCGGGTGCGCCACGCAGCTTTTTTGTGACTTTGCGGCTGGATTACTGAGTCACGGTTCATGTATCGCCGACAGGGCGGGGGGAAACCCCCGCCCTGTTTGTTTCTGGTCAGCTGGAATTCATTCTGTTCTAAGTGTTTTTTTTATATAATCGTCCCATGTTGACGAATTCCATGGCAATCAGGCTGGGACGCGGCGGCGCGGGACTGGCGCTGGTGTTCATGCTGGCCGCATGTGCGAGTTATGCTCCCCGGCCTTTGCCGGACCGGTTTTCTGCCCCGACCGCTGCCGGGCAGGTGCAGGTGGATGCCATGCGCCTGCCGCCCTGGGCGGTACATGTCTGGAATCCGGCCGATGGTCTCGACAGTGATGAACTGGCCATGCTGGCGGTGGCCAATAATCCGCAGCTGCGTGCGACACGCGCGGCCCTGGGCATCGCACACGCCCAGGTATTTGCTGCGGGGCTGCTGGCTGATCCGCAGATCGGTTACAGCGAAGACCTGGCCATGACGCCCGGTACGCAAAATGCGTGGGCATTGGGACTTGGGTTCGACATCAGCGACTGGCTGATGCGATCATCGCGCAAGCGCATCGCGCAGGCCGGCGCAAATCAGGCGGAACAGGAACTGTTATGGCAGGAATGGCAGGTGGTCAATGCGGCCAGACTGTCCTATGTGCGCATGCGTGCCGACGAACGGCTGCTGCCGCTGCTGCAACAGTTGCGGGACAGCCTGCGCCGGCGTTATGAAGCCAGCCGCCGGGCGGGAGATGCCGGTAACCTGACTGCCGATGCCGTGGCAGCGGACTGGCTGACCTGGCAGGGCGCGCAGGGCCAGCTTGATGATGCGTATCGGTTCGAACGGCAGGATCGGGCGGTCATGAATGACCTGACCGGACTCGATGCAGCAGCCCGAGTGCGTCTGAGCGGGGATTTCGTTGCACCGAGGCTGGATGTGGCAGGGCTGGTGCGGCAGTTCGATGCGAGGTTGCGCGAGCGCCCGGACATGGCGGCATTGCGTGCCGGTTATGATGCGCAGGAGGCCGGCTACCGTGCGGCCGTACTGGCGCAGTTTCCTGTGCTGGGTGTGAGCATCAATCGGTCGCAGGACAACTATGGCGATAACAGTGCCGGTCCGGGCGTGGTGCTGAGCCTGCCGGTGTTCAACCGCAATCGCGGCAATATTGCCGTGGCGCGGGCCAGTCGTCGTCAGCTGTATGAAGAATACCGCGCTCGCTGGCTGGCTGCGCAAAGCGAGTTTCACGTGGTTCTGGATATCTTGCCCCGGCTTGAGGCTCAGGTTGCCGAAGTTCGCCGGGGCATGCCGGCGCTCGAGGCTCAGGCGCACATGGCCGAGCGTGCCGAACACGAAGGCAATCTCGCGGCGCCCGATGCGGCGCGCATGCGGCTCGCCTGGATTGCCAAGCACATCGAACTCATTCATCTCGAACAATCGTTGGCCGAACAGCGCATTGCGCTGCAGACCCTGTTGGGGCCAGCCCTTCCGGAGCACCCGATACCATGATGTTTCACGTTCCTTTTGCGCTGCGCTGGCTGCTGCCGTGCCTGGTACTGGTGTTGGGCATACAGTGGTCGGCACTGGCCGATGACGATGATTCCGCAGTCGTTCGGCCGACATTGCCGCCGGTGGCCAGCGTGCATGTGGTGCCGCTGCGCATGCAGTCGGTTTCGCAGACCGTGGTGGCTTATGGTCAGGTGGCGCAGGATCCGGCACGGCTGCAGACGGTCAGTCTGGCGCGTGCGGGTCAGGTGATCCGGCTGGCGGTGCGCGCAGGTCAGCATGTGCGTCGGGGGGATCTGCTGCTGACCTTTGCCCGCAGCGCAGCCGTGACGCAGACATGGCGTCAGGCGCAGACAGCCGTGCAGTATGCCGAGGCCGAGCGCGCCCGCGTGGCGCAGTTGCGCTCGCAGCAACTGGCAACAGTATCGCAGCTGGATGCCGCCGATCGGGCGCTGGCCGATGCGCGATCGGCGCTGGAGGCTGCGCGCAGCAGCGGTTCCGACAGTGCACAGACCGGGGTGCGCGCGCCGTTCGACGGCTGGGTACAATCGGTGTCGGTGGCAGTCGGCGATCGGGTGGCGGCCGATGCGCCCTTGCTGCAGCTGGGGCCGGAGTCGGGGCAGGGCGTGTTGCTCGATCTGGATGCGGTTGATCGCCAGCGCGTGCATGCCGGGCTGGCGGTGCGCATCGTGCCGCTCATGACCGGTTCGCCAGCACAGGATGGCACGCTTGCATACCTGGCCGATGTCATTAACCCCACGACGCAGCAGGTGAGCGCGGTGGTCAGGGTGGCCGGACACGGGCTGCTGCCGGGCGAGCGTGTGCGTGGCGAGATCGCGCTCGGTGCGCACAGGGCGCTGGTGGTCCCGCGTACGGCCGTGCTGGATGACGGCAACGGTGACTGCATCTACCAGGTGCGGGGCGGCCGGGCATGGCGTGTGGCGGTGCAGCGCGGCATCGAGTCTGGCGATGTGGTGGCGGTGAGCGGAAAGCTGCTGCCTGATGCTCCGGTGGTGGCGCTCGGCAACTATGAGCTGCAGAATGGCATGGCCGTGCGCCAGGATGCGCCATGAACGTGACCGGCTGGCTGCAGCTGCACCGACGCTCCATCCTGTTTCTGCTGGCGATACTTACGCTGGCGGGGCTGTCTGCCAGCCTTCGCTTGCCAGTGACGTTGTTTCCCAATGTCGACTTTCCGCGGGTGGTGGTTACGCTGGATGCCGGCGACCGTCCGGCTGACATGATGATGGTGATGGTTACCCGTCCAGTGGAAGAGGCAGTGCGCCTGGTACCTGGTGTACGCAACGTACGTTCGACTACAAGTCGGGGCGAAGCGGAAATCTCGGTGAGTTTCGACTGGGGGATGGACATGGCGCTGGCGACCGTCCAGCTCGGTCAGGCCATCACCCAGGTGTTGCCCCAGTTGCCGAGCGGCACGCAGATGACCGTGCGGCGCATGGATCCGACGGTGTTTCCGATTCTGGCCTACAGCCTGACAGCCTCGTCGCTGAGCCAGAGTCAGCTGTATGATCTGGCGCAGTACCAGTTGCGACCGCTGCTGTCGAGCGTAAATGGGGTCTCGCGCGTGGAAGTGCAGGGCGGTGAGCGTGAGGAGTATGAGGTCGAAGTCGATCCGGCGCGGCTGGCGGCCTGGGGGCTGACCCCGGGCGACGTGGTGCAGGCGGTCACGGCTGGCAATGTGGTGGATGCGGTCGGCAGGCTTGAAGACCACTACAAGCTGTATCTGGCCGTGGCTGATACCCGTCTGCAGACGGTGCAGCAATTGCGTGACATGCCGGTACGCACCCCGGGCGGGGCGGTGATTCCGCTGGGCAAGCTGGCCCGGGTCAGCGATGGCGTGGCCCCGCACTGGACTCGCGTCAATGCGGACGGGCGGCAGGCCGTGCTGCTCAACATCTTCCAGCAGCCGGGCGGCAACAGTGTGCAGATCGCACACGACGTGGCCACGCGGCTGGCGGGCTACCGGTCGCAGATGCCGGCGGGGGTCCACCTGTCCAACTGGTATGATCAGAGTGTGCTGGTGACCGACTCGGCGCGGAGCGTGCGTGATGCCATGCTGACCGGTACCGGGCTGGCCATTCTGGTGTTGTGGTTGTTTCTGCGCAACCTGCGGATTACATTTATCGCGTTGGTCATCGTGCCGGTGGTGCTGGCATCGACAGTGCTGGTGCTGTATGTGACGGGCATGAGTTTCAACATCATGACGCTGGGAGGCATGGCGGCAGCGGTCGGGCTGATCATCGATGATGCGATCGTGATGACCGAGCATATCGTGCGCCGTTTGCGCGGCACCACTGGCGCGCAGCATGAGCGCATCCTGCAGGCGGCAGCCGAATTCGTGCGCCCGCTGGCCGGGTCATCCGCGGCCACGATCATCATTTTCGTGCCGCTGGCATTCCTGACCGGGGTGACTGGCGCCTTTTTCAAGGCGCTGTCGCTGACCATGGCGGCGGGTCTGCTGATTTCGTTCTTCGTCACCTGGATGGGGGCGCCGGTGCTGGCCGAACAGTTGTTGCGCGGCCGTGATGCCGGCGAAGACGGCCGTTTCACGCACCTGTTGCAACTGCGCTATGACGCCTTCATGCGCCGTCTGCTGGCACGGCCGCTGTGGCTGCTGCTGGTGCTTGCGCCACTGGTGATGGGCGGTACGCTGGCGTTTGTCAACCTGGGCTCGGGATTCATGCCATCGATGGATGAGGGCGGCTTCACGCTGGACTACCTGTCTGCGCCTGGCACATCGCTGACCGAGACGGATCGGTTGTTGCGCCAGGTGGAAACGATCCTCAAGACCGACCCGGATGTACAGACCTATTCGCGCCGTACCGGTGCCCAGCTGGGCGGAGGCATCACCGAGGCGAACGAGGGCGATTTCTTCGTGCGTCTGCGTAACGGTCAGCGTGCGCCGATCGATGTGGTCATGGACCGCATCCGCACCCGCATCGAGCATGAAGTTCCCGGACTTGACATCGAGCTGGCGCAATTGATGGAGGACGAGATCGGCGATCTGACCGCGGTGCCACAGCCGATTGAAATCAAGATTTTTGGTGACGATGCGCGCGCGTTGCTGCAGACAGCACAACGGATGCAGCAACGGATTGGCCGCATTCCTGGTGTGGTCGATACCCGTGACGGCATCCATCCGGCCGGCGATGCGCTGGAGATTCATATCGATCGGGCGCTCGCAGCGCTGGAGGGCATGACGCCGGATGGCATCACCCAGGCGGTGGCGACCGATCTGGGCGGGATGGTCGCCACTTCGATCCAGCATGGACCGAAGCTGATCGGCGTACGCGTCTGGATGCCGCAAGGTCTGCGTCAGCGCGATCGGGATGTGAGTCGGCTGATGCTGCGTGCGCCTGACGGACATCTGTTTCCGCTCGGGCGGGTGGCGAAGGTCGAAGCTGTCAGTGGCCAGGCACAGATCGTGCGGGAAAACCTCAAGCGCATGGTGGCCGTGACCGGTCGCATCAGCGGCCGGTCGATGGGGGCGGTGATGGCCGATGTGCGCCGCGCCATCGCTGCGCCCGGCAACCTGCCGTCGGGCATGTATGTCGAACTGGGCGGCTTGTACGAACAGCAGCAGATCGCTTTTCGCGGGCTGGTGGTGGTGTTTGTTGCCGCCATCGGGCTGGTGTTTCTGTTGCTGTTGCTGCTGTACGAACGTTTCAGCGTAGTGCTGTCCATCTTGCTGATGCCGTTGCTGTCGGTGTTCGCCGTGTTCGCCGGATTGCAACTGAGCGGTATGGAACTGGATATTTCGTCGATGATGGGCATGACCATGATCGTCGGCATCGTCACCGAGGCGGCCATTTTCTATTTCTCCGAATTTTTCGAGCTTGAAAAAACGGCCGACCTGCATGCGCGGCTGGTGATGGCGGGCCGCAACCGCATGCGTCCCATCGCCATGACCGGTTTTGCCGCCATGCTGACACTGATGCCGCTTGCACTGGCGCTTGGCCGGGGCGCCAGCATGCAGCAGCCGCTGGCGGTGGCGGTGGTGTCCGGGCTGGCAGTACAGCCGGTGCTGGTGTTGATCGTGATGCCGGTGCTCTATAGTATACTCGCGGGTCGGAAACATTTTGACGACGGAGCAGAGCATGTCGAGACAGATTATCAGCACCGGTGATGCGCCCGCGGCCATCGGCAGCTATTCCCAGGCGGTGCGTGCGGGAGATACGGTTTACATGTCTGGCCAGATCGGCCTCAATCCGAAAACCATGCAGCTGGAATCCGGCGTGGCCGGACAGATTCACCAGGTGTTCCGTAATCTGCACGCGGTGGCGCAGGCGGCAGGCGCATCCCTGGATGATATGGTCAAGCTGAACATCTATCTGGTTGACCTGTCGCATTTCGCCAAGGTCAACGAAATCATGATGCAATACTTCAGCGAACCCTACCCGGCGCGTGCCGCAGTCGGTGTGGCCGCGCTACCGCGCGGTGCCGAAGTCGAAGCCGACGGGATCCTGCTGGTGCCTGGCAAGGACTGAGTGTGTCCGGCGTGTCTGCCAACGGGCCGGACCTGCTGGCACCGCTGCCAAAGCCGTTTACCCGTCTGGGGCTGCACATTGCAGCCGATCTGTTGCTGCATTTCCCGTTGCGACATGAAGATGAGACGCACCTGACGCCGATGCGTGATCTGCGGCCTGGTCTGGTACAACAGGTGCAAGGTCGTGTCATCCGTTGTGACACGACCTACCGTGGCCGCCGTCAGTTGCAGGTGACGATCGAGGATGATTGCGGTCGGGTGGTATTGAGATTTCTGCATGTGTATCCCGGACAGGCGCAGCGCATGGCGGTGGGAAATCTGTTGCGGGTCAGTGGCGAAGTGCGTTCGGGCCTGCTGGAAGTGGAAATGGTCCATCCGCGCTGGCGGGTGGTGACCGAGGACACGCCGCTGCCGGATTGCCTGACGCCGGTCTACCCTGTGTGTGCCGGGGTCAGTCAGACCATGATCCGCAGGCTGACAGACCGGTTGCTGATGCATCCGGACTGGGACGATACGGTGCCTGAGCCGGTGCGCGAACGTTATGGGCTTGCCGGGTTTGCCGAAAGTGTGCTGGCGCTGCATCGGCCAGGACCGGCCACCCTGCCGCAACAGGCGCAGGACAAGAGTGCGCCGGCCTGGCGGCGCATCTGTTTTGATGAACTGCTGGCGCAGCAGCTGGTGCTGCATCAGGCGCGAATGCGCCGCACCCGGCTGGGAACAGCTCCGATGCCTGGGGGGGGCGCGTTGTCCAGAACGCTGCTGCAGCGGCTGCCGTTCGCGCTGACTGCGGCGCAGCAACGCGTGTGGCAGGAAATTCGCGACGATCTGGCGCGGCCGGTGCCAATGCAGCGGCTGCTGCAGGGCGATGTCGGCAGTGGCAAAACCATCGTTGCCGCGCTGGCCGCAGCGCAGGCGATCGATTGTGGGTTCCAGGCCGCGTTCATGGCGCCGACCGAACTGTTGGCCGAACAGCATTACCGCAAGCTGTGTGAATGGTTCGAGCCCATGGGCGTGCAGGTGCAGTGGCTGTCAGGCAGTCTTGCGGCGCGGCGGCGTGCTGCAGTGGTCGCCGCGTTGGCGGACGGTACGGCGCAGCTGGTGGCGGGAACGCACGCCCTGTTTCAGGACGAGGTCGGTTTTGCCCGGCTCGGACTCGCGGTGGTCGACGAACAGCACCGGTTTGGCGTGACGCAGCGGTTGGCGCTGCGCCACAAGGGGCAGATGCCGCATCAGCTGATGATGAGCGCCACGCCGATACCGCGCACTCTTGCCATGAGTTATCATGCCGATCTTGACGTATCGCTGATCGATGAACTGCCGCCGGGGCGCACGCCAGTGGTCACGCGCCTGGTTGCCGACGGGCGGCGTGGCGAGGTGGTCGACTGGCTGCGATCGCGCTGCCAGGCGGGTGCGCAGGCGTACTGGGTCTGTCCGTTGATCGAAGAGTCGGAGACGCTACAGTTGCAGACGGCGATCGACACGCATGCGATGCTGCAGCAGATGCTGCCGCAATTCCGCGTCGGCCTGCTGCATGGGCGCATGCGTCCGGCAGACAAGGCTTCCGTCATGGCCGCGTTTGCCCATGGTGAAATCGCCCTGCTGGTGGCAACCACGGTGATCGAAGTCGGTGTGGATGTGCCGAATGCCTCGCTGATGGTGATCGAACACGCCGAGCGCATGGGGCTGGCACAGCTGCACCAGTTGCGCGGCCGGGTGGGACGGGGAGCAGCGCGCAGCGCCTGTCTGCTGCTCTACCGTGAACCGCTGTCGGAGCTGGCTGATGCGCGGCTCAGGGTGATTGCCGGCAGTACCGACGGTTTTCATGTGGCGCGCGAGGATCTGCGGCTGCGTGGTCCGGGTGAATGGCTGGGCGCGCGCCAGTCAGGTGCGCCGCTGCTGCGTTTTGCCGATCCGCTCGCTGATGTGGCGCTGGTTGAATCAGCGCGTGAGGCGGCCGGCTGGATGCTGCGAGAAACGCCCGGACTTGCGGCCGGGCATATCGCGCGCTGGTTTGGTGCACGACAGGAATACGGACTCGCGTGAGCGGGTGGCAACCCGACGGATTGGCATGGCACATTGGTACAACAGATTGATCGCCGCGCCGCCAGCCGTGCGCGACTGGCTGACCGACCGGCGTTCGCTGACGCGACGGCTGCGCACGGGTTGCGCCGGGTTCTGCGTACGCGGTTTGCAGTTGCGGCGCGCAACAGTGCAGTCTGACGAGCGCAGGCCGGTGGGGTTGTCGGCGAGACGGCGGGCGCTGATTCGCAACGTATGGCTGTGCTGCGGAGAACAGCCGCTGGTATATGCCCACAGCGTGCTGCCACAGGACAGCCTGTCAGGCTCGTGGCGCAGGCTGGCGCATCTGGGTAACCGGCCATTGGGCGAGGCGTTGTTCGCCGATGCGCGCATCCGTCGCGGAATGTTGCAGTATTGTCTGCTGCCGCGGACGCATCCGCTGTGGCGACAGGCCGCGGCCGGTACCGCGGTGACAGGGCGCCTGTGGGCGCGGCGTTCGTTGTTTGGCTCGGGAAGACAGCGTATTCTGGTGACGGAGGTATTCATGCCGGATGTATTCGCGTGAAGTTGGCTCAGGTGTGGGCAAGGATCGATACGTACGAACGGCTGATGCGGCTTGATCGGCCCATCGGCATTCTGCTGCTGCTGTGGCCGACGCTGTGGGCGTTGTGGCTCGCAGCGGGCAGGCATTTTCCCGACTGGCGCGTGGTGTGGATCTTCCTGCTCGGTACGGTGCTGATGCGATCGGCCGGGTGCGTGATCAACGACTATGCTGACCGGGATTTCGATGGTCATGTGAGCCGCACTCGCGATCGTCCGCTCGCCACGGGCACTGTGAGCACGCGGGAGGCATTGCTGTTGGCTACGGCCCTGTCCGGTCTTGCGTTCCTGCTCGTGTTGCCGCTGGACAGGCTGGTGCGCTGGCTGTCCGTGCCGGCGGTGCTGCTGGCGGCCAGCTATCCGTATACCAAACGTTTTTTCGCCATTCCACAGGCGTACCTTGGTGTGGCCTTCGGCTTTGGCATACCGATGGCTTATGCAGCCATCCAGGGGACAGTGCCTCTCCAGGCATGGTTGCTGCTTGTGGCCAATGTGTTCTGGACGGTGGCCTACGATACCGAATACGCGATGGTGGATCGCGAGGATGACCTGAAAATCGGTATTCGCACGTCGGCGATCACATTCGGTCGTTTTGATGTGGCGGCAATCATGCTCTGTTATGCGGCCATGCTCGGCGTGCTGGCGTATGCCGGTTATATTTACCGGTTTGGCATGTTTTTTTATCTGGGAATTTGCGTTGCGGCCGGAATTGCGGTATATCATTATGCACTTATCCGCAATCGCGATCCTGCATCGTGTTTCAAGGCCTTTCTGCATAATAACTGGTTGGGCGCGGCGGTATTTGCCGGGATATTCCTGGATACTCTATCGAAGGTGATGCTGTGATTCTATCCCGTACCAGTCAGTACGCCGTGCAAGCCATGATCTACATGGCGGCCCAACCGCCCGGGACGCCGGTGCTCAACCGCGACGTTGCGCTCAGGCTGAACGTGCCCGCGCCCTATCTGGCCAAAATCCTGCAGGGTCTTGGCAAGAACGGGCTGCTGTATTCTTTCCGTGGTCGCCTGGGTGGTTTCTGCCTGCGCGAGGAAACTGCGCAGATGTCGCTGATGCAGTTGCTGCAGCTGACCGAAGGTGCCGATTTTACCCAGAGCTGCCTGCTTGGCCTCAAGCGCTGCGGCGAAGATACCGCCTGTCCGGTGCACAACAGCTGGCTACCGATCAAGGAACAGGTGATCGAGATGCTCACCAACATGAAGCTCGGTGATCTGGCTGCTGCCGTGCAAAGCGGGCGTTACCGTCTGACCGACCTGCCCACCCAGGCGTTGCTGCCGGCGCCCTGATGGCTGCCTGGCTGCGCCTGCTGCCACTGCTGGCGCTGCTGCTCGCGGCGTGTTCCAGGCCGCCTGTGCCGCTGGGCCAGACCTGGGCCCGGGATGTCACCGGCGCCGGGTATGCGCGGGAGTTTTCACTGCACGACATGAACGGTCAACCGCGTACTCTGGCGGACTACCGTGGCAAGGTTGTGGTGATGTTCTTTGGGTACACGCACTGCCCCGAAGTCTGTCCGATGACGCTGTACAATCTGGCGCAGGCCATGCGATCACTGGGCGTGCGTGCGCAGCAGGTGCAGGTGCTGTTCGTCACGCTCGACCCGCGTCGCGATACGCCGCAGGTGCTGCGCGAATTTGTTCCGGCATTCAACCCGGCCTTTGTTGGCCTGTACGGTGATGCTGCGGCCACTGCCCGGACTGCCGCCGAATATCATGTATTCTATCGCCAGTTGCCTGCCGACGCGCAGGGCAACTATTTCATGGATCACAGCGCGTTTGCCTATTTGTATGACAAGGATGGCCGATTGCGTCTGCTGATGCCGTTCGGGGAAACGGTTCCGCAAATCACTCATGATCTGCAACAGCTGCTGAGCGTGAAACAGGGCAGTCACTGAATGCGTGATCGGCCAGACATGGTCGATTGACTTGATTTATCGTTAATCAGGATGCGTTGCGATGGCTTGCGCAGAGCGCTGTTGTCGTGTCATGACGAAAAAAACGGGTCGGACCGCAAGCAAATGACCTATAAAATGGATTGATAATAGACATCCGGCCATTATTTGGATAATATCATCGAGATAGCCATTTAAAGGGGGGCGAAATTACAGGACTTTTGTGTCCTGATTATCCATGGCTTATCAAAGCGTTAGAAAACCTGCGTATAATATGGCGTTTTGGCGGGCTTGCGTGCGACATATTGCCGCAGGTAGAATGCTCGCTGGCATAAATCCTTTATCAGACTAGCAGTATAGGAGGCTCACGTGACGACTACAGAAATTGGTAGTAATGAGCAATACAATTTTGAAGTGGTGAAGAAATTCGCCTTCATGTCAGTAGTATGGGGATTGCTCGGCATGTCCGTCGGCGTGTATATTGCGTCCGAGCTGGCCTGGCCCTTTCTCAACTTCGACATCCCTTACATCACCTTCAGCCGTTTTCGTCCGGTGCACACCAGCAGCGTGATTTTCGGTTTTGGCGGCAGCGCACTGTTCGCCACCTCATACTACATCGTGCAACGCACGTGCCAGACCCGTCTGGTAAGCGATTTCCTGGCCAATTTCACGTTCTGGGGCTGGACTGCTGCCATCGCGCTCGGTGACATCAGCTACACCCTGGGCTACACGCAGAGCCGTGAATATGCCGAAATGGAATGGCCAATCGACATCCTGATCGAAATCACCTGGGTGGTTTATCTGACGGTGTTCGTCGGCACCATCATGAAGCGGAAACAACCGCACATTTACGTGGCCAACTGGTTCTTCCTGTCGTTCATCCTGGCGACTGCCCTGCTGCACACCTTCAATAACCTGGCCGTGCCCATCAGCCTGTTCTCGATGAAGTCCTACAGCCTGTTCGCCGGCACCCAGGACGCGATGACGCAATGGTGGTACGGTCACAACGCGGTGGGTTTCTTTCTGACCGCTGCATTCCTGGGGATGATGTATTACTTCGTGCCGAAACAGGCTGGTCGTCCGATCTACTCCTATCGCCTGTCGATCGTGCACTTCTGGGCGCTGTCCTTCCTGTACATGTGGGTTGGTGCGCACCACCTGCACTGGACTGCATTGCCTGACTGGACTTCGACGCTGGCTGCCACGTTCTCCATCATGCTGCTGCTGCCGTCATGGGGCGGCATGATCAACGGCATCATGACCCTGTCGGGTGCCTGGGACCGTCTGCGCACCGATCCGATCATGCGTTTCCTGATCGTGGCCTTGTCGTTCTACGGCATGTCCACGTTTGAAGGCCCGCTGATGGCGCTGAAGGATGTCAATGCGCTGTCGCACTATACCGACTGGACGGTTGGACACGTTCACTCCGGTGCGCTGGGCTGGGTTGCCATGGTGAGCTTCGGTTCGCTCTATCACATGATTCCGCGTATCTGGAACACCAAGGTCTGGAGCGAAAAGCTGATTGGTATCCACTTCTGGCTGGCAACCATCGGCGTACTGCTGTATATCACCGCCATGTGGATTTCCGGTATCACCCAGGGCCTGATGTGGCGTGCGTTTGACCAGTACGGCAACCTGCAGTATTCGTTCGTCGAGTCCGTTGCAGCCATGCACCCACTGTACGTGATGCGCGCAATTGGCGGTATGTTCTTCCTGTCCGGCATGCTGCTGATGTTCATTAATATCATGATGACCATCCGTTCGGGTCGTCAGGCACCGGCATACATTGCAGCGCCTGGCAACGTGTCTGCGGCCAGTGCCTGATTGAGGGAGATAATATAAATGTTCAAGCATGAATGGTTGGAAACCAATATCGGTCTGCTCGCAGTAGCGACCATGCTGGCCATCAGTATCGGCGGTCTGGTGGAAATTGCCCCCCTGTTCTTCATCAAGGGAACGGTTGAAAAGGTGGATGGCGTACGTCCGTACACCCCGCTCGAACTGCGCGGTCGCGATATCTACCAACGCGAGGGTTGCTACCTGTGCCATTCGCAGATGATCCGTCCGTTCCGTGACGAAGCGCTGCGTTATGGCCACTACTCGCTGGCTGCCGAGTCGCAGTACGACCATCCGTTCCAGTGGGGTTCCAAGCGTACCGGCCCTGACCTGGCACGTGTCGGCAAGAAATATTCCAACGAATGGATGGTGCAGCATCTGGTCAGTCCGCGTTCGCTTGTGCCGCAGTCGGTAATGCCGAACTTCCCGTGGTTGCTGACCACGCAACTGGATTATTCGGATATCAAGGAGCGCATGCGCGCACTCCGTGTCACCGGCGTGCCTTATTCGCTGACGAAGGCCGAATACGATGCCAACGTGAAAAAATTTGGCGCGGATACCGCCAATATGCTGGACATCAACCAGGCTGAGAAAAACCTCGTCAAACAGGCGCAGGACGGTAACTACGATGGGGATCGCAGCAACATTTCCGAAATGGATGCGCTCGTGGCCTACCTGCAGGTGCTGGGCACGATGGTGGATTTCCGTAAGTATGACGACGACGAGTTCGTCAAGTACCGTTAACTGGGAATGTTCGCGGAATGGGATGGATCTATTGGTTTTCTTCGTATGAGCACACCAAGCCGCTGGCGCTGGTGATCCTGTTCGTAACCTTTGTGCTGATCCTGCTGTACGTGTATGGCAGCAAGAAGCGTGGCGAGAAACTGGAAAGCTACAAGAATATCCCGTTCCTTGATGACGAATCCAAACCGAGGGAAGACAAAAAATGAGTGTGAGCAAACAGCAAGCGCACGTGCCGCAGACAACCGGGCACGTCTGGGATGGGGATTTGCAGGAATACAATAATCCGCTTCCCAACTGGTGGCTGATCGCGTTCTATACGACGGTAGTGTTTGCGCTGGTGTACTGGTTCATCTATCCGGCCTGGCCGATTGGCGGATCGTATACGAAGGGTTTCGCCACCATCACCTATACCAATGACAAGGGCGAAACGAAGACCGTACCATGGAATACGCGCGCCTTGCTGATGGCAGAAACGAACAAGGCCGAAGCCATGCAGAAGCCGTACTTCGACAAGATTGCCAGCACGCCTTTCGAGCAGATTGCCAAGGATCCGGAACTCAACAGTTTCGTGCTTTCCGCTGGCAAAACGCTTTTTTCCGATAACTGCGCACCCTGCCACCAGCAAGGCGGCGCGGGCAAGGTTGGCTTCGCGCCCAACCTGACGGATGACGACTGGCTTTATGGCGGCCATTTCGCACAGATCCAGCAGACCATCACCAATGGTCGCCACGGTTACATGCCTCCGTTTGCCACAGTGCTGGACGACAAGCAAATGACCGAACTGGCCGACTATATTCTCAGTTTCGAGAAGATTCCGGTGGATCCGGCCAGTGCCAAGGCAGGCGATGAACTGTTCCATTCGGAAACGGCTGCGTGCTACTACTGTCATGGCGCCAACGCAAAGGGGCGTCAGGTGATTGGTTCGGCCAATCTGACTGACAGCATCTGGCTGTGGGCCAACGTGCCGGACGCAAAGACGGTCGCAGACAAGGAAGACGCCATCAAGACCGTTATCCGTGGCGGCCTGAACAAGGGTGTGATGCCGACCTGGAAAGAGCGCCTGTCGCCGGACCAGATCAAGCTGCTTGCCGTGTATGTGCATGACCTGGGCGGTGGTCAATAATATTTTTCGACTCGAATTTCTGACATAATCGGTTATGCGAGCCTGACCCCCGCCCGTGCGGGGGTTTTTGTTTGGAGAATATCGTGGAATCTCAAGCTGAAGAACATCTGGATCTGTACGAAAAACGTATTCCGATTGTGACGCGCTGGGCTCATGGCAAGTTTAGAAACTTCAAATCGTTGATGTTGTGGCTGGCTTATGCGGTATTCTTTCTGCTGCCGTGGCTGCCCTGGCACCGTCACAGCGGTATCAATCAGGCCGTTGCATTCGATCTGATCGGACGTCGCTTTTTTATTTTCGATCTGGTGGTCTATCCGCAAAATGTATTCTGGCTGGCCTGGCTGCTGTTCATCGCAGCCACCTTCCTGTTCTTCATGACGACTCTGGTGGGTCGGGCGTTTTGCGGCTATTTCTGCTTCCAGACATTGTGGACCGACGCGTTCATGATGATTGAGCGGTTGGTGCAAGGCGAACGACCGGCGCGGCTGAAACTCATCAAGCAGCCGTGGAACGGCGAGAAGGTCATCAAGATTGGCATCACGCACACGCTGTGGCTGGTCGTGTCCTTCTGGACCGCACTGACGTTTGTGCTTTATTTCGGCTATGCACCTGAATTGCTGCGCCATTTTTTTACCGGGCAGGCAGCTGAAGCCGCCTATATCGGCGTGGGCGTGCTCACGATGACCACCTACATTGCCGCCGGATTCATGCGCGAACAGGTGTGTGCCTATATTTGCCCTTATGGCAGGTTCCAAAGCGTGATGTACGAGCCTGACACGCTGGTGGTGACTTATGAATATCGCCGTGGAGAAAACAAAAAGGGCCGCTCGGCCATGAAGGGCG